>JAJKJU010000016.1 GCA_021153565.1 Rhizobacter sp.
GGCCGACTACAAGCTGGCCAAGGCCCATGTGCTCAACATATTGACGCAGGCGGCGCTGTACCACGATCTCGACAAACGCGTGGTGGAGCGACTGCGTGAGCGTGTGACCTCCGGCCTCAGCGCGCACGCGATGGCAACGGGTCGATGCGAGACTCCGCCAGCTAAAGTGGCTCGAACCGGGGATGCAAGACACCCATGAGGAACCCATGAGTGGCTTCGATACGCCGTAGGCGTACCCTGTCCTGAGGTATCGAAGGGTCAGCCTGAACGGAAATCGGTGTCCGCCACCTGAAGGCATACATATCTCGACATGCCGCCTGAGTTCATGAAGCACATGCATTCGCATACCTTGGCACGGAGCTTGGCAGGCGCCAACGCCATCGTCACCAAGGACAAGACGGGCGACGCGGCAGAGACCCTGCTTCAGCGCGTCCAGGCCTATCGCACCGATCGCTTCGGAAAGCAGTACAGCACGTCCATCGAAGGCTTTCGCTTTCAGGAGATCCGGCGGGCAGGTGAGTACCTGGCGGCGAAGAAATCCCCGAAGAAGTCCCGGTTCGATTGATAGCCGTCGTGTTGCCGCCTGCTCCGCGTCAGAACAGGAAGTACCTTTGCGCCATCGGCAAGCTCGTGGCTGGCTCGCAAGTCAGCAGCATGCCATCGGCACGGACCTGATAGGTCTGCGCATCGATCTCCATCTTCGGTGCGCAGGCGTTGTGAACCATGTGCTGTTTCTTCGCCGTGCGGCATGCCTTTACCGCGGCGACGCGTTTGTGAAGGTTCAGCACTTCATGCACACCGCCTGCGATCGCGGCTTGGCTCATGAAGGTGATCGAGCCCTTGTGCAGCGCACCACCGAAGGAGCCGAACATCGGGCGGTAGTGCACGGGCTGCGGGGTTGGGATGGATGCATTCGGGTCACCCATCGCGGCCGCGGCAATGAAGCCGCCCTTCAGGATCAATGACGGCTTGATGCCGAAGAAGGCGGGCTTCCACAGCACGAGATCGGCCCACTTGCCTTCTTCGATGCTGCCCACTTCATGCGAGATGCCATTGGCGATGGCGGGATTGATCGTGTACTTGGCGACGTAGCGTTTGACGCGTGTGTTGTCATTCCTGGGGTCAGCGTCGCAGACACCGAGAAGCTCTCTTCCCCGTCTGGGGGAAGGGCTTGGGGTGGGGGCAGCAGCGGGCGCCAACCACCCCCTTTGCTGCTTCATCTTGTGCGCGGTCTGCCAGGTGCGGATGATGACCTCGCCGACGCGGCCCATGGCCTGCGAGTCGGAGCTGAACATGCTGATTGCGCCAAGGTCGTGCAGTACGTCTTCCGCGGCGATCGTCTCGCGCCGAATGCGGCTCTCTGCGAAGGCCAGGTCTTCGGCGATGCTCGCGTCGAGGTGGTGGCACACCATCAGCATGTCCAGGTGCTCGTCCACCGTGTTCACGGTATAGGGCATGGTCGGGTTGGTGGACGATGGCAGAAAGTTCTCTTCGCCCACCACGCGCAGGATGTCAGGCGCGTGGCCTCCGCCTGCGCCTTCGGTATGGAAGGCGCAGAGCGACCGACCCTTGGTTGCCGCGATCGTGTCTTCCACGAAGCCCGATTCGTTGAGCGTGTCGCTGTGGATGGACACCTGCGTGTCGGTCTCTTCGGCGACGCTCAGGCAGCAGTCGATGGCCGAGGGTGTCGTGCCCCAGTCCTCATGCAGCTTGAGCCCGATGGCGCCGGCTTCGATCTGCTGGCGCAAGGCTTCAGGCTGGCTCGCGTTGCCCTTGCCGAGAAAGCCGATGTTCATGGGAAACGCATCGGCGGCCTGCAGCATGCGCGCGAGGTTCTCCGGTCCCGGCGTGCAGGTGGTAGCGAAAGTCCCGGTGGCAGGCCCCGTGCCGCCGCCGAGCATGGTGGTCACTCCGCTCATCAGCGACTCTTCGATCTGCTGCGGGCAAATGAAATGGATGTGACTGTCGATGCCGCCAGCCGTGACGATCATGCCCTCGGCCGCAATCACTTCCGTGCCCGGGCCGATGACGATGTCCACGCCCGATTGCACGTCCGGGTTGCCCGCTTTGCCGATCTTCGCGATGCGCCCGGCGCGCAGGCCGATGTCGGCCTTGATGATGCCCCAGTGGTCGAGGATGAGTGCATTGGTGAGCACGCAATCGACAGCCTCGTGCGGATGCGGTCCGTTGACGCGCTGCGACTGACCCATTCCGTCGCGAATGGTCTTGCCGCCGCCGAACTTCATCTCTTCGCCGTAACCGCCGGCCGCGGTGGTCAGGTCGAGTTCGACTTCGACGATGAGGTCGGTGTCAGCGAGGCGGAGTCGGTCGCCGGTGGTGGGGCCGAACATCTCGGCATAGGCACGTTTTTGAATGCTGGCCATGTCGTTAGATTGGCCCTTGCACCAAGCCGCGGAAACCGAAAACCCTTCGGTCACCCGCATAGTCCACCAACTCCACCGTCCGCTGCTGCCCCGGCTCGAACCTGACAGCCGTGCCCGATGCAATGTTGAGCCGCATGCCTCGCGCGGCAGCGCGGTCGAACTGCAATGCAGCGTTCGTCTCTGCAAAGTGATAGTGCGATCCGACCTGGATCGGGCGGTCGCCGCTGTTCTCGACCACCAGCGAGATGCTGCGTCGCCCGGGATTCAGTTCGATGTCACCCGTGTCGATCAGCAACTCGCCCGGAATCATGCGAATGGTCCGAGCAACACTGCGCCGAAAAGGGCCAGGGCCGCGCCGCCGAGTCGCGGCAACCAGGGTGCACGCTGCGGTAGCCAGCGGCCAAGCGCGATGCCCAAGCCCTGCAGCAGCAGCGTGGCGACGAGCATGCCCGCCAAGGCAAAAGTCTGCGCCGGCCCGGCCAGTTCGAAGCCGTGAGCGGCGCCGTGGAAGAGGGCGAATGCACTTGCCATCAGCGCACCGGCCCACGAAGGGATGGTCCAGCGCATCGCGATCAGGAGGCCCAGCACGAACAGCGAGCAGGCGATCAAGGGGTCGACCACTGCGACCGGTGCGTGCTTGAACCCGAGCATCGCGCCCACCATCACCATCGCAGTGAACGCGAAGGGCATGACCACCGCACGCTTTGCGGTCATCGAACTCCAAAGCCCGAACGCCAGCATCGCGGTCCAGTGATCTGCACCAATGAGCGGATGAACGAACCCCGCCCACAAGGCGGCCACCGCATCGTGATGCGCGCCCGCATCGCCACCACCATGGGCCGCGCAAAGCCCGGGAAGTGCGAGCGCCAGAACCACCGGGCCCACACGAAGCAATGGATGCCGCAATGTCTTCAAGCGTGTACTCCTTGGGGAATGAATGAGCGATCGGTCAGAAAGCCGCCGCACCGCCCAAGGCGGTTGAGAGGCGAATAGTTCGGTCTGGGTTTGTCGACGCTATGCCCCGAGCGAGGCTTCTTGGAAGCACCCCTTTCAGGGTGTTCGCTCCCTCTCCCTCTGGGAGAGGGCGGGGGTGAGGGCCGTGGGCGGTGAATAAGGCCATGGGTTGCCATCAGCGCAGCCCCTCACCCAGCCTCTCCCCAGAGGGGAGAGGAGCCAATACAAGACCTTGAAAGGGGTGTTTCTTGGAAGCCTGTCCTGAGCGAGTCGAAAGGCTCTGCCTGAATTGGAGTTGAGTGCACGCCGAGAACAAACTCTCAGCCTCCGAGCTACCTCGCGGAGCAAGAGCGACGTGACTTGGAGGCGCCATGTCAGACGATTGGCTGATGCACCGTGACAAGCTTGGTGCCGTCGGGGAAAGTGGCTTCCATCTGAATTTCGGGGACCATCTCCGCCACCCCGTCCATCACATCAGCGCGGGTAAGAACGGTCTTGCCATCGCTCATCAACTCGGCCACCGACTTGCCGTCGCGTGCGCCTTCCATGATGGCCGCGCTAAGGAGGGCGACGGCTTCGGGATGGTTGAGCTTGAGGCCCCGTGCCTTGCGGCGTTCGGCGAGCAAGGCTGCGGTGAAGATCAGCAACTTGTCCTTCTCGCGAGGAGTGAGTTCCATTGAGGTGCCGAAAACAAGGAATGTTTCACATCTTAGGACAGACCCGTATTCCAAGCACCTAAAAACCCCACGGCATGCAGCTTGCGTTGCTCGACCGCCATGAGTGTCGCGACGCCTCCAACGGCCCACGCCCCTCGCGTCGGCCCCGCGGTGACCACTTCGGTGCGCACTGAGGCAGTGCAGCGCGTCGTCAAGGTGCGTCGCGACTACAACAAGTGGGTGGCGAGCGAGACCATGGAGGACTATGCGCTGCGCTTCACGCCGCACAGCTTTCGAAAGTGGTCGGAGCTGCGGGTTGCCAATACGGCCTTCGGCGCGGCGTCCTTCCTTGTGCTCGAAGCCGTGGGCGCAACGCTGCTGGTGGAGTACGGCTTCGTCAATGCCTTCTGGGCCATCCTCATCACCGGCCTCATCATCTTCTTGGCAGGCGTGCCCATCAGCTGCTACGCCGCAAGGCACGGCGTGGACATGGACCTGCTCACGCGCGGCGCGGGTTTCGGCTATATCGGTTCAACCGTCACCTCGCTCATCTACGCGAGCTTTACCTTCATCTTCTTCGCGCTGGAGGCGGCCATCATGGCCTACGCCTTGGAGCTGGCTTTCGACATCCCGCCGGCCTGGGGCTATCTGATCTGCGCGCTCGTCGTCGTGCCGCTGGTGACGCACGGTGTGACGGTGATCAGCAAGCTGCAGGTGTGGACGCAGCCGCTCTGGATTTTTCTCCTCGTCGTCCCCTATGTCTATGTGTTCCAGAAGAATCCGGGCGTGTTGAATGAACTGACTGGCTATGCCGGTGCGAGCGGGCAGGGCGGGCAGTTCAACATCGCCATGTTCGGCGCGGCAATGACGGTTGGAATCGCGCTCATCACGCAGATGGGCGAGCAGGTCGACTATTTGCGCTTCATGCCGGAGCGCACGCAGAAGAACCGGTTTCGATGGTGGGCGGGCGTGCTGGTCGGCGGGCCGGGGTGGGTCGTGCCGGGTGTGCTGAAGATGCTGGGTGGCGCTTTGCTGGCGTACCTGGCGATCAGCCACTCGGTGCCGGTGGACAGGGCGGTGGACCCGAACCAGATGTACCTCGCCGCCTATGAATACGTCTTTCCACGCGCCACCTGGGCGATTGCAGCGACAGCCTTGCTGGTGGTCGTGTCGCAGTTGAAGATCAACGTGACCAACGCCTACGCCGGCAGTCCGATGACATGGCCTATTGCCCGGCCTACCTCGGGCACATCTGTTCACTGTGCTGCTCGCTCGACGCTCGCTGCAATGACATGTGCAAGCCCGACGCGAACTGGTCCGCGCAATGGCAGGCCGCGGCGCGCAAGATTCTGCCGAGCGTGATGTGGGGCAAGCTCGACACCGAACTCGGCCGCTACCTGCTGTCGATGTGCGCCATCGTCCCGATGCTTGGCATGTTGTTCTACATGATCTACCAACACGAGCTGAAGCAGCTGCACGACACCGCCGACGGCGTGCGCCAAATGATGGCGCAGGCGATCGGTCTCGGTTTCATGAAGGTCTTCGCCGCGCTCGTCGTCGTGACGGCAATCGTCACCTGGTGGATCGTGCTCACGCACAAGAGCCGGCAGGTCGCGCAGGAAGAGAGCAATCGCCAGACGCAGGCCCTCAACGAACAGGCGCAGGCGTTGCGCCACGAGATCGAGTCGCACCAGCGCACCGACGAAGCGCTGCAGCAGGCCAAGCGAACCGCCGATCTCGCCAATCAGGCCAAGAGCCGATACATCTCCGCCATCAGCCACGAGTTGCGAACGCCGCTCAACAGCATCATCGGCTACGCGCAATTGCTCGATGAAGACGAGGGCGTGCCCGCGCACCGCAAGCAGGCGGTGAGCGTCATCCGGCGCGGCGGCGACCATTTGCTGTCGCTGATCGAAGGCACGCTCGACATCGCGCGCATAGAAAGCGGCAAGCTCACGCTCGACGTCAAGCCGATGCGCTTTCAGGAATGCGTGCAGCAAATCGTGCGCATGTTCGAGCTGCAGGCGGCGGGAAAGGGCTTGATCTTTCGCCACGAGGTCAACGGCAGCATCCCCGACGTCGTACGGGCCGACGAGAAGCGCATGCGGCAGGTGCTCATCAACACCCTCGGCAATGCGGTCAAGTTCACGAGTGCAGGCCAGGTGATGTTTCGCATGAGTTATGCACGCGAGATGGCGGTGTTCGAGGTCGAAGACACAGGCCCAGGCATCGCGGCACACGAGATCGCGCAGATCTTCGAGCCCTTTGCACGAGGCAGTGCGGTGAGCAGCACGGCGGGCGGCGGCACGGGTTTGGGCCTCACCATCGGCAAGATGCTCACCGACCTGATGGGCGGCGAGATGACGGTGCACAGCAAGGTGGCGACGGCCGACGATGCGACGTCGGGCACGCTGTTTCGCATCCGCCTCTTCCTGCCCGAGGTGCGCGCGGCGGTGGCAGAGCGCGAACTGCCTCGCGTGGTGCGCATCGGCTATGCCGGGCAGCGGCGCACGGTGCTTGTCGTTGACAACGAAGAGGTGGATCGCGACCTGCTCGTCAAGGTGCTGGCGCCGCTTGGGTTTGACGTTCGTTGCGCCGCTTCAGGCCATGAATGCCTGTCGATGCTCGACGAGTGCCGGACCGATGCAGTTCTGATGGACCTTGCCATGCCGGGCATCGACGGTTGGGAAACCATCCGGCGCATGCGTGCAGGCGGTGTGAACCACACGCCGGTGGCCATCGTTTCCGCCAACGCTTTCGACCGCGGACTCGACAACGACGTGAACATCGCGCCAGGAGACTTCGTGTTGAAGCCCGTGCGCAAGAGCGAGCTGCTCGATTGGCTGGGCCGCGCACTGGCGCTTGAATGGCTGCATGCGCCACTGCCGGAATTGCAGTCGCCGAGCTACGACAAGTCGGCCGACAGCTCCTTCGTCTATCCGGCCGAAGCGCGCCTGAAGGCGCTCGACGAATTGATTCAGCTCGGCTATTTCCGTGGCATCGTGAAGCTGCTCGACGACATTGACGCCGAGTCGCCCGAGTGCGCGAGCTTCATCGCCCACCTGCGCAATCTCGCGCGACAGTTCCAACTCGACGCCATGACCGGCGTTGTCAGAAAGGCCCGCGATGCGCGCATTGGTCCATGAGGTGCCGACTTCCTTGCGCCTGCCAGGCCGCGACCACATCGATCGCCACACCGCCGACCTCGTTCTCATCGTCGACGACGTGCCAGACAACCTGTCGGTGCTTCACGATGCGCTCGATGAAGCCGGCTACACCGTGCTCATCGCCACCAGCGGCGAGGCGGCCTTGCAGCGCGCAGCCCAGGCCTTGCCCGACATTGTGTTGCTCGACGCGATGATGCCGGGCATGGACGGCTTCGAGCTTGCGCGGCAACTGAAAGTGCGGCCCGACACTGCGCACATTCCAATCATCTTCATGACTTGCCTCACCGAGACCGAGCACGTGGTGGCCGCGTTTCAAGCGGGCGGTGTCGACTACGTCACCAAGCCAATCCGCCCGCGCGAGGTGTTGGCGCGCATCGCCGTGCACATGCAGGGCGCGCGGCAGGCAAGACAGGCGCGAAATGCGCTCGACGCCTTCGGTCACGCGACCATGGCCATCCGCATCGACACCGGCCGCGCGGTGTGGCAGACACCGCTTGCGCGCAAGCTGCTGCAGAGTTACTTCGGTGCAGTGGAGGCTGGTACGGCATCGGCGCAGGTGCCCGAGCAACTGCTGGACTGGCTGCAAGCCCAATCCGAACTTGCGGCACAAGGCCTTGCACCCAAGCCGCTCGCACTCGTCAACGGCGCCCGGCAGCTCGTGCTCAATCTTCAAGAGCGCACGGCCGATGAAGACTGGCTGATCGTGATGCGCGAAGTGTCCGACACGGCGGTGGTCGAATCCATGATGGAAAGCTTCAAGCTCACGCTGCGCGAGGCGGAGGTGCTTTACTGGGTGGTGAAGGGCAAGACCAATCGTGACATCGGCGACATCCTGGGGTCGAGTCCGGCGACGGTGAAGAAGCATCTCGAGCACATCTACGAAAAGTTGGGCGTCGAGACGCGAACGACGGCGGCAAGCTTGGCAATCAGCAAGGTTGGTGAACTCGCGCGACGGTAGTTCGTCGCGACTGGGCCAGACTTCTGCTTGCGGGCTTTACTTTGCGCCTAGATCAGGCGCCTTTTGACGTGCTGCTCGGGCACGCTCGAAAAGCTCTCAGCCTCTGAGCCGGCGGCTTGCGCGCGATGGCTCGCCTTGGGCTCCCGGCGCACCCAGTGCACCAGCGTCCCGAACAGATCCTCCACCTTGATCGGCTTGGCGACGTGGTCGTTCATGCCGGCGGCGAGCACCTTCTCGCGGTCGCCGACCATCGCGTTCGCCGTCATCGCGATCACCGGCAGATCGCGCCAGCGTGCGTCGGCGCGTAGCGCGCGCGTCGCCTCGTATCCGTCCATCACCGGCATCTGGCAGTCCATCAGCACGGCGTCGAAAGTCCCGCGCTCGAGCATCGCCAACGCCTCTGCGCCGTCGGCGGCGATCTCGGTCAGCACGCCGACGCGGCGCAGCAGGTCACACGCAAGTTCCTGGTTGATCTCGTTGTCTTCGACCAGCAGCACTCGCACGCCGACAAGCGCCGCGCGATGTTGCAGCAGCGCTTCTTCGCGCCGGTCGCTGCGCGCGGCACGCGGGCGAGATCTTGTTGGCGCCAGCGCAGCCAGGCAGGCGTCGAGCAGCGCCGACGGCGTCACCGGCTTGGTCAGTGTCGCCGCCACCGTCACCTGCTCGGCGGCGAGGCGGCGCGCCACCTCGTCGCGGCTGAAAGCGGTCAGCATCAGCACGGTCGGCGGCGGGTGGCGCAGCGTGGTGCGCGCCAGCCGCTGCGCGCAGCCGATGCCATCCAGCCGCGGCATGCGCCAGTCCAGCAACAGCAGCTCGAACGGTTGGTCTGCTGTGTCGGCAGCAACGACAGCGGCGATGCCTGCCGCGCCGTCGGCGACGGCCGTGGGCCGCATGCCGAGCGCGGTCGAGGTCTCGACCAGCGTCAGGCGCGCGCATTCGTTGTCGTCGACGATGAGCACGCGCCGGCCATGCACGTGTTCGCGCAGGCCGGCCGGCTCGGCCGGCTCTTGGTCGCGGGTCTCGAAGCGGGCATTGAAGCTGAAGCGGCTGCCCTGGCCGGGCGTGCTGTCGAGGCTGATTTCGCCGCCCATCATGCGCACGAGATGGCGGCAGATCGCCAGCCCGAGGCCGGTGCCGCCGAAGCGCCGGCTGGTCGACGTGTCGGCCTGCACGAAGGGCTGGAACAGCCGTTGCTGCTGCTCGGGCGGAATCCCGATGCCGCTGTCGCGGACCTCGAAACCCAGGCGCACCGCGCTGCCTTCGTGTTCCAACAGTTCGACGGCAATGATGACCTCGCCGCGCTCGGTGAACTTGACCGCGTTGTTGCCCAGGTTCAGCAGCACCTGGCCGAGTCGCGCAGGGTCGCCGATCAGCTTGTACGGCAACCCCGGCGGCACGGCGAACACGAGCTCCAGCCCTTTCTCTTCGGCGTGCATACCAACAACCGTGGCGAGGTTGTCGAACACCTCGTCAAGCTCGAACGGGATGCTTTCCATGTCCAGGTGGCCGGCCTCGATCTTCGAGAAGTCGAGGATGTCGTTGATGATGCCCAGCAGCGATTCGGCCGAGTGGTGCACCTTCTGCACATAGTTGCGCTGCTCGGCGTTGAGCCCGCTCTGCAGCGCGAGATGCGACATGCCGAGAATGGCGTTCATCGGCGTGCGAATCTCGTGGCTCATGTTGGCCAGGAACTCGCTCTTCGTGCGCGAGGCCTGTTCGGCGACGCTGCGCGCCTCGCGTTCGGCCTCAGCCTGGCGCCATTCGGTGAGGTCGAGCACGAACGCGACCGCGCCGTTGATCGGATGGTTGATCAGTCCCGAGCACACCAGCACGGGGACGTGGCGGCCGTCTCGCGCGATGTAGGCCTTCTCGTACGGGGCGCAGACGCCTTTGAGAAGAATCTCCTCCCGCCGCCGCTCATCGTTGGCCAGCAGCTCGGGTGGCGTCAGGGCTTGCCACGTGAGGCCCGCGCCCTGCAGGTCGGCGCGCTCGTAGCCCAGCATGTCGAGGAAGGCGGCGTTGGCGTCGGTGATGCGGCCGGTGATGTCGACGAAGAAAACGCCGATGATGTTCGATTCGAAGATCCCGCGGTTGCGCACTTCACTGGCTCTCAGCGCTTCCTCGGCGCGTTTGCGTTCGGCGTTTTCCTCGCGCAGTGCGTCGTACAGCAGCGCGTTCTCGAGCGAGATCGCGGCCTGTGCAGCCAGCACGTCCAGCACTTGCAGCCGCTGGGCGGTAAAGGCATCGGGCACCGTGCGGTGCTCGAGCAGCATCAGGCCGACAAGCGACGCGTGACGCAGGATCGGCAGGCACAGCAGCGACTTCGTCGGCCGCGCCGCGAAGTACGGGTCGGCGGCAAACGGGTGCGGCCGCGTCGCGTCGCCCAGCAGCACCTGCTTGCGGCTGCGCTGCACGTGGTTCAGCACCGACGTCGGCAGCATGTGAGGCGGCAGCGGCTGGCCGCACGGCGTGACATGCACCAACGGCTCCGGCGTGCTGCCGACGCTGGCTTCGGCGGCCAGCACCAGGCCTTCGTCACGCACCAGCACCACCGCGCCGTACTGTGCATCAGCGCTTTCCAGCATCTGCCGCAGCAGCGTGTCGACCACTTCGGCCAGCACGATGCGGCCGAGATCTCCTGCGACGCCTTCATGATCGACAGCAGGTCCAACTGCGCGCCGGAGTCTGTCGGCACCGCGGCACGCAGCGCCGGGTGGGCCGCTTCGAGCTGGCGCAGCTTGGCGGTGGCACCCCAGCGCGCGTAGGCGCGGTGGGCCTCACGCAGGTACAGGTCGGCAAAGGCGGCGAAGCCGCGCGCGCCGTAGAACGCGGCCGCCAGCTCGTGTGCCAGCGCTTCGTCATGCACGAGGCCGTATTCGCGCGCCGCCGCAATCGCCGCTTCGTAGAGCCGCATCGCGTCGCCGTCGCGGCCTTCAATGCGCGCCAGCTCGGCCTCGACCAGCTGCTGCTTGTCGGCAAAACTGGCCGGGCGCGCGGCGGCCCACTTGCGCAGCGTCTCGAGGTGGATGCCGATGACGGCGCTAGCCTGCGTGCGCTCGGCCGCTTCGGCGCCATCGTGCAGGGCGGCCAGCGTCAGCGCGCCGAAGAAGTGATAGTCGAGAAACTGGATCTGCGCCATTGCCGTGTGCAGCAGCGGCCTTGCGCGTTCGGCCGCGGCCTGCGCGGCGGGGAACTCGCCGGCCAGGAAGTGCAGCTGCAGCTTCAGGATCCAGTGGAAGCAGACCATCGACGGCAGGCGCTGCGGGCCGAGACCGGCTTCGAAGGCCGCGTCATCGAACGACGCGTCGGTGAAGCTGTCCAGCGCCACCGTCCGGCCCTGCAGAGCGTCGATGAAGCGCTGCTGGTCGCGCACCAGTTCTTCCATGTCGCCGGAGCACGCCTTGTGCACGAAGTCGACGTTCTGCGCCGCCTCTTGGCGCAGCGTGTCGAGCGCGTCGCCGCGCAGCAGCAGGCCGGCGACGACGAGTGCGCGGCTGTAGCAGGCGAAGACGAGGTCGCCACTGTCGTCGGCGGCGCGCGCCGCGACGCGCATCGCTTCGATCGCGCTGCTGGCGGGCCGGTTCCAGAAAGCGACCATGCCGACCGCGTGGAGGATGCGTGCCGGGTGCTCATTGAAGCCATGCCGGCGCGCCAACGCGGCTGCCGTGTCGGTGAAGCGACGGCCGTCAGGATAGCGGTTGAAGACCGGCCCGAGCACGATGCCGAAGTAGGCACAGGCACGCGCCGCCGCCGCGCTGGCCCCATGTCGGATGACCAACCTGACCATGCGGCACAGCAGCAGGTGGTAGAGCTGCGGGTCGGCCAAGAAGGCCGCTTCGAGCGGGATCGACAGCGCGTGCATCAGCGCGCGCTGTTCGGGGTCGCTGACCAGCGGCAACGCGGCCAGCGCTTCGATCGGGCGGCTGCCGAGTTCCTGCCACACCGCGTCGTACTCGGCCTGCACCTCGGCCGCGCTGGGGTGCGCCGCGATGTCGGCGCCGAACAGACGCAAGCAGGCCAGCGCTTCGTCGACCGCCTGCGCGTGCTGCCCCTTGAGCGCGTGCAGCAGCACCTTGCGGTGCGATACCGAAGCGCGATCGGCACGGCTCGAAGCCTGGCGGCCGAGCGCGGCGATGAGTGCATCGGCGACGTCCAGCCGGCCGACGGAGGACTCGCATTCGGCGCTTTCGAGGCGCAGCTCGAAAGCCAGCGTGTGCTGAGCGTCGCGGCCGGCGGGGGCGGCGCCATCGGCCGTGTCGAGCAGCGCCAGCGCGGATGCGAAGTGCGCCGCGGCGGCCGCGAATGCCGCCTCCGCCTTGGCTTGGCGGCCGGCGCTCTGCGCAAGCGCCGCGATCTGCAAGCGCTCGGCACGGTCGGCGACTGCAGGGGTGCCGCGCTCGAACTGGCTCACGACATCGAAAAGGTGCGTCGCCAGCTGCTCGGGTGGCAGACCGGCGAGCAGGCGGCGCCCAATGCGCAGATGGACCGCTGCCGGCTCGGATCCGTCGCTCAGCGCGTAGGCCGCTTCGCGGATGCGGTCGTGGCCGAAACGCAGGCTGTCGTCGCCCGGCGAGGCGCGCAACAGCAGGCCGTCGTGCAGCGCTGGCGCCAGCCACGCCGAGGTGTCGGCGACCGGCGCGTCGAGCGCCAGCGCCAGCAGCACCGGCTCGAAACGGTGGCCCAGGAAGGCTGCTGCATGCAGTGCCTGCTGGGTCGCCGTCGGCAGCCCGCTCAGCGTGTGCGCCATCAGCCGCGCCAGATCGTCGCCGAGGCCTTCACCGTCGATGCGCGCCAGGTCCCACAACCTGTCGTCGCCGTTGCGGCGCAGCGATTCGAGCAGCTGCGTGAAGTGGAGCGGGTTGCCGCCGGTGCGCGTGAAGACGACGTGCGTCAGCGGCTCGCAGGCCGCGGGGTCTGCGTGCAGCGTTTCGGCGACGAACTGCCGCAAGGTGTCGAACGGCAGCGGCAGCAGCTCGATGGCGGTCGTCGGCATGCCGCCCTCACGCCAAGCCTGCAGCCGCTTCCGCAGCGCCGGCGGCAGCTCGGGGTCGCGGTACGTGGTGATTAAAAGCAGCGCACCGCTGTCGACGCAGGACAGTAGGTGCTCGATGATCTGCAGCGTAGCATCGTCCGCCCATTGCAGGTCGTCGAGGAACAGCAGCAGCGGCTGTTCGCGGCGTGCGAACACGGCGATGAAGCGGCGGAACACGAACAGCAGCCGCTGCTGCGATTCGGCCGGCGACGCCGTCGGCAACGCCGGTTGGGGGCCGACGATGAGGCCGAGCTGCGGCATGAGCTGCACCATCAGCGCCAGGTTGTCCCCCAGCGCGGCTTGCAGGCGTTCGCGCCAGCCGGCGAGTTGTGCGTCGCTCTCCGCCAGCCGCTGCTGCACCAGTTCACGCAGCGCCTGTTTCAGCGGGAGGTAGGGCGTGTCGCGCTGGAAGGGATCGAACTTGCCGGTGATGAAGCTGCCGCCCGCGCCGGCGACCGTGCGGTTCAATTCACGCACCAGCGTCGACTTGCCGACGCCCGACGACCCGGCGACTGTGACGAACTCCGGCCGGCCGCTGTCGACAACACGCTCGAACGCGGCCTGCAGCACGCCGGCTTCGCGCTCGCGGCCGTAGAGCCGCTGCGGCCGCTGGAAGTGTTCGGCGCGGCCCTGCTGGCCGGGCACAAAGGTCTCATTGCGGCCGCCGGCTTCGATGTCGGCAAGACGGCACTCCAGGTCGGCCTGCAGCTCACGTGCGCTTTGGTAGCGGTCTTCGGGGAGTTTGGCGAGTAGTTTGTCGACCACCGCGGCCAGCGACGCCGGCACATTGGGCGCGGCCTGCGCCAACGGCAGCGGCGGTTGCGCGAGGTGGCAACGGACCCAGCCGAGCGCGTCGTCGGCGCTGAACGGCCATTGCCCGGCGAGCATGCGGTACAGCACGACGCCCAGGCCGTAGAAGTCGCTGCGCCTGTCCACCGGCCGGTTCATGCGGCCGGTCTGTTCGGGCGACAGCGTGGCCCAGTCGGCGGTCGCTTGCGGAACCGGTGCATCGGCCGCGGCAGCGTCGGTGGTGGCGCGGCTGGCCTCGACCAGCGTTGCGCTGTCGGTGGCCAGGTCGACCATCCAGTGCGCCGGACGCAGGTCCATCAATACGATACCGGCTTCATGCAGGGCGGCCAGCGCAACCGTCATGCACAGGGCGAGCCGCAAGCTTCGTGCGACGTCGAATTGCTGCTGCGCCAGTGCCTGGTCCAGGGCTTCGCCGGACAGCGACTCGAAGGCCATCGTCAAGCCGTCTGCGTCTTCGAACGGAAGCTCCGGCCGGCCGATGGTGCGGGCCTGCAGCGAGCACATCAAGCTGGCTTCGCGTTGCCAAGCCGCCAGCGTGCCGGCCATGCCGGCTTCGCTGCGTCGCACGATGGCGGAAAGGCCGTCGGCTGATGTCGCGAGGTACAGCCCGGAACTTGCCGTCGTGCCAACGCGGCCTTGCAGTCTATAGCTCGCCATGTGGTGACCAGGGGGACTCTCGGACCATGCTAGATCGAAAGCCGCACGCCAGCAATCGGGCAGCCATGTCCTTACTAGCCATGCCCACTCACATGCGGGGCCGGGGTGCGTCGCTGCCCGGGATCGGACAAGTGTTGCGTCACCGCAGCCCGTGGGCACCAGCACTGCACCCAAGATAAATCTTGACGCCCTGCGCGCCGTGGCGGTACTCTGGCCCCGGAGTCCGCAATGATCTTCACGACACAAGCGGCCCGTCCGCAGACCTTGCTTCTTATCTCCGCATCCGCCGCAGCCCTGACCTGCGCCGCACCGTCGATCGCGATGGCGGCGGACGACCAGACGCCCATCACCCTCGAGCCGGTGATCGTCAACGCGCGCAAGCGCGACGAGAACATCCAGAACATCCCGGTGGCGGTGACCGCGGTCTCCGCCGAGAAGCTCGACAACTACGGCCTGCGCAGCATGGAGGCGATTGCCGCCTCGATCCCGCAGCTCAATATTGTGCGCGGCAGCTCCGGTTCGGGCGCGACGATCAGCCTGCGCGGCATCGGCTCGACCTACACCAGTATCGGCATCGAGCAGTCGGTCGCGGTCAACCTGGACGGCGTCTATTTTGGCCAGGGCCGGATCATCAACGAAGGCTTCTTCGACATGAAGCAGGTCGAAATCCTTCGCGGTCCTCAGGCGCTGTTCTTCGGCAAGAACGCCTCTGCCGGAGTGATCTCGTTCCGCTCTGCCGACCCGGGCAACCATTTCGAAGCGCTGGCGCGGGCCGGCCATGAGTTCAAGGGCAAGGTCGCCAACTTCGAGGGCGTGGTGTCCGGGCCGGTGACCGACACGATCGGGCTGCGCCTGGCGGTCCGCAGCTCCGACATGTCGGGCGGCTATATCCAGAACGTCGCCCCGGCCACGACCATGACCACGCACAATCTTGCCGATGGTGTGGCGACGCCGCATGCCGCGCCGAAGCCGACGCAGGATCTGCCGGGCGAGCACGACCTCTCCGCCCGAGTGACGGCCCAGTACACGCCGTCCGATCGGTTCCAGCTCACTGCGAAGGCAGGCATCACCCGCTACCGCACCGACAACGCCACCTCGAACTACGAGATGGTCAACTGTCCGAAGGGCGTTGCGCAGAACGACCCGGGCGAAAATTGCGTGCAGGATCGCAAGATCCGCCAGAACGACCTGCCGGCCGACATCGGTGCCACCAACCCGCTGCTCGGCCGCCATGACGGGCGGCTCTACCAAGACTATGACGCCTCCGTGGTCAGCGCGAACGCCGCCTACACCGGCGACAAGGTGGACATCACCTCGGTCACCGGCCTGCACCGGTTCGTGAACTACTTTCTGGGCGACTACGACTTCACCGCCAACGTCAACGGCGGCACCTGGGGCTCCGAGCGCTCCCAGTACAAGGCGTTCTCAGAGGAGATCCGGACCCAGACCAAGCTGGAAGGCCCGCTCAACTTCATGGGCGGCGTCTATTACCAGAAGTCCCGCCTTGACTTCGACCAGCAGATCATCTTCCCCGGCGCGCTGGAGAACTCCCTCGCGAGTGATCCCACCAAGCGCTATATCACCGTCGCGAAGCTTTCCTACACCGACGGAACCACCTTCGCTGCCTTCGGCCAGGTGCAGTGGAAGGTCACGCCGAAGCTCGAGCTGGACGCAGGCGCGCGCTACACCCGCGAGACCAAGGACTCCCAGTTCGTCCAGCCCTATGTGATCAGCGCCTACCAGCCGGTGTTTCGCCAGAACCACCCGATCGCTGCTACCCAGAGCTTCAACGACCTCTCGCCCGAGGTGACGCTCACCTACACGCCGCGCGACAACCTCACGGCCTTCGTCGGCTACAAGCAGGGCTTCAAGTCGGGCGGCTTTTCGGGCAGTGCCCTGGACAGCGCCATAGGTAACACCACCGTGGCTGATCTGGCGTTCGCGCCGGAGCGCGTCATAGGATTCGAAGGTGGACTCCGCACCCTGCTCTTCGACCGCACGCTGCGGCTTGCGGTCGGCGCCTACCGCTATACCTACTCCGACCTGCAGATCGACTACTTCGATGCCGCAAAGATCCAGTTCATCACCAAGAACGCAGCCTCATCCCTGGCCCAGGGCCTGGAATTCGAGGCCGAATGGAAACCGCTCCCGCTGCCGAGCCTCACCCTGCGTGGCACACTGAACTACAACCGCGCGCGCTATCGGGACTTCGCGGACGCGCCCTGCTACGGTGGCCAGACACCGGCCGAGGGCTGCACCATCGTCGGCGGACGTCCGACCCAGGATCTCAGCGGGCACAGCACGTCTCTCGCGCCCACCTGGACCGGCTCCTTCGAGGCGGACTACCAGCAGAACGTCGGCCAGAACCTGGTCTTCGGGGCCAGCGCCAACGTGAAATACTCCAGCACCTACTCCGCCAACCCGTTCGGCAATCCCCAGGCGAAGCAGGGCTCCTACGCCACCCTCGACGGCGCGCTGCGGCTGCGGACCCGGGACTCGCGCTGGGAAGTCGCCCTCATCGGCAGGAACCTGACCAACAAGTACGTCCGCTACTACGTCGGGGACCCCCAGCAGCGGCGCCAACACCGGGACGGCGGCCGGCCTGCATTCCGACCTCGTTGGCACGCAGAACCAGCCCCGCACCATCGCCGTCCAGTTGACCTTCAAGTACTAAAGCCGGTACTAAGGCTGTACTAAGGCTGTACTAAGGCAGTGTCGCCGCCACGGAAGGTATCTGCCTATCGCGACACTTCGGCGTTGATCTCCACCTTCAGCGCATTCGTTCCCACCTGCACAGACGGCACGAGTCCCTGAAGATCGCCGTTCTGCGGCATCGCGTTCCCGCTCTTCGAGACTCGCGCCCCGACGGCCACGCTTGCGGCGCCTGACAACTTCGACGCCGGTGACATCGCCGAGCTGTCGTCGAGCGTGAACTGGAAGGGCAGGTCTTTCACCTGTTTGCGGATGATGGCCAGCGGCATGCGCGAGCCTTCGACGGGGCGGGCGAAGACGAAGACGGTGTCGTCGGGCGAAACACGGCCTTTCAAGTTCTCGGCCAGTGTCACGATGCCAGTGATCTGCGCCGGACCCGCTGCGGTAGCCGCCGCTTTGGGTGCAGCATCTGCAGCCGCCGGCATGCTTGCCATCTGCCTCGCTTCCGCGATGCTGGCGCGAATCTGCTCGGCGAAAGGCGAGTCTGCCGGCTCGACTTTGGCGAGGTCTTCCCAGTAGCGAACCGCGCCCTTGTAGTCCTTGCGCTCGAAGGCTGCAGTGCCGGCGAGCGCCAAGGCCTTGGGATGTTTGGGGTCGGCCTTCAGCGCGCGTTCGATGAGTTGGGTGGGTTCGCCTTCGAGCTTGCGGTTGTTGGAGAGCGCCACAGCCACGGCGTGGTCCGACAGCAGCGTTGCATCGTTGGGCCGCAACTTCTCCGCCGTGTTGAATGCCTGGTTCGCGTCCGCCTGCTTGCCCATGGCCGCATAGGTGCGCGCGAGCATCTGCCAGCCGTCGGCATCGTCGGGCTGCTCTTTGAGGTGGGTGAGCAGCTTGTCAACCAGCACGTTGATCTTTGCCATCGCTTCCGCCCGAGATGCGGCACTCATGGGCGGCTGCGCGTCGGGGGACGCATCTGCCTTGGCCGACGACTCGGGCCCCAGCACGAGGCGATCGGGCGCACCGAGCACGGCGTAGCCGCCGCCGGCCATCACAAACACGAAGACCGCCAGCACGCCGATCAATCCGGCTGATGAACCCGGCGCAGCCACCGCAGGTTCGTCCTCCAGCGGCTTGGAAGCCACACCGCCGCGCCACCACAGCGAGCGCGTCAACAAGGCAGCGGCCAGCACGCACAAGGCTGCCGCCACCAACACGAATACCGTCATGAACTTACCTCTCCCTCAAGGCCGTCGACCTCATCGGGTTCGAATCGGTCGTCGCTCATGCGCGTGCGTTTGCGCAGCAGCAGAATCAATCCAAGAAGCCCGCCCACCAGCAGCACGCCGGGGCCGAACCACAGAAGCCAGGTCGTGGCTTTCACGGGCGGCCGATACAGCACGAAGTCGCCGTAGCGATCCGTCATGTACTTGAGCACCTGTTCGTCGCTCTCGCCCTTGCGCAGCATCACGCGAACCTCTTCGCGCAGGTCGACCGCCAAGTCGGCATGCGAGTCGGCGATGGTCTGGTTCTGGCACACGAGGCAGCGCAGCTCCTGGGCGATGCGCATCATTCGGGCTTCGAGCGCCGGGTCGGCGGCGGCGTTGGGCGCATCCTTGGCGAACGCGCCGAAGACGAGCAGGCTCAGCAGGACGAGGGTGCAGAGCTTACGCATTGAGCTTCCTCAGCATGGGCATGAGTCGCTTGTCGATCACATCAGGCGTCAGCGGCCCGATGTGCTTCATGCGGATGATGCCCTGCTTGTCGATCACGAAGGTCTCGGGCACGCCATACACGCCGAAGTCGATGCCGACGCGGCCGTTCTGGTCGAAGATGGATGCGTCGTAGGGGTTGCCGAACCGGTTGAGCCAGCCGAGGCCGTCAGACCTCTGGTCTTTGTAGTTCAGGCCGATGATGGGCACGGCCTTGGTCTTGGAGAACTCGACCAGAAGTGGATGCTCCTCGCGACATGCGCCGCACCACGATGCCCACACGTTGAGCATCCACACCTTGCCGAGCATGTCGTCGCGGCGAAGGGTGGCGTTGGCGTCGTCGAGCCGCGTGAGCGCGAAGCTTGGCGCGGGTTTGCCGATGAGCGGCGACGGCACTTCGTGCTGGTCCAGGCGCAGCCCCCGCCACAGAAAGAACACCAGCAGGGCGAACACGCCCAGCGGAATGATGAATCGCAGGCTTTTCATGTTCATGCCTGGGCTCCAGACGTGACGGTGGCAGGACTCTCTTGCTTTTGCTTCACGCGGTAGCGGCGGTCGGTGGCGGCGAGCGCGCCGCCCAATGCCATCAGCAGGCAGCCGCCCCAGATCCAGTCGACAAAGGGCTTGACGTAGACACGAACGATCCACGCGCCGCCGTCCACGGGCTCACCCAGAGAGACGTAGAGGTCGCGTGTGAAACCGGGGTCGATGGCGGCTTCGGTCATCGGGTTCTTCTGCACGCGGTACACACGCTTTTCAGGGAGCAGCACGACAACAGGCTTGCCGTTGCGCGTGACTTCCATGAGGCCTTGTACCGCTTCGTAGTTGGGGCCTTGCACGTTTTTCAGTTCGCGGAAGAAGAAGGTGTAGCCCGAGACCTCGGTGGTGTCGCCGACCGCCATCTTCACGTCGCGTTCGAGCTCGTAGGTGTTGACCATGCTCACGCCGAAAGCGAAGGCCGCCACGCCAAGGTGGGCGACGAGCATTCCGACCATCGCGCGAGGCATCAACGCAAGACGTCCGACCCATCCTGCGCGCACGCCGCCTGCGGGCTGCACGCGCTCCCACACGTCGGTGGCGACGGCAGCGACGATCCAGAAGGTCATGAGGAAGCCGAGCGTCGCACCTGCCGTGATGCGGCCAGCCAACCAGCCTGTGGCGAGCGCGGCGATGACCGTCACCACGACCGCCCACTTCAGGCGCTTGGCAAGATCGGGCAACTCAGTCTTCTTCCAGCGTGCGAGGGGGCCGACGCCCATCAGGAACACGACTGGCACCATCAAAGGAACGAACACCGTGTCGAAGTACGGCGGGCCCACCGAAATCTTGCCCATGCCGAGTGCATCGAGCAGCAGCGGGTAGAGCGTGCCCAGGAGCACCGACAGCATGGCCACGACGAAGAGCACGTTGTTGGCGAGCAGCATGGTCTCGCGCGACACCAGCTCGAAGCGCGAACCGAGTCCGATCTTGGGGGCACGCCATGCGTACAGTGCAAGCGATCCGCCGATGACGATGGCGAGGAAGGCGAGGATGAACAGGCCGCGGCGCGGGTCTGTCGCGAAGGCGTGCACCGACGACAACACGCCCGAGCGAACGAGGAAGGTCCCGAGCAGCGAGAGCGAGAAGGCGATGATGGCGAGCAGCACCGTCCATGACTTGAAGGCGCCGCGTTTCTCTGTGACGGCCAGCGAGTGAATCAATGCCGTGCCCGCCAACCAAGGCATGAAGGAGGCATTTTCAACCGGGTCCCAGAACCACCAGCCGCCCCAGCCGAGAACGTAATACGCCCACATGCTGCCGAGCATGATGCCGATGGTGAGGAAGGTCCACGCCGCCGTGGTCCAAGGCCGCGTCCAGCGCGCCCAGGTGGCATCGAGGTTGCCGCCAAGCAGAGCAGCGACTGCATACGAGAAGGCCACTGAGAATCCGACATAGCCCATGTAGAGCATGGGCGGATGCACCACCATCCCCGGGTCTTGCAGCAGCGGATTCAAATCATTGCCGTCAGCCGGCACCGGAAACAAGCGCTCGAACGGATTCGAGGTCGTCAGCATGAACAGCAGAAAGCCCGCGCCGATCAGCCCCATCACGCCCAGGATGCGCGCGATCACCGGCTTGGGCAGGTGCTTGCTGAACTGGCTCACCGCCAGCATCCACCCGCACAGCATCATCAGCCACAGCAGCAGCGAGCCCTCATGCCCGCCCCACACGCCGGCGATGCGGTACTGCAAGGGCAGTGCGCTGTTGGAGTTGGTGGCGACATACAGCACCGAAAAGTCGTTGCGAACAAAGGAACTCGCGAGGCAGATGAAGGCGATTGCCACCAGGAGGAAGTGCGTTTGTGCTGCAGGGCGCGCAATCGACATCCAGTCGCTGCGTCCGCGCGCTGCGCCGAGGATGGGCAGCGTGCCTTGAATCACCGCCACCGCCAGCGCGAGCAGCAGGGCAATCTGGCCGATTTCCGGAATCATTGACCTGTCCCTTTCACGACGATGCTTTTGCCGATCTTCCTGTTCATGGCTTCACCCTGCTTCAAGGCCGCGGCGGCTTCGGGCGGCATGTAGTTCTCATCGTGCTTGGCGAGCACTTCGCGCGCGACGAATACGCCGTCATTGCCGACCTGACCCTGTGCCACCACGCCTTTGCCCTCCTTGAAGAGGTCCGGAAGAATGCCCTGGTAGCGCACGGGAATCGTCTTCACGGTGTCGGTGACGAGAAAGTTCACGGTGACACCGTCGCGTTTGATGCTGCCGGTTTCGACCATGCCGCCGAGGCGGAAGGTGCGGCCCACCGGCGCCTCCTTGGACGCCACCTGCGACGGCGAATAGAAGAACACGAGATTGCTCTGGAAGGCATTGAGCACGAGCGTGGCGGCAACGCCGACGGCGACGACGATGCCGCCGATGATGGCCAGACGTTTCTGGCGAGGCTTCATGAACGTGATTCCTGTTCGGATGATTCGATGGCGAGGGCCACGGCGCGCTGTCGGCGTCGGGCCACGAGCCAGGGTTCGGCGGCCATCAGGATGGCGGTGACGGCGTACGCCCCACACACATACAGGCCGTAGCCGCCCATGGCGAAGAATTCTGAGGCGCTGTGCCAGTTCATGAGTACTGCTCCTTGCCTGCCGTGAGTTGGCGAACCCAGTCGGCATGCGATTCACGCTCGAGCACGATGGCACGGGCGCGCATGAACACCACCGCGAAAGCGTACGCCCAGAAGGCAAAGGTCATCAACAGCATGGCGGTGAGCATGGTGCTGGCCATCTTGGGTGCGGCGGTGGCGCTGATGGTGGCGCCCTGGTGCAGGGTGTTCCACCATTTGACCGAGAAATAGATGATGGGAATGTTCACCGCGCCCACGATCGCGAGAAGCGCGCCGGCCTTGTCCGAGCGCCTCACGTCGTCAATGGCCTCGGTGAGCGCGATGTAGCCGATGTAGAGGAAAAGCAGGATCAGCTCAGAGGTGAGCCGCGCGTCCCACACCCACCAGGTGCCCCAGGCCGGCTTGCCCCAGAAAGCGCCGGTCCACAGGGCGATGAAAGTAAAAAGCGCGCCGGTGGGGGCCAGGGCATGGGCAAGCATCGCCCCCATGCGCGCGTTGAAGGCCCAGCCAGCCGCCGCCCAGAACGCCATGGCGAGGTAGATCACCATGGACATCCAGGCGGCAGGCACGTGGATGAAGATGATGCGGTAGGACTCGCCCTGCTGCGCGTCCGTGGGCGCGATGAAGAAGCCCACATAGAGGCCCCAGAGCGTCAGCACGATGGCAGCGCCCCACAGCCACGGAATCAAGGCACCGGTGAGCGAATAGAAGCGCGACGGCGCCGCGAAAGTGAACCAGCGGATGCGCGAGGCGCTGTCTTTTTTTCCCATGGTGATGTCGCGTGTCATTCGACGGAGATCCGCAAGGCGGCCGAAGTAGCGGGGGGCGCGGTCAGCGCCGTGAAAATGAGCAGGGCGCCAAGTATCGAGTAGTGCCCCGCCGCCGATTGTCCGCCCTCCACGGCGCCCACCGCGCCGGTGCCGAAGATCAGCGCCGGAATCGACAGGGGCAGCACCAGGAGGATGATCAGCACGCCCGCGCTGCGCAGGCCGAGGGTGAGTGCGGAGCCCACCGAGCCAAGCAGGCTGAGTATCGGCGTTCCGAGCACAAGCGACAGGGTCAGTGCCGTGATGGATTCGCGGTTCATGTCGAACAGCAGGCCGAAAAGCGGCGCGGCGATGACCAGCGGCAAGCCGGTGAGCGTCCAATGCCCGGCTGACTTGGCCGCGGCGATGACGACCGCGCTCTGTCCCGACAGCAGCATCTGCTCCAGCGAGCCGTCGGCGTAGTCGCCGGCGTAAAGATTGGTGACAGACAGCATGGCGGCCAGCAGCGCGCAGACCCACACCACGCCCGGTGCGATCAGCCGCAAGGTGTCGTGCTCGGGCCCGACCCCCAGCGGAAAGAGGCTGACTGCCACGACGAAGAAAACGACGGGCAGCAAGGCCTCGATGCGCCGGCGCATCGCGAGCTTGATGTCACGCAGGTAGAGGGCGAGGAAGAGGTTGCGCATGCAGTCGGCCCCTCAGCTACGGTGATCGGCATAGCGATCGAGGTCGACTTCGATCGGGTTCAGGAGGGCGGTGTTCAAAGGCAGATGGCTGGTCAGCAGCACGCTGCCGCCGCGGCCGACATGGTCTTTCAGTAGACGGTTGAGGCAGTCGATGCCGTTGACGTCCAGTGCGTCGAATGGCTCGTCGAGGATCCACAGGGACGGCGTGGTTTCCACCGCCAGCCGGGCCAGCGCGACCCGCCGCCGCTGCCCTTGCGACAAGGTCCGCACGGCGGCGTTGCGCCGGCTGTGAAGCTCAAGACGCTCGAGAGCCGCGTGCACCGCTGCAATCTGGGACGGCCGCTGGTGAACCCGCAACAGGAATTCAAGCGCCTCCGTCACCGTGAGGTCTTCTTTGAGAGCATTGGCATGGCCGATGTAGACAAGCCGTTCACGATAGGCACTCGCGCGACGCACCGGCACGCCATCACTCAACACCTCGCCGTGCTCCGGCGTCGACAGCCCCGCTGCCAGCCGCAGCAGGCTTGTCTTGCCGCGTCCGTTCTGGCCGCGCACCCACACGATCTGTGCGGCACCGATGTCCAGATCGAGGTCCTTGAAGAGGAGGCGGGTTCCGCGACGGCAGGCGAGGCGTGCGGCCGTGAGATGCGGCGCAGCAGGGTGCGGGGAAGTGTGCAACTGGGGCTGATTCACGGGCAGGGGCGTATGTGATTGCAAGACTTGGGCCGGGAGCGGGAGTTTGAGGCCTTGGAAGGCGCCCCCTCCTCGCGCAGCTCTCGGGAGCCGGACCATACGTCAACAACCTCTCACTTTGAGAACCACCTCTTTCAAGGTCTTCACTCCCTCTCCCTCTGGGAACTGACCTTTACGCACGCTGGACACGTGGAAAGTTGCGCGTCTTTACTGGCTTTGAAGACATTCTTTTGCAGTGATGTGAGTTTTCGACCGAAAACGATGTGAACTTCAGATGCATCAGGGGAGATGGGGGTGATTTTTGAGAGACCCCTCACCCCAACCCTCTCCCCCCGCCGGGGGAGAGGGAGCCGAAATGCGTGACTTCGAAGCGGGCCACAGCGA
>JAJKJU010000017.1 GCA_021153565.1 Rhizobacter sp.
CCCCTTCGGGTAGAGGGCTGGGGTGAGGGGCCTGGGCCTCTGAGCAAACATGAACTTGTCATGCGTCAACCCCGCCTTCTTCAAACCTCGTAGGGGAAAAAGCTCCAACGGCCATCTTCCGCGTGTCCAGCGTACGTAAAGGTCAGACCGCGGGTGGAGTAGCACCGCGCACCGGCTCAATGTTCGGTGCATCGTTTGCCTCATCAAAAGTCAAGCATTTCGAAGAGCTCCTCGGGCTCCTCGGGCGCCACGTACTCAGCGCTCGGATTGCCGGGATCGGCGAGCGCTTCCCATGCTCTCGGTGTGCGGCCTCGTCGCGCGCCCCAGGCGAAGTCCGGCTCGGATGGCTGCGGATCGGGTTGAGGCTGCGCACGCTGAGGTGTTTGAACCAACTGCGCTTCCAGTTCAACGGTGAACTGGTCCAAACCCGGCATTGCAGCCGGGGTGGCATGGGGCACCCCCTGCTGGCCGCCCTGCTGTTCCTCGGGCGTACTTGCCAACGAATGGTTCAGGTCGCCATCAATCCGGACGCCGGGGTCAGCCCTTTCCCTTGCTCTTGGGACGCGGGCTCGTGTCGCGCCCCAGGTGAGTTCGGGCTGGGATGGCAGCCGATCAGGTTGGGGCTCTACACGCGCAGGCGTTTGAACCAACTGCGCTTCCTGCTCGGGCATGAAGTGCTCCAGCCCCGGGGTCCCTGCTCCACTCGACTCGTTCAACCGCGGCCGCACGCTGCGGATGCCCCAGACCTCTTGGGATGCCGGCTGCGCCACAGCGGCTTCACTGGCGGCGCGTTTGAGTGCCTTGGAGCGCCCTGCCGATGATTCAGCCAATGCCTCGTTCACAGGTATCACGCTTGTCGACGAGGCAGGCGCTCGCTCGCTCTTCAGTTGTCGCTTCAAATTGAGGCATCGCTTCAGCTTGCGCTTCGGGACACCGGAAAGCAGGGAAATATGATCCAAGGAGAGTTCCGGAAGCTCGCTCTGTAGCCGGCCCGCGTAGCGTTCGCATGTCTCGCCCTCGTCTTGTGGAAACTGCTGGACGATGGTCGCCAGTTCGGGGGACAGTTCGCGATACGCCGGGTCCTTCCTCAGGTCGCTTTCCAGAACACCGGAAAGCAGGGAGATCTGAGTCACGGTGAGCTGCGAGAGCACGCCATGCAACCGCCGCGCGTAGGGTTTGTTCCTCTCACCCTTGGCTCGTGGAAACCTCTGGAGGATGGGCACCAGATCTTCGGGCAGTTCTCGAAACGCCGGGTCATTCATCAGCCTGCGTTTTGTGACGCCGGAAAGCAGGGAGATCTGATGCACGCTGAGCTGCGGGAGCACGCCATGCAGCCGTCGCGCGTAGGGTTGGTCTTTCTCGCCCTCGGCTTGTGGAAACCGCTGGAAGATGGGCGCCAGTTCGGGGGGCAGTTCCCGAAACGCCGGGTCATGCCTCAGGGCGACTTCCGGGACGCCGGAAAGCAGGGAGATCTGTTCCAAGGTGAGCTCCGAGCGTTCGCGATGCAGCCGTCGCGCGTAGGGTTGGTTTTTCTCGCTCTCGCCTTGTGGAAACTGCAGGAGGATCGGCGCCAGTGCGTCGGGCAGTTCCCGAAACGCTGGGTCCTGCCTCAGGGCGCTTTCCTGGACGCCGGAAAGCAGGCATATCTCAGGAATGCTGAGCTTCGAGAGCGCGCCATGCAGTCGGCGCGCGTAAGCTGCGTTTGTCTCGTCCTCACCTTGCGGAAACTTCTCGCGGATGGGCACCAGATTTTCGGGCACAACTCGAAACGCCGGGTCCAGCTTCAGGTTGATTTCCTTGACGCCAGAAAGCAGGGAGATCTGCTCCAAGGTGAGGTCGGGGCGTTCGCGATGCAGCCGGCGCGCGTAGGGTTGTTTCTTCTCGCCCTCAGCTTTTGGAAACTTCCGGAGGATGGGCGCCAGTTCAGCTGGCAGTTTCCGAAACGCCGGGTCCTCCTTCAAATGGTGAATTTGGACGCCCGAAAGTTTGGCCGATCTGAGCCAAGGTGAGCCGTGAGCACTCGTGTTGCAGCCGGCGGGCGTGGACCTGTTTTCGTTCGCCCTGGAGTTTCGGAAACAGCTTGCGGATCATCGTCAAGTCGACGACGTCATCCCCCGATGTGCCAGCAGCAGGTCCACTGGCCAACGGCTGCCCCAGCGGTAGGCTGGGCAGCGCAACAACCGAGCGAGGCGGCAAGGACTGCAGCGAGGGGCCTGCCGGCGAAGCGCTACGGCGTGTCAGATCCAGCGTCGTGCGCGCGGTCGCATCGGTGGAACCACCTGGTTGCCTTGTTTGCGGGGGATGTTGTTGTTCCACGTGACTTGGGGAACCGGCCGCACTGGGAATTCTCGAAAACATCTGGGATCTCTTTGCTAATGGGTTGGCTTGCCTTCCAAGGCCTGTTGATCGAAGACAACCCGATGCCGCATCGTGGCATCGATCGGTATCACCGCCACCGACGAACACGAAGCCCCGTGCATGCAAGCGAAGGGAAGAATTCGGTGGTGCTGCTTGGAGCAACATCAGCATCCGCTATGACAACCTGGACGCCACGGGCGTGATCCTCCGCCAGCGATAGACCATACGCGATCCGCTTCCATGCGATCGCCACGCAGGTTCTAGCCTGATCGGCCTCTCGATTGATCAGCCAGTGGCGCGGACAGACTGATCGCTGGACGCGCGCCGTACTGCACAAGATCTCCCAGATCACCCAGGCCCCGAGGCTCAGGCTCCCTATTTTGATGGACCACGCGTGGTCCATCATGGAGCGGAAAACTCCGGTGATTCCCCGGAGCCTTTACCCTATTGCCCCTTCAGGCACCGCCGTTTGCAAAACAACTGGCAATCACGTCTTCGCTCTCGCCGACTTCGCTTGTATTCATGAATGGAGGTGATGTCATCTCCTGCCAGAAGACACCGGAGGTGCTGGTAGGCGGAGAGTTGCAGTTGCCGACGCATCGCTTATGGCTGTTGACGCCATTGACCCAATTGCCACCCGGATCTGTCGCCGTCGAGCCATCAGTGTCGGCAGTTTCCGGCAGCCCACCGGTCCAGCCAAGAATCCACGGACCACCGCTCGCTCCACCGGTCAAGTCGCTGCCGATGACCTTCGAGACCTGGCCACCAGGGACAAAGTCGTGCGTGTACCACTCCGGTGATGCCGTGGCCTGCAAAGTCGCACCATTGAAAGGTGCCGCTTGCGGGTAGCCAAACGTCATCTCGACTTGAGTTGCCGGGAAGTTCCAAGCCCGTCCAAGCGTTCCCGTGACATTGCCGACTTTGTTGGCGACCACTTGTCCCACCGGGTTGGTGATCAAGCATGAATAGTCGCTGTCGGGATTGCCGCCGTTGTGCCAAGCGGTGGCTATAGCACTGCTGATCACTGCCCAGCAACCACGCCCCGGGCGCGGCCCGGCATTCCAGCTTGGGCAGAACAGTCTGTTGGTCGCAAATGCGCCCCTGCCATTGGAGTTGCAATGACCTGCAGTGATGAGAGTGCTGGCGCCAATGACAGAAGCGGAGCACACCCAGTTGCTGCCGTCCAGTGTGAAGAACAACTTGCCGATCGTAGACTTCGGATAGGACGCAATCGATTCAGCCTCGCGCCATCGTTGGAACGGGCCATATGGACCGGAAAGTGGATTGACTGGCTTGGCGCCATGCATCGGCAGCAGCAGATCGCCAGCAGGCTGCAAGGACAGCGATATCAACGCATCGTTCGACAAGGTCTTCGGCGATGTGTCGCAGTGGGCGGCGTTCGGGGGACAGCCTTGAACATAGCCCGGGACTGCCGGGACGGCACTGCGCTCAACGCTGGTGGCAGGGCCAATCGACTGCGGACTGACGGGGATGTGGGCATCTCGCGGTCTCGCAGCCCCCATCCTCTCCGGCGTCCAGTATTCGCCGGCCGTCATGGCGGCATTCCCTTGTACAGAAATCTCGTGCGTGACCCCATTCGCGGTCACCTTGGACAAGGACTGTGCAGTGGAAGCCACTGCCAATAGAGACAATGCTGGACCAACCAGCAAGCCTGCGTACTTCATTTTTTTCTACCTCCGTAGGATGAGACTGACAGTGCGCGCCTTGCCCCTCGTCCAGTGCGTGCGGTATAGGTCGTCAATGACGACACTCATAGCATCGGTCACTTGTTCGAATCCGTCACCCCCCTAGACCGCAATAGTGAGCGGGCATGCCATGTGCCCTCCTTTGCCACATGAAGCAACAGACCCTGCCCTGGCTGCGGCGGCATGGCGAGTGCAAGCCAGCAGCGTGTGCCTGCGCTGCGCCACCACCACTGGGTCGACTACTGGGCTATCTATCGGGTGCCGCAGGGAAACCTCCTTGGAAACCTCCCCCTGTGCTCCCACGGAACCGTACTGTCCGCAACCTGAAGGCATACACATCAGTTTGAATCGCACCCATGCACGGCAACCGCCCCTCGTAGCGCTCGTCATGCGAAGAGGATTACGGAAGTGCGAAGAAGGCACGACGGATTTCGGCGTGGTTCAGAGATTGCTCACCACATGACGGCGCAAGCAACGATCCAGCCCGCAAAAGGTCTCTGGCTCGGCGCGACGGTTTACAGAGTGCAGCGGGCTGCGCTGCCGGTTGTGCGACACGATCTTCACCGCCCCGCTGCCGGCGGCGGTGGCCTCAGAGGCTGCCTCAGAGGCTGAAAGTTTTTCGATCATGCCCGCTCATCACGCCAAAAGCCTCCTGCTCGTCGTTGCAAATGCTCGCCATAGCCAAGCTATGGCTGCGCTTTGCGCCTAAATCTGGCGCCTTTTGACGTGCTGTTCGGACAGTTCGAAATGCTCTCAGCCTCTCATTGCCCAAGTACGACTCGAGCTGCGCCAGCATGATCGCCATGCTGCACTTGGGCAATGGCATGCCGCACTTCCGCCTCGAAGCCTGCAGGCCTCGCTGTACATCCCGCTGCCCGATGCGACGCAGCGGGACATCGTTTCCAAGGCCGCGCCGTCACCGCGCGCGGTGTTCGAAGAGCTGATCCGCCAAGCCGCCCAGGCGCCACTGCTGCACAGCGATGACACGCCGATGAAGATGCTCAGCCTGATGAGGCCGAGATCTACAAGCACGACGCGCAGTGCCGTGAGGAGGCCTATTCGCCTGAGCAGCGCCTGTCGTTTCATCAGACCGATGCGCTTACTCAGCACTCCCTCATCGACGTGGCCGAAAACCGTGGATCAAGTTCGATCAACGTCTCGTGATGCAAGCGGCCAAGATGAGTGGCCAAAAAAGCCACCGGCCAACCCCACGCACATCGCCGCTGCGCCGCGGCAAGTGTGGTGCTGGGACATGACGTTCCTGCCGGCCACGGTGGTGCTGGTTCCACCCGTATCTGATCCTGGCATGAGAGACACA
Source organism: Rhizobacter sp. (assembly GCA_021153565.1). Taxonomy (GTDB): domain Bacteria; phylum Pseudomonadota; class Gammaproteobacteria; order Burkholderiales; family Burkholderiaceae_C; genus Albitalea. The sequence goes on from JAJKJU010000017.1 coordinate 5,383, forward strand.
TGTCGGAATAGTCGCGGCTCCATAGATATAGGGATGTGCGCCGCGAGACTTCACCTATAACGTTGCGGCAATTAGGGGCACGCCCAAAGCCAGCGGAGGACAGCATGCCGATCATTCCCTACGACCCCGCTCTCGTCGCGCTACTGAACCCGGATCGAACAAGCACGGTGTTCGGCAAGCTGGTGCCGGGGCCTGACCGCGTCGACGCAATATGCGCCGAGTGTTCGCGCGTGGCCCATGCACACTATGTTCGCCCCCTTCAAGCCGCGGGGTGGCGACCATGAGCAACCGCTCCCGGCAACTCGTCGTCTGTTGCGACGGCACCAACAACACGCTGACCGGCGGTATCGAGGACACCAACGTCCTGCGGCTTTACGAGCACCTGCGTCGTCACACCCCGACTGATACCGCCCCATACGAACGCCTGCTCTACTACGACCCCGGCGTCGGAAACCCCGACACGGTGCCACCCACGGACTTGATCGACTGGGTCAGCCGAAGCTGGCAACGCATGTCCGGCCTGGCATCGGGCCGCGGCATCTATGACAACATCGAACAGGCCTACGCATTCCTGATGCGCAACTGGCGCGACGAACAGGACCAGATCTATCTGTTCGGCTTCTCGCGTGGTGCGTTCACCGTGCGGGCCGTTGCGGGCATGGTTCACTTGTTCGGCATCCTGAAGCCACAGCACGAACAGCTTCTGCCGACGCTCGTGCACATCTACTTTTCGCTGCCCGCTGAAGCTCATAAGCCGATGCAACAGTTCACCCGCTGGATGCATCGCGCTGTCGGCAAGCGTGGCAAGGCGGCGGCAGAAGTCGGGGCGCATCCCAAGGAAGCCCCTCTGTCACCGCGCGAAGCTCTGGCAACCCAGGTACGCAATGAGTTCACGAGCAAAGCTGGCAGCGAAGCCTGGGTGCACTGGGTTGGCGTGTGGGACACCGTCGCGTCTGTAGGCCTGCCCGGCCCGCTGTCGCGCATGAACCCCAGCACCGCGACATTGCAAAACAAGCGCATTCGACATGTCAGGCATGCACTGTCGTTCGACGAGCATCGGTGGACCTTCGAGCCTCGACTGTATGAAGTCCCCGCCGACATTGACGGACCGGATAGAACGCTGAAGCAGCGCTGGTATCCCGGTGTTCACTGCGACATCGGGGGCAGCTACCCGAGAGACGAATGTGGCTTCTCCGACGCTGCGCTCGCATGGATGACCTCGGAAGTTTCCTCTGCGCTGAACGTGCCGCCTATTCCTGCGTCGAAGGCAACGTACGTCCGGCATGACGCGCTATGGGACACGCCATGGTGGGCGCTGGCAGGCATGACCATGCGCGACATGCAGCCGCGGGTTCCGGCACCCGATTCGGCCGGCGAGAAGGTCACGATGAAAGTCATCCCGGCAGAGCTGCCGCCTGGCGAGGTGCGCAGCGTGTGGCGCGAGCGCCGGCCGATCTGGCCACTGTTCGTCGCGGCGGTGCTTGGCGCGCTTTGCCTGGTGCTCTCGGGCTGGTGCCTGCTGCCCAAGCTTCATGTCGAAGACGGCCTTGCGGACGCCATGCACCAATCGATTGCGGCTGCGCGTGCCTTTGCCGATGACCAGCTCGCGTCACTGTGGTTCACGGGCTTGCTTGAGAAAGCGCACGAGCCTTGGCTGCGACCGGGGCAACCCGGATGGGCGATGTTCTGGGACCTGGGCTTCATTCTCGGATGGGGCTATCTGCTCGCCCGCATCTCTTCACGGTCCTTCGCGTGGATGGCTGGTGCGAGATCACTCAAGTCGAGCATGCCGCTATGGTGTTGGCTCGGCATGGCACCCTTGCTCGCGGTGGGCGGCGACATCACGGAAGATCTGTTGACATGGTTTGCCCTTGCAGCGCACAGCATAGGCACCGACATGGTGGCGCGCGTCTTGTTGTTCCTGACCGGCATGGCTTCCATTGCCAAGCTTGCCGGACTCATTGCCTGCATGCCTTTGGTCGCGGTTCGGGTCTGGTTGATTTTTCGACCGAACGCCGAGAAGCGACCTGCCTTGGACGAGCAAAAGATATGTTGACCCTCTTTGATCGCCGGTCCATGCCTGAATTTGGCCGAGAGCGGGGGTACCGTTCGAACTTCTCCGTGGCCGGGTCGAAGCGGGAACACAGGTAGAAGTCGCTGACCCCGACCTGATCGCGCTCGTCGACGTAGACGGCGTAAGAGCGCGGGCTCTCGCCCGGATAGACGCCTTCCAGCAAGCTCGGCAACAATGAGACGACGAGGGTCTTTGCATATTTTCGCACCCGGGCTATCGTCATCGCACGGGTCCGGACTTGCTTTCCACGCAGATTGGCCAGGTGTCATGCGATTCACTCTATTCGCTCTCAAAGCCGTCCGGCATCCGGCGGCCTTGTGTTGCCTCCTGTGGCTCGGCCTCGTCACCGCATCCGCGTCCGATGTCGAGCCCTTGCGGATCGGGCGTGGCGGCGGAGGCATGACTTCCATATTGGCTGACAGCACGGTGGCAGTTCTGCAAGCCGCATACGCCAAGCTGGGCGTGGAGATCCGCTTCGAGGAATATCCCTTGCTGCGCTCGCTTGCATTTGCCAATGCGGGGACGATAGACGGGGACATGATGCGCATCGCCGAGACTTCCGAACGGTACCCGAACCTGATCCGTGTCGACGTTCCCGTCAACTACCTCGAGATCACCGTCTACGCTCGCGCGCCCTGCCCCGTCATCAAGTCCTGGGACGATTTGCGCGGCAAGCAGGTTGCACATTTAAGGGGAGTGCTGGCCATCGAGCGGCGCGTGAAGGAGGCCGACCGCGTCCCGGTCGAGACCCAGCAGGAGCTGTTCCGAATGCTCAATCTCGGCATGGTGGACCTGGTGCTTGGGACCGGCGTGGAGGCAGATGTCAGCTTGCGATTGAGTGGCGAGAAAGGCCTGTGCCGCGTCGACGGCGTGCTCGAACGTGTGCCGCTCTACCACTATCTGCACAAGCGTCATGCGGCGCTGGCGCAGCGGCTCCAGGCGCAGTTGCAGTCCATGCAGCAGCGTGGGGAAATCGATACCATCTTGCGGCGAGAACTCGCCCGGAGGGTCGGACGCTGAAGTTTCAGCTTGCGTCGTCCAGCACTTGTCAAATTTCGACGGGGGCTATGCGGCGACAAGGTTCTGCGACGCGTGGCACGCTGCATGGAGTCGGCAGTGCGCGACTCCGACACCGTGAGCCGCCACAGCGGTGATGCATTCGTCATTCTGCTGGCCGAGATTTCCTACCAGTCCGACGTTGCGCTGATCGCAACGAAGATGCTGTCCGCCATCGGGGCGTCGAGCGAGAACGCGCCTGCGGGCACGGTCAGCGCGAGCATCGGCATTGCAATCTTTCCGCAGGATGGCGAGAACGCCACCACGCTCGTGATGCTCGACAACCATGACGAATGGCCGCCACTGTGTTCGCTGCCAGACAGAACCGGGCCTGCGATCAGCCTATGTTCTTCGAGCATGGCTGGTCATTCGTACGACCGCCGGCGATGAGTACGCATACGTGGGGAACGTGATGACAGTAACGTTGAAACCACTCGAATGGGCAATCCCGAAAGTCGCAGCAGCGCCTGGAACCTCGGGGAGCGCCGACTCCTTCGATGACGAGGACTTCGTCTGGCCGAACCCGCCATGCGCGAGCTTTCCCGCGGCCAAGGCACAGACCGAGCCCCTGCCGTGCGCGATCGTCGACCTGCTGCCCACACAAGGCAACCCCATGAAGACCGCCTACCTCGGCTTCACACTGATCGAGTTGATGATCGCGACAGCAGTGGTGGCCGTCCTCGCTGCCGTGGCTCTGCCGTCCTACCGTGCCCATTTCCGCAAGTCGATGCGTGCCGAGGCCCAGGTGTACCTGTTGTCCGTGGCCTCGCGCGAGCAGCAGTTCCTCGTCGACACGCGCAGCTACAGCGCGTCGCTTGCGGACATCGGCGTTGCGATGCCCGACAACGTCGCCCGGGCCTACAACGTCGTCCTCGACGCTCCCGCATCGGTGCCTCCGGGCTTTTCGTTGACCGCCACGCCGAAACCGGACCAGTCGAGCGAGCGTTGCGGAACGCTGAGCATCGATCAGAACGGGACCAAGATCGCCGCAGCAGGCGGTTGCTGGTAAGAGGCCCGGACCATGCGAACCACGAATGGACTGCACCGTGCGAGACGGCGATCAATCACCGCCATCCCAGGCGCGACGAGCGGGTTCACGCTGATCGAGTCGATGGTGGCGGTGGCAATTCTCGGCGTCCTCCTCGCAGCGGCGGCCCCTTCCTTTCGCACATTCATCCGGGACCAGCAGGTCAAGGCCCTGGCCCTCGACCTGACAGCCGACCTGCTCCTCGCGCGCAGCGAAGCGTTGAAGCGCAACGCCAGCGTATCGATTGCGCACAGCGGTGCCGGCTGGAGCGACGGCTGGACGACCGCCACCAGCGTCACCAACGAGCGCATCAGCACCCGCAACGCATCGACCGCCGCCATCGTCTTTTCGGATGCACCGGCGTCGATCACCTTCGTCAACGGCCGGGTTTCGTCGCCGGCCGTTGAGGTGCGCGTCACCCTCGTGGGCATCGGCACGAGCCGCTGCGTCGAGCTGGACCTCTCGGGTCGCGCTCGTTCGTCCGTGGGGGCCTGCACATGAAGAGCAACACCCTGCCGACGCTGCAGCGTGGTGCGCTGCTGATCGAAGTGCTGGTCGCCATTCTCATCTGCGCGTTCGCGCTTCTCGGCTTCGTCGCCATGCAGTCCAGGGCGACCTTGACCGAGTTCGAGTCCTACCAGCGCAGTCAGGCGCTCTTTCTGCTGGACGACATGGCGAATCGCATCAACATCAATCGAGCCAACGCGGGCGCCTATGTGTCCGGCACGTTGATGGGGGGTGGTGCATTGGTCGATTGCGACGGCAAGACGAGGGCGGACATCGATCTGTGCGAGTGGGGAAACCTCATCCGGGGCAGCGCCGAGATCCGCGGCGGCAGCAGCATCGGCTCGATGATCTCCGCGCGCGGGTGCATCGCCCGCTCCGCGGGCAGCACCGATCGCTACGTGTTGTCCCTTGTCTGGCAGGGCATGGTTCCCACCGGCGCACCCGCCGGAACCTGCGGAAAGGGCGATGTCGCATTTCCTGCCGAGACGCTGCGACGCATGGTTTCGTCGACGGTGTGCGTGGGTCTGCTGCACGACGCCGCGTCTGCGCCATCGCTTGCACGCTGCTGAGAGGCTGAGATGCCATGAACACACCCCACCGTTCACCTGCCCGGGGCTTTTCGCTCATTGAATTGATGGTCGGGCTCGCGCTCGGGCTCATCGTCACAACGATGCTGCTGCTCGTCTTCGCCAATGCTTCGACCAACGGGCAGAACCTGGCGCGCTCAGGCATGCAGATAGAAAACGGCCGCTACGTGTCCGAACTGCTGGCAGACGATTTGCGCCTGGCCGGCTTCTATGGCGAGACGTCGGTGAGAGGCGCCCTCTACACCACGCCCAACCCCTGCAGCACGTCGCCCACGGGTTGGATCGGTTCGCCCTTCACACTGCCCGCTCCGGTCCAAGGCTACGGCCCGATGGACGCTCTGTCATGCCTGCCCAACCGCAAGGCAGGCACCTACGCAGTCGCGGTGCGTCGCCTGAGTGTGGAGGCGGTCAACCCTTCGACGATCAGCGCAAGCAATGCCCAGTACTACGTGCAATATTCCTTTTGCGCCAACGACGTGACCGCGCCGCGGCTCATCTTCAGCACCGACCGCGCCCTGCTTGTCCTGCGCAATCTGGATTGCACCGCCCCCAACCTGGTGCGTCCCTATGTGTCGCGCATCTACTACGTGGCCACCTGCAATCGCTGTGGCGCAGGCGACACCACGCCAACCTTGAAACGGATCGATCTCGTGGGCGGCCAGCTGACGACCACCGCGTTGGCTGACGGCATCGACGACCTGCGGCTTGAATATGGATTCGACATGGATGGCAACGGCAGCGCAGATACCTACCTCACCGCGCTCGGCACGGCGGGAGGCAGCACGGCATGGAACAACGTCGTCGCCGTCAACGTCCATTTCGTCACTCGCTCGCTCGACAAGGCGGTGGGCTCCGGGCTCGCGGCAGCACAGCAGTTCCGGATGGGAGGAGCGGGAACGGTCAACACGCCCTCCGATGGATACACGCGCCGGGTCTACGGCATCACCATCCGGCTCGTCAATCCCAGCAGTTCGAGGGAAGTTCAATGAGCCCACGACTCGCTGCCCGCGAAATCGGCAGCGCGCGACATGACGGTTCGCCGAAGAGCCACTGCGGATTCCACCATCGCGGCATCACGCTCATCTTGTCGCTGATCATGCTGGCGGCGCTGGCGATGCTCGCCATGTCGGCCGTCAACACGAGCATGAGCAACATGCGCATCGTCGGCAACACGCAAGCGCGACATGAGGTCTTGTCCGCGGCTCAGGCGGCCGTGGAGCTGACCATCAGCTCGCCACTGTTCGTGCAGCAGTCGGCCGCCGTGGCCGCCGCCCCGATCCCGGTCGATGTCGATGGCGACGGCGTCGCCGACTACAGCGCACGCCTGTCGCCGGCGCCTGCCTGCTATCGCGTTGGTGTCCTGAAGGTCACCGAACTCGATCCTGCCTCCCCGGACGACATCAAATGCCTGGGCTCCAGTTCGGTCCAGAACTCCGGCATCGAGGTGCAAGGCTCCGCGCTGCCCACAGGCGACTCCTTGTGTGCCGACAGCCAATGGAATGTTCGCGCCGTGGTGACCGACAGCCGCCGCAACGCCAGCGTTGCGGTGAACCAGGGCATCGCCGTTCGCTCGTTGAGTACCGACACGGCCAATGCCTGTCCATGACCACGTTGCCTGTCCATGACCACGCTTTGGAGCCTCACGACCATGAACAGACTTTCAAAGCAGCTTCGCGCGGTCCTCCTGCTGGCCATGGCCGGGTTCATGATCCCCGCGTGGGCGGAGGACATCGACATCTACTCGGGCGCCAACAGCGGCGGCGCGCTGCCGAACGTGCTGGTGATTCTCGATAACTCTGCCAACTGGTCGAGCAGCACGTCCGCAGCCAGTTGCTTCTACAAGGAAAACGGCGTCGTCACCGCCGCAGGCCCCAAGACATCGAGCCCCGACAAGGAACAGGGCACGAAGATGGGGATCGAGAAGTGCGCGCTGTACAACCTGATCGACGCCCTGCCGGTCAGACCCGGCGCCAGCGATCCGTCGAACAACGCACTGTTCAACGTGGGCATCATGCTGCTGAACGAATCGCCCGGCAACGGCGCCTATCCGCGCAGGGCGTTCACCGCGCTCACCACCAACAACAAGGCCGCGCTGAAGGCGCTCATCAGTGCACTCAGTATCGAGGCCGACAGAGCAACGAACGGCGATTTCGCGAAGGCGATGTACGAGGCCTATCTGTACTTCAAGGGGGCCACGCCCTACCAGGGGACCCAGGGCGGCAAGTGGGACCATGCGGCGGTGTCCGGCGGCAAGTACGTCAGCCCCTCGCAGGCCTCTTGCGCACGCAACCATGTGATCTTCATCGCCAACGGATCGCCCCAATCGTCGGAGAACGGCAGCGCGCAAACGCTGCTGGCGGACGCGGGCGGGGACACTTCGCAGATCACCTACGCGACGTCCTACGTCAAGAGCGTCGACCAGGCCAACTGGGCCGACGAATTCTCGCGCTTCATGCGCGGCATCGACGTGAGCGGCAAGGACGGTGCGCAAGGCATCGTCACGCATGGTTTGGCAGTGACGGGCGACCCGAGCGACGGGCTCTACCCGAACTTCATTCAGGCCATCGCAACGGCCTCCGGCGGCACGTTCCACAGCGCGGGCAGCGCCGATTCGCTGCTGGATTCATTGCTGGTCGTGTTCAACGAAATCCAGGCCGTCAACAGCGTGTTTGCCGCGGCCAGCCTGCCGGTCGCGGTGAACGCACGCGGCACCTACCTGAACCAGATCTACATGGGCATGTTCCGACCGGACGCCGATGCCCATCCGCGCTGGCGCGGCAACCTGAAGCAATACCACTTTGCCCTGGACAACCTGGGGCTCTTGCAACTCGTCGATTCGAACGGCGCAGCGGCGGTCAGTTCGACGACGGGTTTCATCAGCACTAGCGCCACCTCGGCCTGGACCGCCGGCAGCACGTTCTGGAGCAACCAGCCCCTGGGTACGCCAGCTTCGGCCAGCGACTCGCCCGACGGTGAGGTGGTCGAAAAAGGCGCGGCGGCACAACGATTGCGTACCGTCTACGCCACATCGCAGGCTTCCCGCAAGGTGCTGACCTGCGTCGGATGCAGCCCCAATACCGTCCTCGGCGGCACGGGCAGCACCGAGTTCAAAGCGGCCAACGCGCTCGTCACCGACGCCTCGCTGGGTGTTGCCACCTCGGGCCGCGCCGACCTGATCGACTGGCTGCGCGGCACCAGCAACGCCGGCGACGAAGCCGGCCCCACCACCAGTCCTGCGACCACCATTCGCCCATCGGTCCATGGCGACGTGCTGCATTCGCGCTCGGCTGTTGTGAACTATGGCGGTTCGCGCGGCGTGGTGGTGTTCTACGGCGCCAACGACGGCATGCTCCACGCGATCAACGGCAATCCCTCCGGCGCCGGCGCTGGCGACGAGCTGTGGGGCTTCATTCCACAGGAGATGTTTCCCAAGCTCAACCGCCTGCGCGCGAATTACCCGACCGTGAGGCTGTCGACGACCGCGTCCACCACCGCCACGCCACGCGGCTACTTCGTGGACGGCCCCATCGGGGTCTACCAGAAAGTCAATGCCGACCAGACGATGAGCCGGGTCATCATCTACATCGGCATGCGCCGCGGCGGCCGGCTCTTGTACGCGTTCGACGTCACCGACCCCGAAGCGCCGCAGTACCTCTGGAAGAAGACCAGCAGCGACCTGGCACAGCTCGGGCAGACATGGTCGGAGCCGAAAGTTGCGAGGATCCTCGGCAACGCCAACCCCGTTCTGGTCTTCGGCGCAGGTTACGACGCAGATGCCGAAGACATCGGCACGCCAGGCGCCACGACGATGGGGAACCGGGTCTACGTGCTCGACGCCATCAGCGGCGTCTTGCTGAAGGCTTTCTCCACGGAACGCAGCGTCGCAGCCGACGTCGCGCTGGTGGACGCGGATCTCAACGGCCAGATCGACCGCGCCTACGCCGTCGATCTGGGCGGCAAGGTCTACCGGATCGACTTCGAGACGAGTACCAGCACTGCACCGAGCGCCTGGTCCATCGACACGATCGCCGATCTGTCTGGAGGAACGAGCACGGGCCGCAAGTTCTTCTTTGCGCCCGATGTCGTGGTCACCCGCTCGTTCGCTGCCTTGATGTTCGGCTCGGGCGATCGCGAGAAGCCACTGCTGAACGCAACCCGGGACCACTTCTTCCAGATCTTCGACACTTACAGAGGCAAGGGTGCGCCGGCGAACCCGGTCGTCACCGTCTGGAACGACCTCACCGCTGCAAGTTCGGCGTCCAGCATTGCGGGGCGAGGCTGCTACGTGGCGCTGGAACCGGGAGAAAAGGTCGTGAACGCCGCGACCTCGATTGCCGGTGCCTCCTACTTCGGCACCAACCGCCCCTCCAGCGCGGTGACGTCGGGCAATGTCTGCACGGCCGACCTGGGCGTGGCGAAGACCTACGCCATGCCAGATGGCCCAACAAGTCGCCTTCTGCATCGGGTGCCCGAACTCCAAGCAATCGGGCCTCGAGGCTTCCCGCGTGAATCCGGTCATCAACGTGCCGCGCAGCCGGATCTACTGGTATCAGGAAACGAATCGGTAAGGACATGGCCCGGAACAAGTTCCCGTTTTGGGGGCGCTGGGCGGGATGCGATGCAAGGCGCTCCGAGCGCCGTGTGGCGAGCCACACAAGTGAGGAGCAATGCCGCAGCGCGCCCGCCCAGCCCCCCAAAACGGGAACTTGTTCCGGGCCATGTCCTAAGCCTGCAGCAGGCCTGGGACGCGGTGCCGCGTCCTCGGCTGCCTTGGTCCAGCAGTCCAGCGCGCCGGCTTCGCGCGCGGCTATCAGGCTGCCGCCTTCCTCACCGGATGCCCGTTCTCGATGTGCACCACATCCCCCGACTTGAGCCCTGAGTTGGTGGTGCGTTCGTACTTTTTCTTGGTGCCGTCCTTGAAGGTCACGGTGGTAACCCAGACGGTGTACTTCTTCATGTCTTTCTCGATCTCGTTGCCGGCCACGCCACCGCCGACGGCACCGAGCACGGTCAAGGCCGTCTTGCCGCCGCCGCCGCCGAACTGGTGGCCGACCACCCCGCCCGCGACTGCGCCGCCCACCGCACCAACGCCGCTGGCCTTGCCCTTGCGGGTTTCGGTGTGCGCATTCGACACCACGCCGCAGCCATCGCAAATCGACGAGAGCTTCACGCCGCTCACGAGCTTGGGAGCGTCGTGCGCACGGGCATGGTCGGCAGCGAAGGCAGGTTGCACGGCGAGCGCCACGCCGGTGAGGATGAAAGTGGACAACACGCGCTTCATGATCAATCTCCAAATGGAACGGCAAAAAGGCAAAACGAGAGCTTGCCACAGCTGGGCTGCGCACAGCCCACACAAACGGACGTGACGACGCGATGCGTGCGATCGTGCCGCCTGCTCGCGTCGCACCGCTGACGACCCGTCGTCGCGCAGACCGGATGCCGGGATCGTCCGGCGAGCACGGCGCAACGGCGACAATCGCGGCATGTCCGCCAAGTCTCTTCGCGTCCTGTCGCTCATCCCGCCGATGACGCAGCTCAACACCCCGTATCCGTCCACTGCGTACATCACCGGGTTTCTTCGTTCCCGGGGCGTGGACGCAGCGCAGGAAGACCTGGCGCTCGCGCTGGTGCTCAAGCTGTTCTCCGTCGATGGCATCGCGTCGATTCGCAAGTGCATCGACGCGATGCCTGCGCGCACGCGAACAGCACTCGTGAGTACGTTCCATGAGCAGTTCGACCGCTATGCGTGCACGATCGGCCCGGTCATCGCCTTCCTTCAAGGACGCGACCCGACCATCGGCCATCGCATCGCCTCGCGCAGCTTTCTCCCCGAAGGACCGCGCTTCGCATCGCTCGACGTCTACATCGACGAAGACGGCGGCGATCCGCTCGCCTGGGCTTTCGGCGCGCTGGGCATGCAAGACCGCGCGAGGCACCTTGCCACGCTCTATCTCAATGACATCGCCGACGTCTTGCGTGACGCCATCGATCCGCGTTTCGAGTTCGTGCGCTATGCCGAGTCACTGGCGCAAAGCCAGCCAACCTTCGATCCGCTTGCCGACGCCTTGTCCGCGCCGCTCAACCTCGTCGACCGCACGCTGATCGAGCTCACGCTGCGATCCATCGAAGGCCACCAGCCCGATCTGGTGCTCGTGTCCGTGCCCTTCCCCGGCTCCGTCTATGCCGCCTTTCGCATCGCGCAGGCCATCAAGGCAAAGCATCCGAACATCCTCACCGCGCTGGGCGGCGGCTTCGTCAACACCGAGCTGCGCGAACTCGCCGAGCCGCGCGTGTTCGACTACTTCGACTATGTGACGCTCGACGACGGCGAGCGGCCCATCCTCGCCTTGCTCGAACATCTGCGTGGCGAGCGAGCCCAGGGCCGCCTCGTGCGCACCTTCGTTCGCACACCCGAAGGTGCAGTTCGCTACGTCAACCTCAATCTCGGCGAATCGGACATTGCGTTCGCCGAAGTCGGCACACCCACCTGGGACGGCCTGCCGCTCAATGACTATCTGTCACTGCTGGACATGCTCAACCCCATGCACCGGCTATGGTCCGACGGGCGGTGGAACAAGCTCACCGTGGCGCACGGCTGCTACTGGAAGAAGTGCAGTTTCTGCGACGTCAGCCTCGACTACATCTCGCGCTATGAAGGCGTGGCCGCCACCACACTGGTCGACCGCATCCAGGCCATCATCGACGAGACCGGCCAGACGGGCTTTCACTTTGTCGATGAGGCCGCTCCGCCCAAGGCGCTCAGGACGCTGGCGGCTGAGCTGCAAAAGCGCAATCTCTCGATTTCGTGGTGGGGCAACATCCGCTTCGAAAAATCATTCACACCCGAGCTGTGCCAGGAGCTCGCCGACAGCGGCTGCATCGCAATCTCGGGAGGGCTCGAAGTGGCTTCCGACCGCCTGCTGCAGTTGATGAAGAAAGGTGTGTCGGTCGAGCAGGTGGCACGCGTCACGCGCGCTTTCACCGACGCCGGCATCCTGGTCCACGCCTATCTGATGTATGGCTTTCCGACGCAGACGGTGCAAGACACGGTGGACGCGCTGGAATACGTGCGGCAGCTTTTCGAGCAGGGCTGCATCCAGTCGGGCTTCTTTCACCGCTTTGCTTGCACGGTGCATTCGCCCGTGGGCAAGAACCCTGAACAATACGGCGTGAGCCTGCAGCCGTTGCCCCCGGTGTCGTTCGCAAAAAACGATGTGGGCTTCATCGACCCGACCGGTGTCGATCACGATGCATTGGGCGTGGGCCTGAAGAAGGCGCTCTACAACTACATGCACGGTGTCGGCCTGGAAGCCGACGTGCGGAGCTGGTTCACGGGAAAGGTGCCGCGCACTACCGTTGCGCGGCACTTCATTCAACGGGCGCTATCGCACTCGTAGCCTCTCAATCCGGGCCTCACGAATTACCAGGTATCGCTGCGCGTCACTGGGTCCCACTTGCCGCCGCGGGCGCGATACACACTGACCACGCCATAGTGCTGCTCGCCGTCGCCGCGGAAGCGAACGTTGCTCGTGACGGGCGCCAGCGCGTCGATGTGCTTCAATTCATTGAGCACATTCTTCGGGTCGGCAGTGGCGCCGCGCTGCATCGCGGCGGCCAGAACGTACACCGCGTCGTAGGCGTAGTGCGCACCATAGACCGGTTCGCCCTTGAAAGCATCACGAAATCTGCTCAGGAATTGCGGGCCGGCTATGAACTCGCGCGCATCAACGATCGGTGTGGTGGCGTACACCGCACGGATGCCAGCCGACGCCCCCGACAGCTTGTCCGTCTTGATCGTGTCGCCGCCGATGATCGTCATTTCGGACATGCCAGCCTTGACAATTTGCTCGATCAGCGCCGCTACCTGGAAGTCGGCGAGCGTCGTCACGAACACATCGATATTCTTGCTCTTCAGTTCAGGGATGAGCTTGGAGAAATCAGTTGTCTTGTCATCGAGGCTCGCGCGCAAGATGACTTCCTTCTTGTTCTTCTTCATCTCGACCGCGGCCAGATCGGCCAGACCCTTGCCGTAGGGCGTGTTGTCATCCACTACCGCAAAGCGCTTGCCGTCGATCTGCGTCGCCGCGTACGAGCCAAGAGCCTTGGATTGCATGGCGTCGTTGGCCACCAGGCGCAGCGTCGTGGGCAGGTCGAGCTGCGTGTATTCGGGCTTGGTTGAGATGGCAAGCTCCGCAATGTTGTGCTGCGCGTAAATGGGCGCCGCCGCAATGCTGACGCCCGAGTTCAGATGCCCCACGACTGCGACCACCTTGGCGTCGACAAGCGTCTGCGCCACCGCCATGCCCGTCTCCGCATTGGCCTTGTCATCCACCGCCACGACTTCAAGCTTGACCGGCTTGCCATTGATCGTGAAGCCTTTGGCGTTGAGCTCGTCCACGGCCAGTTGCACCCCGTTCTTCATGTCGGCGCCGAGTGGGGCGAGCGGCCCGCTTAGAGGCTGCGCGACGCCGATTTTCACGGTATCGGGGATCCGGTTGCACGCGCCGAGCAGGATTGTGGAGGCGATGGCAACGCCGGCAAAAGCGGAACGGGACAGTGTCATAGTGACCTTCGTAACTATCATGAAAAACGTCGGCGCAGTATGCCCACACTGCATCTGGCCAGGTACAGGGTTACTGTGGGGTCGCGCCGTGAAGATGTGAATCGACGGCATTCCTACACATCAGGAACAGGGACGCGACCAAGCCCCAAATGCTGAAGTCGTTCTGGTTGATGGTGTCGAAGCGACCGCCCCAAATCGTCCATGCCTCGCTTTGCAGCCCTCGCCCGAGCGTGCATGTTTTACATATGGCAAACAATGTTCGGAACAAATGCAAACTTTTTTTGAGATTCATGGAACAAGCGCAACGACCTGTAGTCGGAACGGGCCGCGCGCACGTTGCCCAGTGATCGCGTGAGCAAAGCCTTGTCATTTTTTCAACTCCTCTCCAACACGATGCTCAAGAACGCCCTCATTTCTCTCGCCTTCTGCCTGTGCTGCGTCGCGTCGCATGCTGTCACGATCGAGTCCGCCCACGCACTGGTGATTGATGAAGAGAGCGGCGAGATACTCCTCGAGAAGGATGCCGCCACCGCGGCGCCCATTGCATCAATGACCAAGCTGATGACGGCGATGGTGGTCCTCGACGCGCATCTTTCGCCCACCGACGCCATCCGCATCGACAAGGCCGATCTCGACACGCTCAAGCACACGCGCTCGGGGCTATCTGTGGGCACTGTGCTTCCGCGCAGCACGCTCATCGAAATCGCGCTGATGTCCTCCGACAACCATGCCGCCGCCGCGCTCGCACGCACATACCCGGGCGGCAATGAGGCTTTCCTGCTGGCCACGCAACACAAGATCACCGAGCTGAAGCTCGAGAACACCGCTTTGGTCGAGCCGACAGGTTTGTCGCCCGATAACCATGCGACGGCGCATGACATGGCGAAGATACTGACGGCGGCATCCACCTACCCGGAGATCGTGAGAGCCACCAGCCAGTCCAGCAGCCGCATTGCAGTGCGCGGGCGCGGGCGCGTCTTTCACAACACCAATCATTTCGTCGGTCGCCCCGGCTGGAACATCTCGGTCTCCAAGACCGGCTTCACGAACGAAGCCGGTCGCTGCCTGAGCATGCGGCTCGAAGCAGCAGGGAGAAAGATCCTGGTGGTGCTGATGGGCGCTGTCGCAGGCCCGAAGCGGGCGCTCGACGTGCTCAACATTCACCGCCTTGTGGGCGGGCAGCCTGAGTTGCCGGCGATCAGGACGGCACTGAGACGGCCGGTCCGCCGGACCTGAAGAGGCTCAGCCTCTGAGAGGCTGAGAGTATTTCGAACGTGTCCGAGCAGCACGTCAAAAGGCGCCTGATCCAGGCGCAAAGCGCAGCCATAGCTTGGGCAACGACGAGCAGGGGGCTTTTGGCGTGATGAGCGGGCATGATCGAAATACTCTCAGCCTCTGAGCCCTCCCGCGCGACGCTTCCCGGCCTGCCTCATCGCAGCGAGCCACTCGGCCGGGTCGGCCGTCTTGTCGACGCAGACGTCGAAGCCCGCCTGGCGGGCGTGTTCGCGCCAAGAATCGTCGAGCGTCACGCCACTCATCATCAGCAACACCATGTCGTCGGCCAAAGGCGACTGCCGCAGCCGCTTGGCGGCCTCCATGCCGCCCAGTCGCGGCATGTGCAGGTCGAGCAGGACGTAGCGTGGCCTCCAATCCTCGGCGGCGGCCACGGCCTCGATGCCATCGGACACGGTTCGCACTTCGTATCCTTCGGCGACCAGCAGCGCGACGACGGACTGCTGCACGAGATCACTGTCGTCTGCCACGAGCACCCGGGCACCCTTGTCGGTCGAGTCTCGTGGTTCCACTTCTCGTGGCTCCAGTTCACCCAGTGAATCGACCTCTTTCGACGCCCCATTCCCGGCTTCCGCCCTCCCCAACCCCGCTGATCGCGTCGCGCCTCTACCGCCGCGAGCAATGTCCTGCACTTCGTCGATCAGGCCAACCATCTGATCCACCTGCCGACCCATGATGGCCCGCGCCTTCGTCTTGGTCTCTTCGGCAATGTTGGGGCGCTTCAGTAATTCGAGAGAAGTCAGCAGAGGGGCCAGCCGGTTGCGAAAATCGTGCGCGATCCTGCCGAGAGCGTTGGCCGTACGCCGATCGTCTTCGACTCGGTGAGTGACATCGAGGAACAGCAACGCGAGTCCGCCGTCGTTCAGCGGGCTGGCTCTGAGCTCGAAAGCCCGCCCATCGATCGTCATTGAATCCATGGAACGGCCAGCAACGTCCTTGGCCAATGCAGCATGAATTTCGGCCTCGAGCGGTGCATCCTGCAAGCTTTCGGCGAGAGAAAAAAGCTCGCGACCTACCGAGCTTGAAGCCCGCAAACCGAACAGGCGTTCGAAGGCGCGGTTCAATCGGATCACACGGCATGTTGCATCGATGGCGACGAACGGGTCATCGATGCTGTCGAGAAGATTGCTATCTGACGTCACTGGTCGGGTCTCGGATCACGAAGTTCGCAACCACCGGAATGTACGTGACCAGTTGTCTCTTGACTCTGTCGGCCCACTGGAGGCCGGTCGCCGCATTCGGAGATGCTGAGCTGAGGACATGGCCCGAAACAACTTACCGTTTTGGGGGCGCTGGGCGGGCGCGCTGCGGCGTTGCTCCTCACTTGTGTGGCTCGCCACACGGCGCTCGGAGCGCCTTGCATCGCATCCCGCCCAGCG
>JAJKJU010000018.1 GCA_021153565.1 Rhizobacter sp.
AGCCGCGGATCTTCACCTGATGGTCGTTGCGGCCCAGGTACTCGATGGTGCCGTCGGGCAGCCAGCGGCCGAGGTCGCCGCTCTTGTACATGCGGGCGTGCGGGTCGCTGCTGAAGGGGTCGCGCAAGAAACGCTCGGCGGTCAGCTCGGGGCGGTTCAGATAGCCCCGCGCCACGCCGGCTCCGGCGATGTAGATCTCGCCGGCCACGCCGATGGGTACCGGCTTCAGATATCGGTCGAGCACATAGACGGTTGTGTTGGAAATCGGCCGGCCGATGGGCAGGTTGGTGGCGTCCTCCGGTACATGGTCGATTTCATAGGTGAGCGCGAAAGTCGTCGTCTCGGTCGGGCCGTAGCAGTGAATGAGGTGCCTGGGACCGCCTTCGCAAAGCACGCGGGCAAAGGACGCCGGGTCGTTGCGCTCGCCGCCGCACAGCAGATACTTCAGCCCCGCCAGTGCCTTTGGAATCGCCACGGAATACTGGTTGAACAATGCCGTGGTGACGAAGAGTGCCGTGACGCCCTGTTGTTGCAGTACTTGTGCGAAACGTGGCGTGTCGAACATCGTGTCTCTGTCGATGACGACGATGCAGCCTCCGTTGAGCAGCGCAGCCCACACCTCCATCGTTGTGGCGTCGAAGGCAGGATTGGAGGCGAAAGCCACACGGTCCGTGGCGTCGAAGGCTGCATAGCCGTTGTTGATGACCAGACGGTTGACGCCGCGATGCGGAATGATCACCCCCTTGGGCTGACCGGTCGAGCCCGAGGTGTACATCACATAGGCGGCATCCGTGGCGTCGCGTTGCACGTGGAAATCGAGCGAAGAGCACGACACGGTGAGATGACGCCTCGTGTCGAGGACGAGCCAGGCAAGATCTGCCGTGTGCTGCTGCACGGCAGTGCTTTGTGCGCTGATGGCGCGCAGGGCGCCACAGTCCTGGATCATGAACAACTGCCGCTCGACAGGAAACTCCGGATCGATGGGTACGTAGGCTCCGCCGCTCTTGAGCACCGCCAATTGCGCGATCAGCATCTCGGGTCCGCGCGGCATCACGATCGGCACGAATTCCCCAGTTTGCGCACCTTGCTGTCGCAGGGCATGGGCGAGTTGATTAGCGCGCTGATTGAGTTCGGCATAGCTCAGCCGCTGCTCCTCAAAGACCACGGCGGTGGCCTCAGGCGCGAGGCGCACCTGATCCTCGAACAACTCATGGATCAGCCGATCCGAGGGGTAGTCGGCGTGCGTGTCATTGAAGCCTCGCAGCCGTTCCAGTTCTTGAAGTGGCAGCACTGGCAACTGCAGCGCAGGCGTATGGGGGGCCGACTCCAGCGCCTGGATCAGCGACTCCAGGGCCGTGAGCATGCAAGCGGCAATGCGATGCGGATCGACGCGCCGATCGATTTGCACAGTCAGCGCAAAGCCATCGCCCAGATCGTCCACCGACAGCCCAAACGGGTAATTGCTGTGTTCTTGAGCATGCAAGAGCTCGATGCCATCCCCCACCGCCGAAGCGGCCACAGGGGGGCTGTGTCGGTAGTTCAGAATCGCGCTGAACAAAGGGGTGGACCCCTGCAGCGAGCTGCAGCGCTGCGCCAGCGCCAGCGGCGCCTGCTCATGCCGCAGCAGCGCCACCAGCTCCTGCTGGGTGTGCTTCAGCAATTGCTCGGCGCTGTGCTCGTGCAGCCGCAGACGCATCGGCAAGGTGTTGACGAACAGCCCCACCACCCGATCGGCGCCTGGGCCGCCGTGCAAACGGCCCGACAACACTGTGCCGAACACGGGGTCATCGCGTCCGCTGGTGCGCGCCACCACCAGCGCCCAGGCGGCATGGAACAGCGGCGCGGCGCTGACACCAGCACGCCGCGCGGCGGCGCGCAGGCGTCGCGCGAGTGCCGGCTCCAGCAACTGCTGCGCCTGCGTGATGCGGGTGCCGTCGCCACGCACATCCAGCAGTCCGAAGGGTGCCGTGGGCTCATCCACATCGGCCAGCCGGCTGTGGAAGAACGCTTCGGCTGCCTCGTCGTGCCGGGCCGCCAGCGCATGGGCCACGAAGTCGCGGTAAGCGATCGGAGCGGCCAGGCGATCCGCCTGGCCGTGCAGACACGCCGTCAGATCGGCCAACATGATCTCCTGCGAGACATGGTCGCTGACAAGGTGGTGCATCTTGAGCACCAGGAACCACTGCGCGCTGCTCGGGTGCGAGGCGATCTCCGCGTGCACCAGCGGTGCGCGCTGCAAGTCCATGGGCAAGCACTGCGGGGCCATGCGCGCGTGCAACTGGGGCAGCGGGTCCTGCCCGAGGTCGAGCGCGAACGAGTGCACCGGGAGCTCGGCGTGGCGGTACACCACCTGCACCGCGTCAGCCAAATCCTGGTACAGCACGGCTGTGCGCAAAATGTCATGCCGATCAAGCACGCGCTGCAACGCCGCGAGGAAGCGGTCCAGATGCTCGCGGCTGTCCAGCGAGAACAGCATCGACAAGATGTAGGGGTCGTGGAGGGGGCTGAGCAGGTGGTGGAACAAGATGCCCTGCTGCAGCGGCGCCAGCGGATAGATGTCCTGCACATTGGCCACGCCACCGGGCACGCTGCGTACGATGCACTCGATCTGCGCGGCATCGAGCTGCACCAGGGGCAGCATCTGCGGCGTGATCGAGGTGCAATGTGGCGTGATGAGATTGGGCGGGGCACTGAACGGCGCAGCGGCCTGGTGAGCCATGGCCTGCGCCAGCGCGGCCAAGGTGGGGGCGCTGTAGATGGTGCGCATCTCGGCGTGCAGCTCAGCCTGACGCAGCCGCTCGATCATCTGCACGATCAATAGCGAGTGACCGCCCAGGTCGAAGAAACTGTCGTGGCGACCCACGCGCTCGACGTGCAGCAACTCGGCCCAGATCTGGGCCAAAGCGAGTTCCAGCGGCCCTTCAGGGGCCTCGTATTGGCGTCCTGGGAAAGCGGCCAGATCGGGCGCGGGCAGTGCCTTGCGGTCGAGCTTGCCATTGGGCGTGAGCGGCAAGACGTCGAGCGTGACGAAGGCGGCGGGGACCATGTACTCGGGCAACGACCTCAGGTGGCTGCGCAGTGCATCGAGATCGAAGGGTTCGTCGGAAAGCGACGTGAGATAGGCCACCAAACGCTTGTCGCCGGGCGTGTCCTCGCGGGCGATGACGGCAGCCTCTCTGACCGTGGGATGGCGAGCCAGCTGCGCCTCGATCTCGCCCGGCTCGATGCGGAAACCGCGGATCTTCACCTGATGGTCGTTGCGGCCCAGGTACTCGATGGTGCCGTCGGGCAGCCAGCGGCCGAGGTCGCTGCTCTTGTACATGCGGGCGTTCGGGGCGCTGCTGAAGGGGTCGCGCAAGAAGCGCTCGGCGCTCAGATCGGGGCGGTTCAGATAGCCCAGCGCCACGCCGGCTCCGGCGACGTGAATCTCGCCGGCCACCCGATGGGTATCGGTTTCTGGCGTTCGTCGAGGATGTGGATCTGCGTGTTGGCGATCGGGCGGCCGATGGGAATGCTGGATGAGCGCTCATCGACCGATGCGATGCGATGGGTGGTGGCGAAGGTCGTGGATTCGGTGGGTCCATAGCCATTGAGCAGATGCTGCGGCGCGTTCTCGCGAAGCACGCGGCGAATCGTGCCGGGATCCAGCACATCACCGCCGACCAGCAGGTAGCGCAGTTGCGCAAACACATTCGCCAGTGCATCGGCATACTGATGGAACAGGCCCGCGGTCAACCACAGGACGGTCGCGCCCTTGGCCGCGAGCAGTGAGCCAAAGAGCGAAGGCTGCAGGACAGTCGGCGTTGGAACAATCAGCGTACGCGCGCCGTTCAGCAACGCTGCCCAGACTTCGAAAGTCGAGGCATCGAATGCAGGGTTGCTGCAATGCACCACGCAGTCGCTCGGCAACAAGTCGACATAGCCGCTGTTGATGACGAGTCGGTTGACGCCGCGATGCGGAATGATCACCCCCTTGGGCTGACCGGTCGAGCCCGAGGTGTACATCACATAGGCGGCATCCGTGGCGTCGCGCTGCACGTGGAGGTCGAGCGAAGAGCACGATACGGTGAGATGACGCATCGCGTCGAGGACGAGCCAAGCCAGATCTGCCGTGTGCAGCTGCACGGCAGTGCTTTGTGCGCTGATGGCCCGCAGGGCGCCACAGTCCTGGATCATGAACAACTGCCGCTCGACAGGAAAGTCCGGATCGATGGGCACATAGGCGCCGCCGCTCTTGAGCACTGCCAATTGCGCGATCAACATCTCGGGGCAACGCGGCATCACGATCGGCACGAATTCGCCTGGCTCCATGCCTTGCTGTCGCAAGGTATGGGCGAGCTGATTGGCGTGTTGATTGAGCTCGGCATAACTCAAGCGCCGGTCCTCAAAGACCACGGCGGTGGCCTCGGGTGCGAGGCGTACTTGATCCTCGAACAACTGATTGATCAGCCGATCCGAGGGATAGTCAGCGTGCGTGTCATTGAAGCCCCGCAACAAGGCCTGATCTCGCTCATCCAGCAAAGGCAGGGCTCCGACCTGCTGAGCGGAACCGTCTTCCAGTATCACCTTCAGCAGGAGGCCCAGCCGCTTCTGGGCGTCTTCGACGGCTTCGCGCTGTAGAGCGCCGGTGTTGTAGTTGAACTCGACGACCACATCTTCTGATCGGTGGTAGTCGCGCACGAACACGGCAAGCGGCGTCTGCTCGAACCCGTGATGCATCGCAAAGGATGCGGGCTTCACGTTCCCTAGGTGGCCGTCCCCCGGAAAACCTTCGAGGGAAAAGGTCACGTCGAAGAGCTGTTTGCGGCCGACCTGAGCCAGCTTCAAATTTCGATTGATGTCTGCGATCGGGAACCGCTGATGCCGATAACAGCGCCGCAATTCCGCGGCAACATCGTCCAGCAGGTCGATGAATGACCTCTGCAGGTCAACCCGTATTCCTACCGGAATGATCGACGAAAACATCCCCAAGGTGCGCTTCTGACGCGCGGTGCTGCGGTTGTGCACCGGCAGGCCGATCACCACCTCGTCGAGGTGATAGGTACGTGCAAAGTATGTTGCCAGCAGGGCGAGCATGAAATGCGCGACAGTGCATTCGCATGCTGCGGAGAACGCCTTCAGGCGATCGAATATGGGGCGTTCGATGGTCCAGAACACTTGCCTGCTGGGTGTGGGCGCGCCGGGCCCATGCCTGTCTGTTGAGGCCAACATGGGGGCAGGCAACTGCGCGAAACGCTCGCACCAGAATTGCTTGTCGCGCTGGAAGCGGGGTGAGGACAGGTAGGCCTGATCGTCAGCCAGGAATTCGAGATAAGAGGGGCCGCTCTCCAGTGGGGCCGTGTCGCCGCGCAGCCGGCGGTTGTAGGCGTTTGCAATCGCGTGGCCAATGAGAGGGATCCCAGTGCCGTCGCAGACCAGATGGTGGCACTTGAGCAGCCAGTAGTGACGCGAGGCATTCACGCGGACCAGTTGCGACTCCCAGAGCAGTTCGTCGTACAGCTTGAACGGACGGGCGAATGCCAGTCGCAAGTGCTTCCAGGCCTGCTCGTCCGCGTCTGGCCCGGAGAAGTCCACGAGCGGAACGCGGACGTCAATGCGTGGCTGCACCTGCTGGCATGCAACGCCAGCCTCGAGGCGCATGACCAAACGCATCGCCTCGTTGGTGTTGGCGACCTCGTTGATTACCTCTTCCAGCAACACTGGATCGATACTGCCGTCAAATTTCAGCGTGACACCGAGGTTGTAATAAGGTGCATTTGAATTCAATATCTGGTCGAGCCAGACAACTTGTTGGACGGAGGTGAGTTGGTACATGTTGATCAGATTGCTGGCTGAAAAAATGATGCGTGCCCGTGAGGCTGGATGACAGGAAGAAAATCTGACCTGACTTTCATGCTCGAGGCGGGCACCCCGGACCATTGAAGACACTGCGGGGTGTACTGGTCAGCGCGGGTAAAGGTCGGTCAAACTTTGATGGCTTTGACCGCGATACCTGACTTGACTTGCTGCAAACCACTCGTGCCCAGGATTGCCTTCGAGGTGCGCTGCTCCGTGAGGGCGCAGCGCGCGCTCGACAGCTCACACTAAAAGTGAGCCGCCGTGCTTATGCTCGGCAGGGCGTTGGTCGGCGACACCTGTGTTGGCCCGCACATTCGAAAGTGTGACTCGGCTCGGCGCAAGCAGGACATGAGCAAAGTCACCTTCGTTGGCATTGACGAGACCGGCCAAGGGCCATCGATGCTTGACCGTGGTGCACGACCTGGACAAGAAGCGGTTGCTGTTCGCCACGCCCGGCAAGGATCACCAGACGGTGGAGGCCTTTGCGCTGGACCTGGAGGCTCGTGTTGGCGTCGAAATTAACAGGATGCGCACGGCCCAGTACCTGATCTCCTTCCCCCGGCGCAGCGTTGGTCGTGGGAACGCCAATGGATCTTGCATCTCAGCGTTACCACCAACCTGTGAAGGTTCGTTTATCACGTATATTCGCATTCACTTATATTGAAATCGACGCAACCCCGGAGACCATCGTGCAGCGACAAGACCGCGCGTCAGGCCGCCTGATGAAGGCACCTGAAAACTTCCTGGCGCACGACGACGTTCGCACGGTGTGGGCCGAGGCCCGAGACGGTCGACGCGACTTTCTTCGCCAGGCCTTTGCTTCCGCCGCGGCCTGCTTGGCTGTGCCGGCGGTGCTGGCGCAAGGTCTCGCCGTGCCGGGCGAGGGCGACCCGAACATTCTGCAACTGCCCGCGCACAGCACAGGCCTCGGCCAGGGCGTCGCCACCGAAGGCTACGGCAAGCCTTCGCGCTACGAAGCCAACGTGCAGCGCCGCCAGAGCCCGGGCCTGACCCAGACGCGCCAGGCATCGGTGTCTTTCGCCCCGCTGCAATCGCTGTTCGGCATCGTCACGCCGAGCGGCCTGCACTTTGAACGCCATCACCAAGGGTGGTGGGACGTCGACCCCACCACGCATCGGCTGATGGTCAACGGTTCCGACCCCGCCATCGTGAAGACGCCCAAGGTTTTCACGATGGACGACATCATGCGGTTGCCGTCGGTGTCGCGCTTTCATTTCATCGAATGCGGCGCCAACACCGGCATGGAGTGGGGCAACGTTGCAGTGCCGACCTGCCAGTACACGCATGGCATGCTGAGCTGCAGTGAATTCACCGGCGTGCCGCTGCGCACATTGCTCGATTTCTGCGGCGCCGATTGGAAGCGAGGCCGCTTCGTGCTGGCAGAAGGCGCCGACGGGTCGTCCATGACACGCACAATTCCCATCTCGCTAATCGAGAGCGGCGAGGTTCTCGTCGCCTATGGCCAAAACGGTGAAATGCTGCGCCCCGAGCATGGCTATCCCCTCCGGCTCGTCGTGCCGGGCGTGCAAGGCGTGAGCTGGGTCAAATACCTGCGTCGCATCGAACTTGGTGATCAGCCTTACGGTACGAAAGACGAGACGATCCACTACGTCGACCTGCTGCCCGGAGGGCAGCACCGGCAGTACAGCTCGACCCAGGAGGTCAAGAGCGTGGTCACCACGCCGTCCGGCGGCCAGGTGCTGCTCGAAAAGGGCTTTCACAACATCTCGGGCCTGGCTTGGTCGGGTCGCGGCAAGATTCGGCGCGTCGACGTGTCTGTCGACGGCGGACGCAACTGGCGCGAAGCGCGGCTGGAGTCTCCGGTTCTGAGCAAATGCCTCACCCGCTTCAACCTCGACTGGGTGTGGAAGGGCGATGCCGCACTGGTGCAAAGCCGCGCCACCGACGACACCGGCCAGGTCCAGGCCACCTACGGGCAGATGCGCGCAGTGCGCGGTACCCGCTCGATCTATCACAACAACTCGATCCAGACCTGGTGGGTGCAGGAAAGCGGTGAGGTGTGCAATGTTCAGCTGTCGTGACTTTGTTTTCGTCGGGGCTGCGGCGCTGGCCATCTGCGCGGCATCTGCGCAGGCGGCGTCCGACTTGCCCGACTTCGCCGGCATAGGCCGACCCGCGACCCCCAAGGAAGTCGCTGCCTGGGACATCGACGTGCGCCCCGACTTCAAAGGCCTGCCGGTCGGCTCCGGATCGGTGGCCCGCGGCCAGACGGTGTGGGAGGACAAGTGCGCCTCCTGCCATGGCGTCTTCGGCGACTCCAACGAGGTGTTCAATCCCGTCGTGGGCGGTACGACGAAGGACGACCTGAACACCGGCCACGTTGCACGCCTCGACGACCGCGGCTACCCCGGCCGCACGACGCTGATGAAGGTCTCGACCGTCTCGACGCTGTGGGACTACATCAACCGCGCGATGCCGTGGACGCAGCCCAAGTCGCTGACGGTCGAGGAGGTGTACGGCGTCACTGCGTACCTGCTGAACCTGGGTGGTGTGGTCCCCGACGATTTCGTGCTGTCGAACGGCAACATGGCAGAGGTCCAGAAACGCGTGCCGAATCGCAACGGCATGACGACGCAACACGCACTGTGGCCGGGCAAGGAACTGGGCGGCGCGGCTCGCCCGGATCTGCAGGGATCGCGCTGCATGACGAACTGCGCCGCACAGCCGCGGGTGGCGTCGATGTTGCCGGACTTCGCCCGCAACGCACACGGCAATCTGGCCGAGCAGAACCGGCTGGTCGGTGCGCAACGCGGGGCAAACACGGCGGGCACGGCACCGACCGCTGCGGCAGAACCGGCGGCCGTAAAGCCTGCCGCTGTGTCGGCTATCGCCTTGCTGCAGCAGCACAGTTGCACGGCTTGCCACGGCATCGACAGCCAGATCGTCGGCCCCAGCTTCAAGGCCGTCTCCGATAAATATGCCGGGCAGGGCGACGCGCTGGTGTACCTGAGCGGCAAGATCAGGACCGGTGGCTCCGGCGTGTGGGGTGCGATCCCGATGCCGGCGCAGAACCTGCCTGAAGCCGATCTGAAGGCCATCGCCCAATGGATCGCCGGTAGGTGGGCGAATTAGGGATCACACCGACGCGTACGCGTCTCTCCGTTTATTAGCATCCACTGAAGTAGGGACATCGATGAAGACACGCCGAGAAGTATTGAAGACGAGCGCCACAGTCGCGTCGCTGTTGATCGGCGCCGGCCTGCTGCCCAATGTGGCGCTCGCACAGTCGGCCGGTTACCAGATTGCCGCATTTGAGGCGAAGACGATGGCCGACGTGATGATGGCGCTCGGTGCTTCGGCACCTGCCGAGAGCAAGGACATCACGATCCAGAGTCCCGACATTGCCGAGAACGGTGCGGTCGTGCCGTTGGGCGCGTCGACCGCGCTGCCTGGCGTCAAGCGCATGCTCCTGATGGTCGAGAAAAATCCGGCGATGCTCACCGCGATGTTCGAGTTCACCGACGCGGTCGAGCCGGCGGTTGCGACACGCGTGAAGATGGGCCAATCGTCGAACGTCTTCGCTGTCGCGATGCTGGCCGATGGCCGCGTGCTCTATGCGCAGAAGGAAATCAAAGTCACCCTTGGCGGCTGCGGCGGTTGAATGAGCCCGCCCCGAAGCGCCTTCGGCGCTGCCTCAAGGAAGCCCGTTGATGACGCCGCCGGGTGCTTCGCACCCAGTGCAGTGTTCCGCACAGCGTGGAACACTGCAGCGACCGAGGGAATTTAGGAACCGCTTGAGACGGCCCAGCCGTCTATCCAAGCCCGCTTCATTGATGGAGTTTGAACAATGGCAGATTTGATGCGTATCCGCGCCCAGGCCGCTGGCGACAAGGCTACCGTGCGCGTACTGATGAGTCACGAGATGGAAACCGGCCAGCGCAAGGACGCGGCCGGCAAGACGATTCCGGCCTGGTACATCCAGCAGGTTAAGGCCATGCACAACGGCAAAACGGTCCTGTCGGCAGAGTGGGGACCGGCGGTGTCGAAGAACCCGTTCATGCAGTTCACGATCAAGGACGCCAAGGCGGGCGACAAGGTCGCGATCACATGGGTCGACAACCACGGCGAGACGCGCACCGACGAAGCCACGGTCTCCTGAGAGGCTGGGAGGCTGGGAGTATTTCGATCATGCCCGCTCATCACGCCAAAAGGCCCCTGCTCGTCGTTGCAAATGCTCGCCATAGCACGAGCTATGGCTGCGCTTTGCGCCTAGATC
>JAJKJU010000019.1 GCA_021153565.1 Rhizobacter sp.
AAGCGCCTACGACGCTCGCAAAGAAGCCGTCAATGCTCTTGCGGAAGTGAAACTTGCCTGCAAACGCGAAGCGAGGGGGGCAGCTCAAAGCGAATGTCTGCGTCATGCGCAGGACGAATACAACGCGGTGTTGGCGAGGACCTCGGATCGGCGTCGCTGATCTTCCGCACCTGCAAAAAACGATCAGCCCGCCTGAGGTTCACACCTGGAGCGGGCTGTTGATCATTCTGCGGCATCGCATCAGGCGCGTACGTGTAGCGGCTGGCAATCGAAACGGCTCGGGCTCGCAATCAGCGCGCGGCAGCGACGACGGGCGCAGCGCGAAAGAAGTGGGGCGGTTGAGTCGCATATCGTTGTTCCTGGTACGTGGGGATCGAGTGGATGCGGCGGCGTTCGCCACGGATCCGCGATGTCGCCAGCGGCCTTCAACGGGACTTGCGCTGGCATCGGGGAATACGTACCTAACGTGCGCCCGGATGCAGCTTTCAGAGAGACCTGGCGGGTCGCTCTGACATAGATCCATTGGTGCCGCACTGCGGCGCACCTATTGCGGCGTCGCCACCCGGCCGCAGAGCCGCAATGTCCGCAGCCGACTTCGCAAGCGACCGGTCTCAGGATCTGACTCGGATCTGACCCAGGATCTGACTCGTACTGCCGGGGCCGACCCACTCCCGTCATTCGCCGATAGAAACTGATCGGTCAAAAAAGCCGATGTTGGGCAACGCGCCGCAACCCACCGGAGCTGGACGGGCTCGTCGCGACAGCTTCTGGACTACCGGCGCACCCAGCCCGAGCGGATGGGGCGAGCCACGAGCTTTCGATAGGCCTGCTCGGCAAGCCCTGTCACTCTCGTGCCGGCGTGCCAGCGGTTCAGCGCTTCGATGTGGTCCATTCTGTTCTCATGGGTGAGCGTAAAGTTGCTCCACCTGTCTGACATTCTGCCGCCTGGATGCCCCGGCTTGCCGCCCCAGAACCCCACCGACTGGACATTGGCCCGAGGCCGGAATGGAATCGCATCTGCACGCGCTGATCAGCTTCCTGTCTGCGCACCCGCATCTTGGGCTAAGTGCCGTCTTTGGGGCAGCGCTGCTCGAAGCCGTCGCCGTGATCGGCACGTTCATTCCTGGCAGCTCGGTGGTCTTCGTGGGGGGCGTCCTCGTGGGACTCAAGGTGCTCGATCCGTCCTGGACCATTGCGGCGGCGGTCATTGGTGCCATCCTCGGCGACGGCATCAGCTACTGGCTCGGTCGTCGCTACCACGACCGCATTCGAACCCTGGGTCCGCTCAGGCGCTATCCAGCGATCTTCGACCGCGGGCAAGCCTATTTCGCCCAGAACGGCGGTTGGAGCGTCTTCGCCGGGCGAATTCTCGGCCCGCTGCGCGCGATCGTCCCCGTCGTGGCCGGCATGTCAGACATGCCGGCCACACGGTTTTATATCGTCAACGTTCTGTCGGCGCTGGCCTGGGTGGTCGCACACCTGGCGCCTGGCGTTCTCTTTGGTGCGTCGCTCCAGCTGGCAGGGGCGATCAGTTCACGCCTTGTCGTGTTGGTGATCCTTGTTGTTGGCACGGGATGGCTGTTGTCCCGATTGGTGCGGATGATCCACGGACGGCTACAGCCGGTCATCGCGGGCGGGCGAGACCGCTTCGTCATTTGGGCGCGTACCGCATCGAGCCCACAGCAACGCGCGGTCCTGGCCTTGTTCGATCCGCAACGGCCTGAATCGGCGGCGCTGCTTGCATGCGCCGTCGTGCTGGTGGCCAGTGTTTGGCTTTTCTTCGGCGTTCTCGAAGACGTGCTGTCCAACGATGCCTTGGTGCACTTCGACCGGGCGGTGTTCGCGGTACTGCAGAGCGTGCGCACAGGGTGGGCAGACAGCCTCATGGTCGCAGTCACCGAAGTCGGAAGCGCGGCCGTTGCACTCCCGGTCATCGTCGCCGTGGCACTACTGCTGGTGCTCAGGCGTTGCTGGCGCACGCTCGCGTATTGGCTGGCCACCATGGGCTTTGCGCAGGTGCTGGTGTGGGTGCTGAAGTTGTCGATCGGTCGTGAGCGGCCGAGCGCCATCTATAGCGGCATTGAACAGTTCTCGTTTCCGAGCGGACACGCCGCCTCCAGCATCGCGCTCTACGGCTTCCTCGCCTTTCTCCTGGGACGAGGACAGTCCGCCAGGATGAAGGCCGGCCTCAGCGCTGCGGCGTCAAGCATCATTGGCTTGATCGCGTTTTCGCGAATCTACCTCGGCGCCCACTGGTTCTCGGACGTACTGGCCAGCCTCAGCATCGGGCTCGCCTGGGTCACCTTGCTCGGCATCGCCTGCACGCACCACGCTCGCAATGAGCGCCTGCCCGCGCGATGGCTGGCCGCGGTGTCCCTGGGCACGATGACGGTGGCCGCCGGGGTCTATATGGGTATGCGGCACGAAGCCGATGTCACGCGCTACGCGCATCGGTCGGAGCAACGAGAGGTCCCGCTTGCCAACTGGTCCACGCTGGGTTGGCGGACCGTGCCTGCTGCGAGAAGCGACGTCGGCGGGGACCTCGAGGAGCCCCTTGCGCTTCAGTGGGCTGCGACGGAACAGGAGATCAGCGCGGTTCTCGTCGCTGCCGGTTGGCGCGCCCCATCACCATGGGCGCCGGACACCGCACTGCTCTGGCTGCTGCCGAATCCGCCCATCCAGCAGTTGCCGGTGCTGCCAAAGTTCCACCAGGGCGAGGTGCAGTCGATCACGCTGGCAAAGGTTGTTGATGACCGGCAAAGGCTGGTCCTTCGCTTGTGGCCGTCGGGCCATGTGGTCGACCTCACGGCGGCGACGGGATCCCCCAAGCCACTCTGGCTGGGCGCCGTGACGATCGAGAGGCTGCAGCATCCCACCGGTGTGTTCACGATCGTGGCGACCCACCCGGAGTTTCGTTCTCCGCTGCGCCTGCTCGAGAAGGAACTGCAAGGGCGGGGGGTCTCGATCGAGAACCGGGACAGGCAGGGTTTCCCGGCGCTACTCGCCTGGTAGGTAAGGTAGCCGCTTTCACGGGCAGTCGCTCGGCAGCGAATCTCGGCGCAGTGGCGCATCAGGTTCACGTTCCCATCGTTACAGGTGGCCGTCAACTGCAAAGCCTGCGATGCCGTTCGACACGGAACGAAGCACACTTTGATTACCGTATGTCCCAAGCCCCAGAGGCTCAAGCGCAAGCCCAGAGCGCGGCTCACAAGCGAAACCGCAACAGGCGCCAAGTCGCACTGCGCTCTTATGCGCTCATTGCCGCGCTGGCCTCGACGCTGAGCCTCACCGCTTGCGGCGGTGGTGGCAGTGCAGACGTCGTCACATTCGACATCGGTGTGGCGGTAGGAGGCCAACCGCTCAGCGGTGTTCAGGTCACAGCCGGTGCCTCGCAGACAATCTCGATCATTGCAGGTCAGTCCATCGAGCTGGATGCGAGCGAGCCGGTGGCGTGGACGCTGGAGGTCGGCGGCAGCACCGTCACGGGCAGCGGCACGACGGTGTACTACGCTGGCGCCACCATTACCCAGACTGCAGTCAGTGACTCCCGAATTGTCGTGGACACGTCGGCCGCATTTCCTCTGGTGGCCCCCGTGCCCATCACCTTCATTGCGACGTCTACACTGGATTCGGCTCAGGTCGCGACGGTCAATGTGTTGATCACCAACTGACGCGATCGTCCATCCAGATTGCTGGCAGCCAACAGCCGCGACCCTCTGAAAGGGCCTGCTCGTCAAGGTGACGAAGGCGGTTCTTGCTTCCTCCACCATCTCGGCATCGACGAAGTCCCTGGATGTCGCACGCCGACGGGTCGCGTTCGTACCCTCAGAGTTCAGAGCGGAACTGCGTTCTGATTTCGTTCAGCTTGGATTCACGTTGGCGCGGGCAACATGTGGCCACACCAACCCAAGGACACCTCCATGAAGCGCCTGGCTCTTGTTTCTTTGATCGCAACCGCGGCCATCGGCGTCCACGCCGAAACCTACATCGACAACGCACGCGTCAGCAGTGTCGATCCGCAGTACGAGAGAGTGAGCGTTCCACGTCAGGAGTGCGGCAGCCGATGGGTCACCGAAACCCATCGCACTGGTGGACGCGATTATGGCGGTGCCGTTCTCGGCGGCGTGGCCGGTGCCCTGCTCGGAAACCAAGTCGGCGGCGGCCACGGTCGGGAAGCCGCCACGGCCCTGGGTGCCGTGGTGGGGGCCTTCACCGGCGACAACATGGCAAACCGCGACCGGGAAGAGCGGTATGAACAGGTCCCACGAGAAGTGACGACGTGCCGCGCCGTGAACGAAGTCCAGACGCGCGTGGTCGGCTACCAGGTCAACTACGAGTACCGGGGACAACATTTCGCCACGGTGATGCACGAGAACCCTGGGCCGTTCGTGCAGGTGCGCGTGTCGGTCGACCCCGTGGGACGGTAGTACGATGCCGATAGATGTCGGGCACCCCTCCCGTTGCACCATGAAAGCCCTTGTCAAACCTGTCTGTGCCCTGCTGATCGTGTTGGCCGCTCCTGCCTGGGCCGACGTGAGCCGGGACGAAGCGGCGGCCGCGGCACAACGCGTGAGCAGCGGCCGCGTGTTGTCGGTGGAGAAGACCGAGTCCGATCACCGCCCGGTGTGGAGAGGGAAGGTCGTCACCGCGCAAGGCGAAGTCAGGGTGATCCTGATTGACGCCGCCAGTGGGCGAGTGTTGGGCTGATTGGCCAGCCGGCAGCATGCGTTTGTTGTTGATTGAGGATGATGCGGCCCTGCGACTCGGGTTGGCACGTCAGCTCGAAGCTGACGGCTACCGCGTCGACCAGGCTGCCGACGGTGAAGACGGCCTGTTCCAGGCGCGGGAGTACCCGGTCGATCTCGCCATCGTCGATCTGGGGCTGCCCAAGTTGAATGGACTGACGGTCGTGCAGCGTTTGCGCGCCGACGGCCGAACGATGCCGATCCTGATCCTCACCGCGCGTAGCAGTTGGCAGGACAAGGTCGTAGGACTGGAATCGGGCGCGGACGACTATCTGGTCAAGCCATTCGAGTATCCCGAGTTGGTTGCACGCATCAAGGCGTTGCTGCGGCGTGCGCTGAAAGCCGCCTCAAATGTGCTTACCCTGGGGTCGATCGCCGTGGACTTTTCTGCACAGAGCGCCACACTCAATGGCGAGGTGATGGACCTGACGGCTTTTGAGTACCGGCTGCTCGAATACCTTGTGCGCGAGCGCACGCGGGTCGTGAGCAAGCAGGAGCTGTCCGACTACCTGTACCCCCACGATGAAGATCGGGACAGCAACGTGCTAGAAGTGTTGATTGGGCGGCTGCGTCGCAAGCTCGACCCCGACGGCACGTCGGCTCCGATCGAGACGCTGCGCGGGCGGGGCTACAGATTCACCCTCGGATGAGGTGGCGCGACTCCATACGTGCCCGCCTGATACTTGGCGCGACGTTGGTGCTGATGGCATTCGTGGCTGGGGCCGGATTGTCCGTGCAACGCGCCCATGCAGACAGTGTGCGTGCGGCGCGCTTTGCCCAACTGCAGAGCACGGTCTATCTCCTGCTTGCAGGCGCTGAACTCGACGCGGGCGGGATGCTGGTCATGCCCGCGGCGTTCCCCGAGCCGCGCTTGTCGCTTCCCGGGTCCGGTCTGTACGCGAACATTGTCAACCTTGCGCGACACGAGGAATGGCATTCGGCGTCCAGCGTGGGCATCAGCCCGCCTTTTCAGCGCAGTGTTGCCGTCGGGCGGTGGCGCTATGACACCGTCAATGCGGGAGGCCAGGCATACCTGGCGATCAGTTATGGCGTCAATTGGGCGGGGCGCGCGCAGGCAGCACCGCTCGTTCTCTCCGTGCTGGAAGACAAGGCGCAGTTCGATCGCGAGATCAGCGTCTTCGAGCGCACCTTGTGGACGTGGCTGGGCGGGGCCGCGGTGCTGCTGTTGCTATCTCAGACGGTCCTTCTGGAATGGGGCCTGGCACCGTTGCGGCGGGTGGCGCATGAAATCCGAGACATCGAACGCGGTGAGCAAGCCGAGGTCGAGGGGCGCTACCCCACGGAAATCGCGGCGCTGACGAACAACCTCAACACCTTGATCAAGCAGGAGCGCCTGCGCCAGACACGCTACAGGGAAGCGTTGAGTTTCCTCGCCCACAGCCTCAAGACGCCGCTGGCCGTGTTGCGCACGTCGCTGAATGAGCCAGCACAGTTGCCGGCAATCGTTGCCCAGCAGGTTGCGCGCATGGACGACATCGTCCAGCACCAGCTTGGCCGGGCGGCCGCGAGTGGCGCCTCTCGATTTGCGCCTTACCTGTCCTTGGCGCCCGTCCTGAACCGGATTCGCGATTCACTGGAAAAGGTGTATGCCGAAAAGGCCTTGATCTTCACCCTCGACTGTCCGCCCGAGCTCCGTTGGCGAATCGACGAAGGCGATGCTTTCGAGTTGCTTGGCAACGTCATGGACAACGCGGCCAAATGGGCAAGACATCGGGTTGCGGTCCGCGCTTGGCGTGAAGGTGACCGATTGCACATCCGGGTGGAGGACGACGGCCCAGGGTTCATCGATACGCAATCCATATTGCAACTGCACGTGCGTGGGGATGAAAAAGTCCCCGGTCACGGCGTCGGCTTGGCGGTCGTCAATGATCTGGTGGCCAGCCACGACGGCACATTGAACCTCGCTCGCTCGGACTTGGGGGGTGCGCGACTCGACATGGTTCTGCGGGCGGTTTGACCGAGCTTGCATCCGTTCAGGTTGCGTTCATCGGTGCGCGCTCAAGATGGCCTCATCGCAACCCCAAGAGTCACCATGAAGCCTTCCATCTCTGCCAGATTCGTCGCAGCAGCCGCACTCGCA
>JAJKJU010000020.1 GCA_021153565.1 Rhizobacter sp.
CGCTGACGCTGATTTCGACACGTGCGCTCATGCCGGGCTTGAAAGCTGCGGGGCTCTGCGCGGCGAGCCGCACGCGCACCGCATAGCTGCGGCCCTGGCCCCGGCCCTGGCCCTGGCCCGCCGCCGCTGGCGCCTTGGCCGTGAGCGCCACGCTGTCGACGACGCCGGTCAAGGGCTGGTCTGGGTAGGCCACTGGCACGATCGTGGACGCAGCATCCCCCCGCGGATCCGCGGCCCGCGTGCCAGGTCGAATGGCGGGGTTGCTGTGGTGCATTGCAGAGTTATAGGCCCCGGCCTGGGTCCGACTCTTGTCTGGACGCGCCCTGTGGTTGACTGCCACCCCCCGGACGTGGCACACACGTTCAGCGGGGCCATTGGCCGCTTCGGTGGCGCAGCCCTGGCGCAGTGGGACAACCGGCCGACGCGTCCAAGCAAGAGACGCCCGCGCTCCGGCTGCATCCTTCTTCCCATCGCAGTGTCGCGGGCCACACAGATGCTCCGCAGCCACAGCAGGTCACCAGATGCGTTAAGAACGATGCAACAGAATACGAAGGAATCGACACTGCCGAGCGGGCGCGACGCCGCTGCGGCGCACGCACCGCCCGGTGCCAACGCGCGCATCCTGGCGGTGGGCACTGCTGTCCCGGAGACCACGTATACGCAGCAGGACGTGCTGGACTGCTTCGGCAACACCGATCGCCGCACCTCGCTGATTTTCCTGAACAACGCAATCGAGCGCCGAAGCCTCGTGCTGCCGCCCCGGTCGGCCGACGGCACGATGCCCGAGGAGACGCAAGCCGAGTTGCTGGACAAGCATGCGAAG
The DNA here is from genome assembly GCA_021153565.1 of Rhizobacter sp. Classification (GTDB taxonomy): domain Bacteria; phylum Pseudomonadota; class Gammaproteobacteria; order Burkholderiales; family Burkholderiaceae_C; genus Albitalea. Next base: position 824 of record JAJKJU010000020.1, read on the forward strand.
GTCGGGCTTGCGGTCGGCGATCGGGCCTTGCGCATGTGCATGGAATCTGGCGGCTTGAACCTGCAGGACATCCGGCACCTGTGCTGCGTGACCACGACTGGGCTGCTCACCCCCGGCTTCAGTTCGCTGCTCATCCACCGTCTCGGTTTGCGGCGCGATTGCGCGCGCCTGGACGTCGTTGGCATGGGGTGCAACGCTGGCGTCAATGCGCTCAGTGCGACGGCCTCGTGGGCACGCGCCAACCCGGGCCAGCTGGCGGTGATGGTCTGCATTGAGATCTGTTCTGCAGCCTACGTGAACGAGAGCACGACGGAGACGGCCGTCGTGAACAGTCTTTTCGGCGACGGCTCGGCTGCGGTGGCCATCCGTGCCGCAGACCCCGAGGACAGTGGCCCCGTACTGCGCAAGTTCGCCAGCGTCGTGATCAGCGAGGCGCTGGATGCGATGCGCTTCGACTGGGACCAGAACCACGGCAAATTCAAGTTCCGGCTCGACCGCGACGTGCCCTATGTCGTCGGCGCCAATGCGCCCCAAGTCATCGATCGCCTGCTCGACGGCACCTCCTTGAAGCGGCGCGACGTGGCGCACTGGGTCATCCATTCCGGGGGCAAGAAGGTCATCGATGCGGTGAAGGCGAACCTGCAGCTCACGACATTCGACGTTCGGCACACGTCCAGTGTGCTGCGTGATCACGGCAACTTGTCCAGTGCCTCGTTCCTGTTCTCCTACTCCAGGCTGCTGCAGGAGGGGAGGGCGAATGCAGGCGACCACGGCGTGCTGATGGCCATGGGACCTGGCTCGTCCATCGAAACCGCCCTGATCCAATGGTGAGGTACAGCTGATGAAGACATTTGTTCGTGAGGCGGCCAAATGAACCGGGACCCGCTTCCGGAAGCTGCAATCGTGCGCCGGGTCGCGCTCCACATCGACGGCAGTGCGCCCTTGTCCGATGCATTGCTGCAGGTCCTGCGCGCAGCCTGCGACGAGGTTGAGGACGGTGGCTCGTCGGCTGTGCTGTACCTGTGCATTGGCGGCAGCGGCAGCGGCATGGCTGCGTGGCCCGGCGACGTGGGGGTCGACAAGGTCCATCGCTGGGAGCAGGTGCTGCGCCGCCTCGACCGCCTCGACGGTGTTTCGGTGGTCGTCGCCTCGCAGGCCTGTGGCGGCGGAGCGCTCGACTTGCTGATGGCAGCGGATTACCGCGTCGTGTCCAGTGACTTCAAGCTTGAGCATCTGTGCAGTGCCGGCGCCAGCTGGCCTGGCATGGCGGTGCATCGGATGGCCAATCGCCATGGCGCAGCCGCGGCGCGGCGCATCTTCATGTTCGCCGGCGAGCTGGCCGCGGCGCAGGCGCTGCAGTTGGGCCTGGTCGACGAAGTCGCGGACGACCCGGCACACGCAGCCGATGCCCTCTTGGCCACACTTCGGGGGCTTGACCTGAGCGCATTGGCGGCGCGGCGCCTGCTGATCGCGGAAAGCGTCGGGCGCATCTATGAGGAGTCAATAGGCGCGCACCTGGCGGCCTGCGACGTGGAGTTGCGTCGTCGGAAAGCCGCGACCGGTACCGCCGCAGCGCCGCTTACTTCGATCGAAGCGAAGCTTTGATGACGACTCTGCATGCGAGCGCCGCCGCTGCGGCGACCGATCCGCAGCAGGCGCTCGCCCTGCTGGCCGAGGTGGTGGGCAGCCAGGCTGACGAGCTTGGCGCATTGCCGCTGCCCACGTCGCGCAGCCCCGGGCAGCGAGCCGACGCCGCCGCCGTGCACGAGCGCTGCCGCCAGTCCCGCATGGCGTTCATGGACCGTCATGGCGCCTGGCTCTACGATGAGATCACCGCGGCCCGCACGCGACCGCTGCGCCTGGCGGATCTGGTGCGGGCCGCCGCCGAGCATGCGCCTGCGCTGTTCGCCACGCCAGCACAGTGGGCAGAAGACAGCCGCCGCACGCAGGCGGACAAGGAGGGCTGGGAGATCGAGCAAGGCATCTTCCTGCGCGGCGTGCTGCGTGACCCGCTCTGCGGCACCCACTTGATCGAAAGCATGCTCAATCCGACCCCGCGTGCATTGCAGTTGCTGGACCAGTTCCGCCGCACCGGGCACGCCGAAGTGGGTCCAGTCCGCATCGAACGGCACGGCGATGCAGCCCACCTGACGGTGTGCAACGACAAGGGCCTCAACGCCGAGGACAACGTGCTCGCCGAAGGCATGGAGGTCTGCGTCGACTTGGCGCTGTTGGACGAGCACGTCCGTGTGGGCGTGCTGCGCGGCGGCGTCATGTCGCATCCCAAGTACCGCGGCAAACGAGTCTTTTGCTCTGGCATCAACCTGAGCCACCTGCAGCGGGGCGCGATCTCGTACATCGATTTCCTGCTCGGCCGCGAGTTCGGTTACGTGAACAAGATCCGCCATGGGCTGTACGGCGTGGCGACGGATGGGCCACCGGGGCCGCCGACCCGCGAAAAGCCGTGGGTGGCAGCTGTCGACTCCTTCGCCATTGGTGGCGGGGTGCAGCTGCTGCTGGTGTTCGATCACGTGATCGCCAGCCGGGGCACGTACTTCTCGCTGCCTGCTGCCAAGGAAGGCATCGTCCCCGGCGTTTCGAACCTGCGGCTCGCGCCACGTGTAGGCAACCGGCTTGCACGCGACATGATCATGCGCGGTCGCACGGTGCGCGCCGAGGAGCCGGATGCTGCCCTGCTCGTTGACCAGCTGGTCGACGACGAGGCCGCGATGGAGCCTGCCATCGAAGCCGCGGTGGCCGTGATGCGCAGCGACGCCATCGTGCCCAACCGCCGCATGATGCGGCTGGGCGAGGAGCCCATCGATCTGTTCCGCGCCTATATGGCCGAGTTCGCGCTCGAGCAGGCCAAACGCATCCACGCGCCTGCCGTGCTCGCCCGACTGCAGGCTCGGTGGGGCTGAGAGTATTTCCGACCCCATGGCCGCACGCGAACTCCAGACGCAGGCCGCTGCCGGGCCGGTCGTGCTGGCGCGCAGCGGCTTGCACGCCTGCCTGGGCGAGCCGGTGCTCGGCGCCATCAACTTCCTCAACGAAGTCATCGACCGCTACCCCGAAGCCATCTCGTTCGCGCCCGGAGCGCCCGCCCCGTCGCTGCTCGAGACCGTCGATGTCGCGGCTGATCTCGAGACTTACATCGCGCATCTCGGCCGCGTTGAGGGTCTGACCGAGGCGCAGGTGCGACGGCGCTTGTACCAGTACGGCCCAAGCCGCGGCATCATCAACGGGCTGCTGGCCGAGGCCCTGCAACGTGACCAGGGCATTGAAGTCGCGCCCGGCGGCATCGTGGTCACAGTCGGTTTCCAGGAGGGCATGCTCCTCACGTTGCGCGCGCTCTTCGCCGGCCCTGGCGACGTGCTTGCCATGGTGCAGCCATGCTTTGTGGGCGCTGTGGGTGCAGCGCGCGTGCTCGGCATTGACACGCTGCCGGTGGACGAGGGGTCCGAAGGCGTGGACCTCGACCAGCTGCGCGCCGTCTGCGCTCGTGCTCGGGCCGAAGGGCGGCGCATACGGGCCGTCTATGTCGCCCCGGATTACGCCAATCCGTCCGGCACGCTGCTCCCTCTTGCGCTGCGCGTGGGCTTGCTGGAAGTGGCCGCGCAGGAGGATTTTCTGCTCCTCGAAGACGCCACCTACGGCTTCACGGCACCTGACGAGCGCGCGCTGCCATCGTTGAAGGCGCTTGATCAGGAGGGCCGCGTCATCCACTTCGGAACCCTCGCCAAGATCGCCATGCCCGGCCTGCGGGTGGGCTTCGTGGTCGCCGATCAGCGGGTCGCCGGCGGCACCGTGCTGGCGGACGACCTGACAGCCATCAAAAGCATGACGACGGTGAACACCTCACCGGTGTGCCAAGCCATTGTCGGTGGCATGCTGCTCTCGCACGGTGTCTCCCTGCAAGCGCTGGGCGACGCCAAGGGTCGCTACTACGGCGAGCGACTCAACTCCTTGCTGTCGGCGCTGCAGCGCCACGTCGACACCGGGAAGGACGGGCTCCCAGCGTGGAACCGACCGCGCGGCGGCTTCTTCGTGCGCGTTCGCGTGCCGGTGGTGGTGGATGCGGCGCTGCTTGAAGTCTCGGCGCGCGACCATGGCGTGTTGTGGACACCGATGTCCTCGTTTTACCTGGACGGCGGCGGGCGCCACGAACTGCGCCTGTCGTGCAGCTACTTGACAGATGCCCAGATCGACGAGGGCGTGTCGCGGCTCGGCCGCTTTCTTCGCGACCCGCGCATATGCGGCAAACGACCATGAGCGATTCATCGGCAGCCCGCACTGCGCGGGTCATCTACGTCAAACGCGGCCACGTGGCCTGGGTGACGATCGATCGCCCGGCCGTACTGAACGCGCTGGACCTGCAGACGCACGACGAGCTGCGTGCCGTGTGGGATGACTTCGAGCGCGACGACGATCTGTGGCTGGCCGTGCTCAGCGGTGCCGGTGAACGCGCGTTCTCGGTCGGGCAGGACCTGAAGGAGCTGGCGCAGCGCCTGGAGTCCGGCGCTGCGCCCGGCAGTTTTGGCAGCCGCGGCGCGCCGGGGTGGCCGCGCCTGACCGAGCGCTTCTCGCTGTCCAAGCCCGTGATCGCCAGAGTCAACGGCCTCGCGCTCGGTGGAGGCTTCGAGCTCGTGCTCGCCTGCGACATCGCGATCGCTGCCGACAGCGCCGAGTTCGCGCTGCCGGAGGCCCGCCTGGGGCTGATTGCGGGTGCCGGCGGCGTCTTTCGATTGACGCGACAACTGCCGCTGAAGACCGCCATGGGGTATCTGCTCACCGGTCGCCGCTTGAGCGCAGCCCGGGCCCTTGAACTCGGTCTCGTCAACGAGGTGGTGCCAGCGGCGGCGCTGGACGACTGCACGCAGCGCTGGGTCGACGACCTGCTGCGCTGCGCGCCGCTGTCGCTGCGTGCCATCAAGGAAGCGGCGCTGAAGTCCGCGACGCTTGCGCTGGAGGACGCGTTTTCGGCGAGTTATGAGTGGGAGGAGCGCCGCCGCGGCAGCGCGGACTGTCGCGAGGGGCCGATGGCCTTTGTTGAAAAAAGGGCGCCCCAGTGGCGCGGGAGATGATGATGGTGCCTGGAATGGTTGAGCTCGCAGCGCCCGCTTCCAATCTCGTATGGCGGCATGCCGCGGTGCGGGAGCGTGCATGCTGATACGTCGCTACATGCGCGCACACGCACGCTCGCTGCTGCTGCTCTCGGCGCTGTCCGGCGCCAGTGCGGGCGTTTCGATCCTGCTGCTGAACTTTCTCAACGAGCGCGCCGCGGAAGGCCTGCAGGGTGGCGGCCTGAGGGCGGTGCTTCTTGGCTGTGCTCTGCTGCTCGGCGTGGTGACAGTGAAGGCCATGAGCGCGCGCGTGGCCGCTGCCTTCGGCAGCCGCCTGACGGGCGATCTGCGGCGCGAGCTCGGCGAGCGTTTCCTCGCGCTCGACATCGAGAAGCTGCTGCACCGCAAGCACGCAGTCTTCGGTGCGCTGATCGAGGACATCGGCCGTGTCGTGCCGATGGTGCAGATGGCACCGATGCTGCTGAACAACCTGCTGCTCTCGGTGCTGGGCATCGCGTACCTGGTGCGCATCTCGCCGAGCCTGTTCTGCGTGGTGCTGCCCTTCATCATCCTGTCCGGGTTGCTGTTCTTTGCCACCCAGCGCTGGACGCAGGGCCCGTTCGACGAGATGCGCCAAGCCGACGAGGCCCTGTTCGCACTCATGCGCACGCTGGTGGAAGGCAAGAAGGAGCTGACGCTGTTGCCGGCGCGCTCGCGTCACTTTGCCTCCATGCAACTGCTGCCGGCGATTGAACGCGCGCGCCATGCCCAATACACGACCAGCATGCGCTGGGGCATGGTCGAGGCGGTCGGCGAGGCCCTCTCGTACGGATGGGTGCTGGCTGCCATCTTGATCGGCAGTCTGTGGCTAGGCGCGAGCGGCGCCGTGATCCTGCAGTTCGTCATCGCGGGACTGTTTCTCAGCGGCCCGATCAACTCGCTGTTCGACCTTGGCGGCAACGTCAGCGGCGGTCTGGCCAGCCTGCGCCATCTCGAAGGCATTGGACTCGAGCTCGAACGCGAGCACGTGTCCTCGCCTGCGGTGGTGCACACACCCGGCAGCTGGCAACGCATCAGCCTCGAAGGCGTGAGCTACGCCTACCCCGACACGGCCACGACGGGCTACCAGCTCGGGCCGATCAACCTCGAGATCCGGCGCGGCGAGACGCTGTTCATCGGCGGCGGCAATGGAAGCGGCAAGTCCACGCTGCTGCTGCTTCTGAGCGGGCTGCTCGAGCCCATGGCGGGCAAGCTTTGCGTGGACGGCGAGCCTGTGGCACGCGCCGAAGTCGCAGCTCATCATGGTCGCTTCTCGGCGGTGTTCTTCGACTTCATGCTTTTCACGCACGTCATTGACGCCGAAGGCCGCCAAGCCAATGCGGCGGAGGTATCGCGCTGGCTGCAGTGGGTGGAGATGGATGCCAAGGTCAAGTACCGCGATGGCGTGCTCTCGACGGTGGATCTGTCGCAGGGGCAGCGCAAGCGGCTTGCCTTCGTGCAATGCTGCCTCGACGACCGCGACATCATGATCTTCGACGAACTCACCGCCGACCAGGACCGCAGTTTTCGCGAGAAGTTTTACCTGCAGATCCTGCCCGAGCTGAAGCGCCAGGGCAAGACGCTGATCGTCGTGACGCACGACGATCGCTACTGGCATTGCGCCGATCGCGTCATCACCGTGGACTGCGGGCGCCTGCACGAAAGCGGCGTTGCCACGGAATGACATGTGTGAGAGTGGGCGTCCGAACGCGCGGAGGACGCCCTCGCAGGTCGCGAGTGATGCGATGTGCGTGATGCCGCCGACAGCACCGAAGGAGCAGAGATGGCTGACAGACATGATGACCAGGAAGACCGCTTCGTGATCGTGATCAACCACGAGGAACAGTACGCCCTGTGGCCGGACTATGCGGCCGTACCGAACGGCTGGACCGTGGTGTTCGGACCGGACAGCAAACCGCCTTGCCTCGAGTACGTGAAGCAAAACTGGACCGACATGAGCCCGAAGAGCCTGCGCGAAGCAGTCGCTGCACGTCTGCATTGACCCTGCGTGTCCTCGTTCAATTTTGAGTTGATATACGACTGCGCAAGTGGCTGAGCGAGGCGTATGCAACGCCTCGCCAGCGGACTACCGACGTTCGCTCAACGGTGCTGCAAGTGACGTCAGCAGTTCAACGGCCTGCCAATTCGCTTCATTGCGCAAATGTTCGCCTTTCCGACGCGGGAGAAGCGGTACATGCCTAGACCTAGATTCCTTGACTGACCCAAGTTTGTATTGATTGAGTCAAGTTTTTCAGGTGGCGATATGGGCGTCGTCGCACCATGAATTGACGGCTGCATCAATGACGTGGAATTGACGCATCAAGCCCTTTGAATTCAGACAAGTCTGTGCAACATCGCCTCGTCACGCACAGACAACTTCGCGACTCGCCCGACGAAGACGTGTTTGACGCCCGGCGGGACGATCCACCGCCAAGCAGCGCACTTCGCGCTCCAAGGCCATGCGAGTTCGACAGACCCAGTGCACGCGCGCCCAGTGAGACGCACCAGCTCGCGCAGAGGCGCGGTTCTCACCTGTCGGATCGACACCGCTACGTTTAGCAGGCCGCCTCCGATCGATCTCTATGCACCAGAAGCTTCAGACACTTTCCGCGTCGCTACTCGGCGCCCGGGCCCTGCTGGAGCTGCCCTTCGACCGGCCACGTCCTCCCGTGAAGGACCATGCGGGCGCCACGCTGGATTTCACCCTCGAGCCCGCCCTCAGCGCCCAGCTCAATGATGGAGTGCGTGGCCGACGTTGTTTCACACGAGAACGTTTCATGGGGTGCGGGAAGAGAATATGAAAATATTTCCGCTGAGTTCACGTCAGCAGGCGGTATGGCTCGACCAACTGCTGACACCCCAACTGCCTTGCTACACCATCGGCGGCGCGCTGAAGTTCGATGGCAGCATCCGGCTCGACCTTTGGGAACAAGCGATTGCCGAGGTAGTCCGCAGCCACGACGCGCTGCGCCTCGTGCTGCTCGAAGAGCAAGGGGTTGCGCACCAGAAGGTGCTCGACGCGTTGCCGTTCAAGCTGGAGGTCCACGACTACTCGTCCTGCGACGACGGCGAGCAGCGTGCATGGCAGCACATCCGCGACGCCCTTGCCAAGCCCTTCGCGCTGTACGGCGAGGTGCTCTGGCAGACGCAATGGGTCCAGGCCACGTCCACCCGAGGCCTGTGTCTGCTGCGTTTTCACCACCTGGTGGCTGACGGCGCTGCCGTGGCGCTGATCATCAACGCCATCCCCGACGTCTATAACCGCCTCGTCCGTCAGTGCCGCCCAAACGCCCACGCAGTGACGCCGTCGTATCTCGACTTCGTCGCGAGCGACCTCGCCTATCAGCGCTCGGCGCAGTACGTCAAAGACCGTGAGTTCTGGTTCAGCCGCTTCAATCGACCGCCCGAGCCACTGTTCTCTGCGATCGTGCAGCACGGCGAGCGGCGGCCGACTCGGCAAGTCGTGTGGGAGATCGAGCGCGGCGAGTTCTTGCACATGAACGAGCGTGCCGCGCACCTCGGTGTCTCCCTCTCGCACCTGTTCGTCGTTGCGTTGGCCATCTACTTTTCGCGGCTCGCCGGCAACCGGCCCGAGGTGGTGATCGGCATGCCGGTGCACAACCGGGGCAGCGCCGCCGAGAAAGGCACGGTGGGCATGTTCTCTTCGGTGCTGCCCCTGTGCGTGGCCGTGGAGCCGAACGCCAGCTTCGAAGAGACCCTGCGCGCGCTGGTGGCGCATTCCATGGCCTGCCTGCGCCACCGCCGTTTCCCGCTTCGCGAAATCGTCGGCCATTGCCGGAAGCGTTCGTCCCAAGGCTCGCGGCTATTCGACGTGACGGTGTCGGTGGAGCAGTTTCCGGGCGATCTGGAGATCGAGGGCGGACGCATCTTCATGGTGCCCCAGCACAACGACTTCGGGGATGCGCCTCTGGCGCTGTCCCTGCGCAATTACGAGAAGAAGTCCCCCCAAGTACCCATCGTGTTCAACTACGACCCGCGAGTCCTCAGCCACGAAGAGGTGCAAGCCACGGTGAAGCGCCTGCAGCGGCTGATGCGGGCCGGCCTCCAGGTGCCTCACACGCCTGTGTGGCAGTTGCCGCTGATGGATGAGCACGAACGGCAACAGGTGCTGCACGGCTTCAACGACACCGCCGCGCCCTTCCCCGCCGAGCGCTGCATCCACGAGCTGTTCGAGGACCAGGCCGAGCGCACGCCCGCGGCCACCGCGCTGGTGTTCGAGGACGACTCGCTCAGCTACGCCGAGCTGAACGCCCGCGCCAACCAGCTCGCCCATCACCTGATCGCGCTGGGCGTGCAGCCCGACAC
>JAJKJU010000021.1 GCA_021153565.1 Rhizobacter sp.
GCGGCAGGCGCGCTACGACAAGGGAGATGCCGGCTGGTCGTTCACCTGCACATCCACATGCACCTGCACCTACACCTGCACCTGCACCTGAACCAAGACCCGCACCCGCACCCGCACCCACACCGGCACCGGCACCGGCACCGGCACCGGCACCCGCACCGGCACTGGCACCTGCGACAACAGCACCGATCACACCAATGGCTCCTTCCTCAGTCTTTTCAGCACCGACGGACCTCAAACCCCCTGCGGTCTCGATGTACGAACGCCGTTTCCTGCGTCGGGAATGAATGCGATGAATCACCCGTCAGATCTCGAACTGCGCGTGCTCGACGGCGAGCAGCAGGGCGCTCGATGCCGCGTTGCGACGAACGCATCGACCACGGTCAGCGGCGAATGGGACAGCGACATCGTGCTGCGCGGCGACGGTCTCGCGGGCCGCCGCGTCACAGTCACTCCGAGCGGAAACGGCGTGACCGTGGACGTGTTGAACGGCGATGCTCGTGTCGGCGAGCAAGTGGTTCGCCAAGGCGAGCGCATCGAGTTGCCCTGGTACACCCCGCTGCATCTCGGTGACACCGTGGTTGCCGTGGGCGAGCAAGACGGTGCGTGGTCATCATCGTCTGAAGAAAGGACGCACGTCGCTGACTCGGTCGCCGACGACGCATCGGCAGATGTTCAAGCCGCACACACGGGCCACGCCCACCGCTGGTCGCGCCGCCTGATCGTCGGCGGCGGCGCACTCGCCACCGTGTCGATGGCAGTGCTTGCATTCGCCTATGCGGCCACACCCGTCCCGCCGACCGCGGCTCAACTGGCGTCCCGTGCCGAAGCATCGCTGCAAGCCGCGGGCTTTCCGCGCCTCGTCGTCCAAGCCTCGCCTGTCGGGGAAATATCCGTCACCGGCTATCTGGAAACCAATGCCCAGAGAGCCCGTGTCGAAGAGGTGCTGGCGAGCCAGCCTTTCACGCCGCGCGTGTCGGTGTGGGTCAACGAACAGGTGGCCAGCGCAGTGCTCGACGTCTATCGCGTCAATGGCATCACCGCACAAGCAGAGGTGACCGGGCCCGGCGCGGTCCTCGTGTCCACGCGCGAGAGCGACGTGGAGCGTCTCGACCAGATCAAGTCCGTCGCACGCCGTGACGTGCCGGGCCTGTCGGTGATCGACGCGCGCAATGTGCCGCCACCGCCTCCACCGGAAAACACACCCGTGGTCGAAGACCCGGGCAAGCGTGTCGCATCCATCGTTCCCGGCGATCCGTCGTATGTGGTCACAGCCGACGGGTCCCGCTATTTCGAAGGTGCATTGCTGCCCACCGGGCATCGCATTGCATCCATCGGCGAGCACGAAGTCGTGCTTGAAAAGGGCGGCAATAAACAGCCGCTGAAGTTCTGAGTTCTACCCAACCAACCAAAACCCAAGGAAAGTAAGAAATGAGCACTGCCATCAACCCCCTCGCCACCCTGGCTGCCGCACCCACGCTCACCGACAAAAGCAAGAGCGGAAGCTGGTTCGAGGCCATGGCCGATGCCTGGGGACAGACCCTTGACCGCGAGGCCGGCAGCATCGAAAACATCTCCAGCCAGATTTCGGCCGGTGACGACAAGCCCGCCACCATCACGCAGTTGACCGCCGAGACGCTGAAGATGGGCTTCTTGTCCACCGGCTCGCACACGGCCATCTCGTCAGCCGGCGAAGCGCTGAAGACCATGGCGCAGAAGAGCTGACGCGGATCATGATGACCAGCCCCGCTTTCCTGCCAATGGACCCGGGCGCCGGTGTCGCGCCCACGCCAACGGTGAGGGCCGGCTACGGCGCCTCGCTGACGGACGTGGGTGCGTTCGAGCAAGCCATTGCTCGTGCGCAAGCGAGCGGCGCGGCCGGCGGCATCACCGTCCAGCCGGCGCCCGTTCACATGCCGGGCCACGCGATGCAGGCACTCTTCAAGCCGCTTGAACACATCAACGGCGAAGCGACGACGCTGTCTGCGCAAGCGCAGTCGGCCGTGGACACCGGGCGTTCACTCACGCCTTCCGAGATGGTCCTGATGACGGTGAAGTGCCATGAATTCATGTTCCATTGCCAGCTCACGGCCAACGTTGCGAACCGTACGTCGGATGGATTGCAGCAGCTCTTCCGTCAGCAGGCCTGAAGACATGATCTCCTCCAGAAGCAGCTTTGGCGCCTCCCCCTCACGGGGGCGTCGCCAACGGCCAGGCAAAGCCGCATCCGAGGTGGCCGCTTGGTGGCGTCCGCTTGTCTGCGGGTTCGCCTTGTCCGGCACGCTCTTGCTCACCGCGTGCGGCGAGCAAGACGTGTTTTCCGACTTGTCGCAACGCCAGGCCAATGAGATGGTCGCGGTGTTGCGCAACGCCGGCATCGACGCCGACAAGCAAGGCCGCGACAACAACCTCTTCGCTGTGACAGCGCCCAAGGACAGCTTCGCGCAAGCGGTCGAGGTCTTGCGCGCAGCGGGCTATCCACGCGAAGGCTTCGACACCCTCGGGCAGGTGTTCAAGAAGGAAGGCTTCGTGTCTTCTCCGCTGGAAGAGCGCGCCCGGCTCACCCACGCCTTGTCGCAGGAGATTTCGAACACCATCGCGAGCATCGACGGGGTGGTGATGGCGCGGGTGCATCTGTCGGTGCCCGAGAAGGACCCGCTGGCGGAAAAAGCACCCCCTGCCGCCGCGTCAGTGTTCATCAAGCACCGGCCCGGCGTGAATCTCGAAGCCCGCATGGGGCACATCAAGGCCCTCGTCGTGAATTCGATTCAAGGCCTGCCCTATGACAACGTGACGGTGGTGCTCTTTCCCGCCGAACCCTGGCCGACACGCACCGTGGCGCCGGCCGGGCCATTGCGATCGCTTGACACGACGCTGTGGTGGGTCGCTGCAGCGGGCGCGCTCGCGCTGATGTCGGGAGCAGGACTGTGGTGGTGGCTGCGCAAAAAGCCTGCGCCGACGCAGCCTCGTCATGTCGCACTGGCTGCAGTCAGCGACAAGGGCACGACTCGGAGACGCGCATGATGGAAGCAGTGACGACCACCGCCACTGCAGCCGCCGTTCGGCATCGGCGCACGCAGGCCGCGAGACTGTTGGCGGATTCGCCGGTTCGCGCGGGGCTTTCATGGAGCGATCTGTCGGCCACGCCTGACTGGGCCGCGCAAGACCGCAAGACCTTGGATCGACTCGCCTGTGCCACCGGCACGCGCGCGCATGCGGCGAGTCTCAAGCGCTGCATCGACGGGCGGATGCTGGTTCGCCTGCGTGAACGGCTGGGGCCGGCCGCATTGAAGGCGCTTTTGAGTGATGAGCCCGATGTCGGTGCGACGGCTCTGCTGGAGCCAATGGCCATCGACGCGGCATCGCTCGAACAACTGGTGGATTCGACCGGACGGGATTGGCTGCTCGCCAGCATCGAACAGTCCGGCTTGCGCGACGCCCTGCGCACGCGGCTGTGGCCCGATGCCGGGCCCTTGCTGAGGGCCATCCATGTGGGCGCCGCCGAGTCAGTCGTTCGCACGGCCCTTGCCGCGTGCGCGCTCTGCGACGCAGAACAGCCTGACGAAATGAGGAGCGCCGCATGAGTTTTGTCGCGATTCATCGCACGACACGAACGAGCCTTGCCACCGACAAGCCCTGGCTGGGACCAGACGAATGGAGCGCGTGTTCATCTGCCGCGGATCTGCTCGACCACTTGCATCAACTGCACGCGTCGCAGTCGACACGTCTCGCGAATGCGATTGTCGAAGGCCGCAGCGCCGGGTTCGCGGCAGGTCACGACAAAGCCCTGCGTGAAACCAGCGCGACCCTCGCCTCCTCATGGCAAAAGGCCGCCGACGCTGCGCGACTGGAGGCGCGAGAGATTCGCGAGGCCATCGTCGCGTTGAGCGTGCAAGTGGTGCAGCGCATTGCCACCGATCTTGCCTCTGCCGATGTCGTGTCCGCACTCGCGAGGCGGGCCAGCGAAGAACTTCTGCCCGATCAACCCGCCGTCGTTCGGGTGCACCCTGATGTCGCCGCCGCCGTGCGCGATCACCTGGCCGATACACCACAACTCGAGGTGCGAGAAGACTTGAGCTTGTGCGCACTCGACTGTGTTTTCGATACGCCCACCGGGCAGCTCCTGGCCGGTTTGCAAACACAGCTCGCGCGAGTGGCCAAGTCCTTGAACGCGCGCGAATCGAAGGTAGCCACATGAAAAGCATCCGCCCCCGAGTGCACGGCAACAGTCCCGCCGAGCTGGCCGCAGAACTGATTGCATCGCTGCAGAACGCACGCACTGTGGGCCAGCGTGGTCGTGTCGTGCAAGCCTTCGGCACGACCTTGCGCGTGAGCGGACTGTCGGCGCGCATCGGGCAGCAATGTCTCGTGCGCGGGGCAAGTGGTGTCGGGCTGCGTGCCGAGGTGGTGGGGCTGTCACACGGCGAGGCCATCCTCGTGCCTCTGGCCGGTCTGCACGACGTGGCAAGCGACGCGCAAGTTGAAGTCGTCGCCGATGCGCCTCTCATCCCTTGTGGAGATGCCTTGCTTGGCCGCGTGGTCGACAGCTTCGGCACGCCGCTGGACAGTTTGCCGCTCGACACCGGCGAATGCACCTGGCGCTCGGTTCATGCAGACGCACCGAACCCCTTGCAGCGCTTGCGCGTGGACCAAGTGTTTGCCACGGGCATTCGCGCCATCGACTCCGCCCTGACCGTGGGCGAAGGGCAACGCGTCGGTGTCTTTGCAATGGCTGGAGGAGGCAAGTCGACGCTCATGGGCATGCTGGCACGACAGGCCGCAAGCGACGTGAACGTCATCGCACTCATCGGCGAACGCGGGCGTGAAGTGCGCGAGTTTCTGGACGAAAGCCTCGGTAAAGAAGGCTTGGCGCGTTCGGTGGTGGTGGTCGCCACTTCCGACCGGCCGGCGATGGAACGTCTGCGTGCCGCTCAAGCCGCCACCGCCATCGCCGAAGGCTTTCGCGCCCGTGGGGCCAGCGTGATGCTGCTGATGGACTCCGTCACCCGCTATGCACGCGCGCTGCGGGAAATCGGCCTCGCCATCGGCGAGCCCGCGGTGCGGCGCGGCTTTCCGCCCTCGGTGTTTGCCGAGCTGCCGCGGCTCTTCGAACGCGCGGGCAACGACGAACACGGGTCGATCACCGCCTTCTATGCCGTGCTCGCGGAAGACGAGGACGGCAGCGACCCGGTGGCCGAGGAAGTGCGGTCCATTCTCGACGGCCACGTCGTGCTCTCGCGTGAACTCGCGCAGGCCGGCCACTACCCCGCCATCGACGTGCTGGCGAGCGCGAGCCGCGTGTTCAGTCAAGTGACACAGCCGGCCCACGCCCAGGCGGCATTGCGGCTGCGTGCACTGATGGCCAAGCACAAGGAAATCCGCTTTCTGCTTCAGGTGGGGGAATACCGCAGCGGCAGCGACCTCCTGGCCGATGACGCCATCGAGCGCTGGCCGGCGATTGAGTCGCTGTTGAAGCAGCCGCCGGACGAAGCCTCCGCCTTCGAAGACATGCTGCATCGCCTGCAGGAGGTGCTTGCATGAGCGCGACTTCAAGCAAGGCGCTCATCCTGGAAGTCGCGCAGCTGCTGCGCTTGCGCAAGCTTCGAGCAGAGGCAGCGCGCATCGAACGCGAGACTGCTCGGGCCAAGCGGGATGCGGCGCAGCAAGCCGTTCTCGAGCGTGAAGCCCAGGTGCAGCGGCTTCGGGTCGAGCGCAATGCACTCGGCGAGAGTGTGGTCGCGATCGCGCCGGCCATGGCCTTGCTCGCTCCGTTCGCCAGTGCGCGCCGCGAGGTTCTCGACGATGCACTCGAGCGCGCCGAGTACGCGCTCATCGATGACGAGGAAGTGCTGACGCAAGCGCAAAGCGCCTTCGATGAGGCGCATGCCGCGTGGCAGAAGGCCGTGGCGCGCTGCGACGCGGTGGAGAAGCTCCATGAGACCACGCGGCGTGACGCAACACTTGCGGCAGAGGAGCGCGCCGAAAGGGAAGTCGACGTGTCACCGAGATCGGTGATGTTGGAGGGAACGCCATGAGCGTGTCGCCTGCAGATTCGAATCGTTCGATCCAGCCCGCGCGTGAGTTCAATGCGCAGACAGGCACGCGGAAATCCAACGACGCCGCGGCAGCCAGGCATCACGATGTGCCCCGCGTGGGCCATGCGGTGCAGGAGAGGCAGCGGACGGATTTCGAGGGCGCGTTGCGGCGTGCCGCAGACGAAGAGGCGTCCGACGACGAAGCGGCGTTGGAGGCCGCGATGGCCTTGCCGGGGCCACTCCCGCAGCCCCAGCATTTCGTAGCCCGAATGCAATCGGGAGATGTGCCTTCGGCCAAGGCCGATTCCCGGATTGCATCCGGGCTGCGAACGCAAGACGCGGCGCTCCTGCGGCAGACGGCAGTCCCGCTCGTCGCTGGCAACGCCACGCATCGATTGCAACTCGAGTTCGCCGACGCCGGCGTTCCATTGCAACGCATCGAACTTGAACGCACCCCAAGCGGCTGCGTGGATGTGGCAGTCACCACCACGTGCATCCGCGGCCCACTCGGCGCAAGCGTCGCCCGCCTGCGCACCCGCCTCGTCATGCGCGGCACTGCGCTGGGCTGCCTGCATGTCAAGCAGCCCGACTCAAGCGAAGACGAAACCAGCCACCTGAGAGGCTGAGACCACCATGGACGCCATCCAGGCCATCGACGGAACAGTCAGCGTGACACTCGACGCGGTGCGTGCGCTGCTGAGCGGGGATTCGGCTGCGCCCGCCGAGCCGACCCCCGCGCCGCACTCTGCTGATCTCGGGAACATGGGCCGAGACACGGCAGTCAGCGCAAGCAGCATGGGCACGGATGTCGTTCGCGCCGATGCTTCGTCCACGTCTGCGAGCATGCTGCCGGACACCCCCCCCATCACCGACGGCCGCGCAACGCTTGCGGCATTGGCAGCGCAGACACAAGGCACCAGCAACGCGACTGAACGCCAGGTGCGAGCCTTGAACGTGCACGCCGATGTCGACACGGCTGCGGCATCACGGCCGCTCGACAGCCAGGTCTTGCCCACGCCCACTTCCCCGCTGCACACGCAGGCTGCCGAATTGCAAAGAGCCACGCATCTGCCGAACTCGTCTGCCGGGGTCGACGACGACACCGGGGAGGACGCATGGCATGACGAGGTCGAATACATGCCAGACGACAGTGCTGCGGACGATGCCGCCCAACGCGAGTCGACCGACGACGATGCTCAAGACGCAGACGCCCTTGTGTTCGCCAACGACCCCGACTACACCACCTTGCGGCAATGGCTCGTTGACGGCGAGCAACACGCCGCGCTGCGAGAACTCGACATTCAGCGCCGGGTGATCTTGATCGTTCCGAGCGAAGCCCAGGCACGACGCCATGCCACTGCGCGCATGCATCTCTTGTCGCCGCATGGAGCAGACGCCGCCAAGGTGGGCGGCGATGCCCGTTCATTTGCCGCTCGTTGGTGGCAGGGCCATGGCGCCCGATCCGAATGGACCGCGTGGCGGCTGCACCGTGAAGCCGGCATCGCGGGCCCCGGCCGATTGCAGTCGCGCCACCCCTCGCCCATGCCCAAAGACGCGTGTGCACTGGTGCTGCGACTTGGGTCCGCACCGCCCAGCTTGCTCGACACCGTCAACGCATGCCTCGACATCGCCGACCAGCATCGGTTTCAGCAGGCTCTCGGCTCTCAGTGGAGCGTGCTTGCTTTGCTATGCCCTCGCGGCCTTTGTGCATCGCGATCACAACAACAAAGCCATGCCCCGAACGAATTCATTCACGCTTCATGAGAACGCCATGAACACCGCCTTCGTCGTCAACGACACCGGGTTACTCAACTCTGCAGGGCCTGCGCCCAAGACCAGCCTCGACAAGACTGCCGTCGACTCCGGCGACGCCACCCTCGCGCTCGACGCCTTCGATCGCGGCGTCGCACTCGTTGACCTGACGCACCGAACGCTGCGCTGGTGCAGCCCCGCGTTTCAGGCGCATTGTTGTGTAGCGGCCGAGGACACGCTGGCTTCTTTGGAACAGCACCTGCCCGGCGTTCAGATCGCCCTGGGCAAGCTCGGCCGTGCCCACGCATCGCGAGGCGATGTCACAACCCGCGTCATTCAGTGGTGCAGCGCGGCCGGTGGCATCGAAGTTCAAGCGACAGCAGTGGCCCCCGGCGTCGCAGCGCTGCGTCTGCTCGACGGGGACGGCCACACCATGGAACGCGAACGCGCAACTCGACGGCACCTCGAAGACCGCGAGAAGCTCTTGTTCACCTCGCGCGCCCTGTCCGTCGGCGAGATGGCTTCGACGCTGGCACATGAGTTGAATCAACCCATCGGCACCGTCACGAATGTGCTGAGGGGAATTCGCACGCGTCTCGAACGGAAGAATGCCGCACACGCCGACGCTGCCTCGTCACCTGCCGCTCTCCAGGGGGTTCAACTCGCGCTCGATCAATCGCTGTTCGCGGCGCGCATCATTGCCCGCATTCGCGAGTACACCCATTCGCGTCAGCCGCGTCGCGAGCCCTTGGACCTCGCGAACGTCGTGCGCGAATCGCTGGCCTTGCTCGACTGGGAAATCCTGCGTGACGGGGTGTCCGTCGACATTGATCTGACGCCAATGCCCTGCCCCGTGATGGGCGACGAGGTCATGCTTCAGCAGTTGTTCGTGAACCTGCTGCGCAATGCGCTTGAGGCCATGCGCGAGAACGCGCCAAACAGCGACGCACCGCTTGCACGCAACTTGTCGCTTCGCCTGTCGGTGGAACCTGACAGACGCGAGGCCGTGCTCGCCTTGCGTGACAACGGCTGCGGTCTTCCGCAAGACGCTCACCAGCGTCTCTTCGTCCCCTTCCAGTCGACGAAGCCGAATGGCATGGGCATTGGTTTGAACATCTGCCGGTCATTCGTCGAACTGCACCAGGGCCGCCTGTGGTTCAGCGCGAACGGCGACGACACGGAAGCCGACACCGCGCGCGGCTGCACCTTTCATGTCGCACTGCCCTTGGCTTGCGAAGCCGCATCAACAAATAACGCTTAACGCTCCACAAGGACACCATGAACGCTCGCACGATCTTCATCGTCGATGACAACGCCGAGTTCCGAAGCTCCGCCCAATGGTGGCTTGCAAGCGCAGGCTACGACGTGGTGGATTTCGCCGATCCGGTTGCCGCCCTCGACGCCCTGCAGGCGCAACCACCCGCTGGCCCCGCATGCCTGCTTCTCGACGTGCGCATGCCCGGCATGAGCGGGCTCGATTTGCATGACAAGTTGCAAGAGCACGGGGTAGACCTGCCCATCATCTACATGACCGGTCATGGTGACGTGGCGCTCGCGGTGCACGCGATGCAAAAGGGCGCAGTGAGCTTTCTGGAGAAGCCCTTTGCGGATGAGGCGCTCGAGCAGGCGCTGGATCGGGCTTTCGCTGCACGCCCGGCGTCCGGCCTCACGCTCGGGCCAGGCGCAGCGCCCGAGCCCCAGGTCGACGAGGCTGCGGTCGAATGGCAGCAGCGCCTGGACAGGCTGACGCCACGCGAACGCCAGGTGTTCGACCTTGTCGTGGAGGACAAGGCCAACAAGGTCATCGGCCAGTTGCTGGGCATCAGCTATCGAACGGTCGAGTTGCACCGCTGCCGGATGATGGAAAAGCTCTGCGCCCAGTCGCTGTCGCACTTGACCAAGATTAATTTCGCAGGACGAGCGTTATGAGTGCGCATCGCATTCCCGACTTGCTCTGCTTCGAGGCAAAGACGCCGCTGGGCCGATTGCAACTGGCGCTGCCTGTTCACGATGCATGCAACGACGCCGTAGGCGCTGCGCTGGCGCTGGCAATGGCAGAACCTTTGCTCGCCGAACTGGAAGGCTGGCTCGACGTCGACATTGACCCGGCTCCGTCTGAAGCAGTCCAACACGGTGCGAATGAACTCGACGCCACCGTGTGCGATTCGGCGCTCGCACCGGTGGGCACCCGTTTGCGCCTGCCCATTGACTTGATTCGGGAATCCCGCGGCTGGCCGGCGGCGCTGGACGGTGTCGAATGGAACGATCTCGTCTTCGAACTCGAATTGGCGCGCTTTGCCAAGACGCCACTTCCGCGCAACGCATGGAACATCGGCGGCGTCCTGCTTCTGCCCGGCTCCTTCGATTCGCCCTGGAAAGTCCGGCTGGTCGAGCGCCGACTCGGCATCGAGATGCCGGCGGTGTGGGCCGGACCCGGCTCGCCGTTGCAGATTGCAGGCGCTGCCGTTGCGATCGTCGAAGACCACCGGAACGACTGGCGCGTGATGCTCGCCACCCCACTGTGCGTGGGCGTCCAGCAATGCTTCGGCATCGAACACGGCTCAGGTGGACCTACGTCCTGCTTGACGATCGACGAGGCCGAGGCTTGCGCAGTCCTCATCGCGCCCAGGCGCGAGACGGCGCTGGCGCGCGGCACGCTGATTCCCGCCCTGCAAGGGACGGGCCTGTGGCTCGCCGGGCCACACGGCAACGCCGCCACGCAGGCGACCACAAGCTCCATTTCCGAAGCGCAACCCGCCTGAGAGGCTGAGAGCATTTCGCTCATGCACGCTCATCACGCCAAAAGACCCCTGCTCGTCGTTACCTGAGCCCTCCATGGACCTCACACAATTCTCACCGTCCTCCGCCCTCGTCACCGTCGTTGTCCTGGCGCTCGCGCCCTTCGTCGCGGTGATGGTCACGTCATTCACCAAAATCGTCGTCGTGCTCAGCTTGTTGCGCAATGCGCTGGGCTTGCAGCAGGTTCCGCCCAACGTGGTGTTGAACGGCATGGCCATCGTGCTCACGGTCTATGTGATGTATCCCGTGGGACAGCAGATGGGCGACAAGATCGGCAGCATCGAGGCTCTTGGGACCAGCACCAAATCGCTGCTCTCGGCGGCCGATTCGGCCAAGGAGCCTTTGCGCGAGTTCCTGATCAAGCATTCGCATCCACGCGAGCGGAGTTTCTTTCTTCGCACGGCGCAGAAGTCGCTTGCCGCGGACAAGGCCGTGCAACTGAACGAGCGTGACTTCATCGTGGTACTTCCGTCGTTCACGGTGAGCGAATTGTCGACGGCGTTTCAGATCGGGTTTCTGATCTTCCTGCCATTTCTGGTCGTTGACCTGGTGGTGTCGAACATTCTGATGGCCATGGGCATGCAGATGCTCACACCGACCACGGTGTCCCTGCCCTTCAAGCTGCTTCTCTTCGTTCTCGTCGACGGCTGGGTGAAGTTGTCGCACGGGCTTGTGCTGTCTTACTACTGAGGAGGCCGACGCCATGCAAGGCGACGCATTGCAACTGACTTACCAGGCGCTGTGGCTGGTACTTGTTCTGTCCGCCCCGCCAGTGATCGTGGCGGCGATCGTGGGCCTGGTGATCGCGTTCATTCAGGCGGCCACGCAGATCCAGGAACAGACACTTCAATATGCGGCGAAATTCTTCGCCATCGTGTTGACGATATTCCTCACGGCCAGCCTGCTCGGCGGCACCCTGCTGCAATACACCGATCGCGTCATGACCGGCTTTGCCGGCATGGTGAAGCGCTGATGGATTCGCTTGGCACGATTCACTCACTGGGCGATCTCGCGCTATTGCTGGGACTCTCGACCACACGCATCGCTGTTGCGTTCTTGCTGCTCCCCGTGTTTTCTCCTGACACGGTGCCGGCGCTGGTTCGCAACGCGATCTTCCTGTCCATGGGCGTGCTCACGCTCGCGTTGCAGCCCACCGTCGCCATCGACACATTCACCACCTCGCAATGGATCGTGCTCTTCGGCAAGGAAGCCATGATCGGCTTGGCACTCGGATTCGGTCTGGCCGCCTTCCTGTGGGCCTTCGAAGCCGCGGGGCAGATCGTCGACACCAAGGTCAGCACCAGCAACACGCAGTTGACCGATCCGATGTCAGGCCAGCAGGTGTCGGTCTCCGGCGCACTGCTTGGCCGATTCGCAGGATTCCTGTTCATGTTCGGCGGTGGCATGTTGCTTTTCGTGGGCGTGGTCATCGAGAGCTTCCAGGCGTGGCCCATCGCTCAGATGAACGTGGTGCCGAAAATAGGCGCGGTGCCGGTATTCGAGCATCACCTTGCCGACTTGATGACGCTGGCGTTTCTCATCGCTTCACCGGCACTCGTGGTCATGTTCGCCGTGGACCTGTCACTCGGGCTCATCAACCGTTACGCGCCGCAACTCAACGTCAATTCGGTGTCGATGTCGATGAAGGGCCTCGCATCGATCGCGATATGGATGCTCTTGCTTGCTACATTGGTTCAGGGCTTCAGCGATGCCCTCGCGACGCGCATCGCTGCGGTGCTGCCGTCGCTTGCGCGCTTGTTTTCCGCAGGCTGAGAGGCTGAGGCAGGCTGCGGACAGGCGCCGTCATCTGGCACGCGACACCCTATCAGGGTGCACCCTAGCTCGGATGCACCCGAGCTGACAATTTCAGCCTCAAGCCGTTATCGTTGCGTGGAACTTGCCCGCCGATCATGTCCAGCATTCAATCCTTCCAGCCCGGCATTTACACCGCCTCATCGTTGTCCACCTTGAGCCGAGCCGAAGTACGGCCGTCAGCCGGAAACGCTTCTGCCTGGCTCGATGGAGGCGCGTCCACAGAGCACGGCGGACAGCAAGTGCTGCATGTGAGCACGCATGACCCGCACAAAAGCGTCGACCAGATCGAGCAAGACTTCATCGTTGCGCTGTGCGGTGGCGCGCAAGTCACGCGTTAGGCCCTTGCCCTCGCGCTGCCGGTTCCGTCATGCAGCAAGCTTCGCTTTCCCTGCGTTCAAACCCCGATTGGCACGCCGCCGCGCAGCTATTGATCGATGGGTGCGCGCATCTGGGCAGTGCGGCCTTGCGTATCGACCTGCTCGAGCGGCTGTGCAGCGCACTGGGTGACGAGTTGTACCCCGCCCTGCTGGGCGTTCTATGCACAGTCTCCGAAAGCGGCACGCCGGACGCACGCCGAGCGGTGGCTGGGGCCCTGATCGAAGGCCTTCGCAGCGGCCGCGTTCCGAGCGGCCGGCGGCCAGCCTGGGGAGCGTCGGTGACACGAATCGATGACAACGCCATGCGTCGCTTCGGGCCCATCGAATATCTGTGCGCCTGGTACGCACAGCCGAGCGACTCTGCACCGCCCAGCGCGACAAGCTTCGACCGTGCCATGCGCTTGCTGCTCAGCTTGGTCGCCGCCGACGACCGGGCACGATTGCTCTATTGCGATCGCTTGCGCGCCCTGGCAGATGACCCACTGAGCGGCACACTCACACGGACCACGCGCGACGGATTGAGGCAACTCGCGCAGGTTTGGGAAGTCGGCGAGAAGGAACCGCAGGCGGCGGTCGATGCATTCTTGCAAGCCTTGCACGGCTCGGGGCTGAACGGGCTGCGAAGCCTGTCGGGTCAGAGAGGCTGAGAGTTTTTCGAGCGTGTCCGAGCAGCGCGTCAAAAGGCACCTGATCTAGGCGCAAAGCGCAGCCATAGCCCGGGCTATGGCGAGCATTTGCA
>JAJKJU010000022.1 GCA_021153565.1 Rhizobacter sp.
GTGGGCTGCAGAACATCCTGGAAATCGAGCGCGGCGGGGATCTGCAGAAGGTCCACAGCCTGCGGGACAAATACCTCGGCGAGAACGGCGGTGCCAATGGAACTCACAACGGCCTGAAGCCTGCCCTCAAGATGCTGCTCCGCCACCACAGGGGCCAACCTGTGCAGCAAGTCCAGCCGGCCACGCCGCAGCCGTCCCTGCCCACGGTTTCTCTAGACTTGAGCAATCTGCCTGATCCCGACGAGTTCGATTTCCACGATCTGGATTCGTTCTCCAACCCCCAGCACAGCGTCGAAATGCAGTCGACCCAGTGGCCTGATCACACGCAATCGGTGCCGGCCTTCCCGGCAAACAGCCAAGCCAACTCCGAAGAGTGGTTCCAGCGCTGCCTCGCCGAGGCTGCTGAAGTCGTGTCTTCGCAGACTGCCCAGGCATTGCCGGCTCAGCCCGCGACACCCATGCCGGCCTCACCGGCAATGAGCGAAACCAACTCCGAAGTGAGATTCCAGCTCTTCCTTGCCGAAGTCGCTGATGTGGTGGCATCGCAGCCTGCAGAGGCATTACGAGCAGCGCCGCCCACCCATGACTTGACCAGGGCGATGTCCAGTCTTCGTGAAACGCGCCAACATCGCCAGCCCGAGAGCGTAGCTACCACCGCAGGAGCGTTTGGGCTGGACGCCGGGCAGCTCGCCGCCTACGTCACCGATGACGGCAATTTGCACACGAATCCGCTGGTGCAGCAGTGGCTGCGGACGCTGCCACCCGATGAACGCGACGCGTTGCGGCGATATCAAGACAACGGCTGACTTGCATCATGAAGTCGGCGCATGGTCACGGTGGACGTCAGCACTCGCGCTGGCCGGGTGCTTCATCGTGTCGTCTCCACGTCGATCGCTGCCGGGCGAGGATGGATATGTCTCAACAGTGTCCTCGACCCAGGCGTGCAAGACCGTTCATCGCGCGCGTCCTGACAGGACACGATTTGCCTGCGAAAACGTCCGCCGCACAGTCTCCTGCGCGACGGAGTCTTGTATTTCCTTGTGTACTCAGCCCTTGACGCTCAACTGGTTGTCCACACTCACTACGCCCTTCACGCCGGCGGCGAGCTTGGTGGCCCGGTCTTTCGATTCCGAGTCCGGCGCTGTACCCTTGAGTGCCACGCGGCCACCATCGGTGTCGACACTGATGGCCAATGCGCTCAGCTTCGAATCCTTCGCGAGTTCGGCCTTCACCGAGGTCGTGATCAAGGCATCGGACACCTTGTTCGACGCCTGGTCGGCGGCGCTCTTGGTGGCGTCCTTCATGTCGTTCGCGGCTTCCTTGGTCGCGTTCTTTGCGTCTTCGGCAGTCTTGGCAACCTGATCGCCCGCCGACGGCTGGCCGACCACGACGGCGGTGTTATCGGACGGTCGAACGCTGCTCACGTCGTCGCGCTTGTTGCAGCCGGCCAGGGCCAGCGCAGCGATCAACACGCTCACGGCGGTCATCGTCATGCTTTGGTGGGTCATTTCTCACTCCTCGTTGTGTCGCCATCGGCGACTTGGGTCCATGGGTGTGATAGGCAGGCAGGCCACCTGCCTGTCAAGATCGTCCTGAGAGGACTGAGAGTATTTCGATCATGCCCGCTCATCACGCCAACAGACCGCTGCTCGTGCTCGCCATAGCACGAGCTATGGCTGCGCTTTGCGCCTGGATCAGGCGCCTTTTGACGTGCTGCTCGGACACGCTCGAAATACTCTCAGCCTCGGAGACCCTTGAACCTTAGAGGGCGATTCGCGCACACACACCCGGCCATGGCCGCGTCAGCTTGTCAGACGATGCCCCTGCCGGATGCACTTGAGTGCCACATGCAAAAACCGCTTACATGCTTGCGGTCCGGCATAGACTGCGTTTTGCGACTTTTCGAAAGCCACGCCATGGTGAGCGAGACACCGTCGGAGTCCAAGGCCAAGACCATACTGATCGTCGACGATATGCCGGCAAATCTCGGCGTGCTCACCAGCCACCTGGAACGGCAGGGCTACATGGCCGTGGTAGCGCAGGGGGGCGAAGAAGGCATCGAACGCGCACGCTTCGTTCGCCCCGACCTCATCCTGCTCGACGTGATGATGCCGGGCCTGGACGGTTTCGAAACCTGCCGGCAGCTCAAGGCCACGCCCGCCACGCGCGACATTCCAGTGGTCTTCATGACCGGCCTGACCGACACCAGCGACAAGCTCACGGGCTTCGCGGTCGGCGGTGTCGACTACGTCACCAAGCCGCTCGACGGCGCCGAGGTGCTGGCGCGCATCGATACGCACCTCACGCTTTACGGCCTGCGCCAGCGGCTCGAAGAGCAGAACGAAAAAATGCAGGCCGAGATCGTCGCCAGACGCGAGACCGAAGCTGCCCTGCTTCGATCGAACACCGAACTCGAACAATTGGCCTACGTCGCATCACATGACATGCAGGAACCACTGCGCATGGTGGCAAGCTATCTGCAAATCGTGGCGCAGCGCTACAAGGGGCAGCTTGACGCCGACGCCGACGAGTTCATCGGCTACGCGGTCGACGGCGCGAAGCGGATGCAGGCCCTCATCAACGACTTGCTGGCTTACTCACGCGTGGGCACCAAGGCTCGGCCCTTCGAGCCGATAGATTGCAACCGCGTGCTCGACATTGCGCTTGGCAACCTCACCGTCGCCATCGCGGAAAGCGGGGCGAACGTCACGCGCGGGCCCTTGCCGGTCTTGATGGGAGACCCGTCGCAACTGCTCCAGCTCTTCCAGAACCTGGTGTCCAACGCCATCAAGTTCAAGCGCGGCGCATCAGTGACGGTTCGCATCAGCGCGGAGCTTGCGGGTGATGCATGGCGCCTCAGCGTGAGCGACGACGGTATCGGCATCGCCGAGGAATACTTCGATCGAATCTTCGTGCTTTTTCAGCGTCTGCACGGCCGGGGCGAATACCCGGGCACCGGCATCGGCCTCGCGATCTGCAAGAAGATCGTGGAGCGGCACGGTGGTGAAATTTCCGTGCAGTCGAAAGTGGGGGTGGGATCCACCTTTTCATTCACGATTCCCCGCAGAGGCTGAGAGTATTTCGTGTGGGTAAATGTCCTCATGCGCGTCCGGGGGAAATCGTGATGGTTGAGGTATGGGCATCGGGTCTATAGTGGCCGGCGCTCATCCAAAAATCGCGGATCAGGAGTGTTGTCATGACCGGTCAACGGACACTGAGGCCCATTGAAATCCTGATGGTGGAGGACAACCCCGGGGACGTCCGCCTGACCCAGGAAGCACTCAAGGGCGCGAAGATCTGGAATGAGTTCAACGTCGTGAGCGACGGAGCGGCTGCGCTCGATTACCTTCGCCGAAACAAGCCCTACGAAGATTCCGTTCGCCCCGACCTCATGCTGCTCGACCTCAACCTTCCCAAGAAGGACGGCCGTGAAGTGCTGGCAGCCATGAAGGCCGACACTTCCCTCAAGACGATTCCAGTCGTGATTCTGACGACCTCGCAAGCCGAAGAGGATGTCGTTCGCGCTTACAACCTCCACGCGAACTGCTACGTGACCAAGCCGGTCGACTTCGAGCAGTTCACCCGCATCGTCCAAGCCATCGAGCAGTTCTGGCTGACGGTCGTCACTTTGCCGCCTCGACAGGCCATCTGAACATGGACCAGCCCATCAGGGTCTTGCTGATCGAAGACAACGCTGCCGACGCACGGCTGATCGAGTTCATGCTCGGCGAAGCGCGCGGACTCAGCCTCAAACTCGAGTGGGCTTCGAGCCTGACCGCCGGAGTCGCGCATTTGCAGCGCTACCCGGTCGACGCGGTGCTGCTCGACCTTGGCCTGCCCGAAAGCACGGGCCTCGACACTCTGCAACGACTTTTGTCGCAGGGCCACTCGGTTCCGACCCTGGTCGTGTTGAGCGGCCTCACCGACGAGGAGGTCGCCGTCCAGGCGCTGCAGGCGGGGGCCCAGGACTATCTCGTCAAGGGCCAAGTCGACAGTTCACTTCTGATCCGTGCCATCCGCTATGCGATCGGCCGCAGCCAGGCCGAAGAGGCGCTGCGCCAGGCGCACTCGGAAGCACAGGCTGCGAAAGAGCGCGCCGAAGAAGCGAGCCGGGCAAAGAGTTCATTTCTCGCGAACATGAGCCACGACTTGCGGACGCCACTCAACGGCATCCTCGGCTTCGCGCAGATCCTGCAGTGGGATCGCTCGCTCACCGAGCGACAACAACTTGGCGTGTCGGCCATTCGTCAAAGCGGCGAGCACCTGCTGACGCTCATCAACGACATTCTCGATGTCGCCAAGATTGAGGCTGGCAAGGTCGAAATCGTCACCAGCGAATTTCCCGTGGCGAAATTCTTCCAGGTCATCGACGACATCATCCGCGTGAAGGCGCAGCAAAAGCCGTCGCTCGAGTTCGTCTGCGATTTCGCGCCCAATTTGCCCCAGGCGATCCGCACCGACGAGCGCCGGTTGCGCCAGGTGCTGCTGAATCTCCTGGACAACGCGGTGAAGTTCACCGAGCGCGGCGTGGTCACGCTCAAGGTGCGCTTCACGCCGCCCATGCGCATGCTCTTCGAGGTGCAGGACACCGGCGAGGCAATGAGCGAGGAGCAGCTCGCACGGCTCTTCCAGCCATTCGAGCAAGTGGGCGATGCCCACCAGCGCGGCGGCGGCACCGGCCTGGGCCTGGTGATCAGCCAGCAGTTCGTGCGCCTCATGGGCGGTGACATTCAGGTCGATAGTCGGCGCGGCATGGGCAACACGTTCTCCTTCGAACTCGACGTGGCCACCAGTGAATGGACGAGCCGGGTCGAGACACCCAGCGAGACCGCGGCCCTCAGCTACCGAGGTCCCAAGCGTCGCGTGCTGGTGGTCGATGACGTGCCGGAAAACCGCGCGGTGCTGATCTCGGCCCTCGAAGCCGTGGGCTTCGATGTACGCGAAGCAACCAGCGGCCACGATGGAATCGCTCTCGCGCAATCGCTGCTACCCGACTTGATCGTGATGGACATCGTGATGCCCGACATCGGCGGTGTCGAGGTGATCCAGCAGCTGCGCAAGATACCGCGAATTGAAGCAATTCCGATCGTTGTGGTGTCGGCCAGCGCCACACCCGAAGTCGAAGCCAGCGCCATGGCCGTGGGCGCCAATTCCTTCCTCCGCAAGCCGGTCAACCTGAAGGATTTGATGCAATGCACGGCCAGGCTCTTGCATATCGCCTGGATTGACGGGGCACAGGAACAACGAGGGTCGCCGGGTCGGGTGGTGGCTTAGATCTAGCCAGGACATCCCGGAAGGTCCTTGGCCGGGACCGCCCATGGGGTCAAAACCCATCCCGAATTTCAGCCAGGACTACCCCAGCAAGTCCTTGCGCACGCTGCTCGCCCATGGACCGGTCACACCATCCACGCCAATACGCCACAGCACCGTCGCATCTTCCTCGTCCACTACGCCCTCGGCGAATGCCTTCATCGACAGCCCATGAAGCATTGCGATCACGCTCTTGAGGTAGTTGCTGTGGCTCTCGTCCCCTGCGATGCCTTGGACTGCGCTCGCGTCGAGCTTCACGTAGTCGAGGCCTGCTTCGAAGAGCCGTTCGATGCGTGCGAGCCTCTCTCCCGCATGCTCGAGCCCCACCCGCGCACCCGTTGGCCGCAATTGATGCGCCAGCTCTTGCACGTGCGCGAATTGTTCGACCGCGGCACTCTCGGGAACCTCGAGCCACAGGTGCCGCGACTGTCGCGGCGCATCGAGCAGGCGCGCGCGCAGCCGCGCGGCAAAGGCGCTGTCGACAAGCGATGCGCTGGACAGATTCACGCACCGCGATTTGCCGTCCGTCTCGATGTCGGTGAGCGCGAGTTCGACGGCGCGCTCGTCGATAGCCGCCGTGAGCTTGCCGCGCAGCGCGAGCGGAAGCCAGCGCGCCGCCGTTTCGAAAGGCCCCTGTGGATCGAGCTGAATGCGCAGCGGGCACTCAAGATGGATCAATTCGCCTTTCGCGCCGATCAACGGAAAGCTTCCCAGCCTGAGTCGGCCCTGCGCCAATGCGTCGCGGATACTCTTGCGCCAGGTGTTCTCACCAAGCGTCGTTGTGTCCCGAACGACAGCGTCACCGATGCTGCCGAGTTCTACCTCAAAATCGCCGCGACTTTCGGCTCGTGCCAGCGCTGCGTCGGCGGCACCCATCACCTGCCCGACCGGCGTGTCGCGGCGCATCTCGACCGCACCCACGGCCACCGCAATGCCGGGTCCAAAGGCCGGCAGGGTCGCCGACAGAGCCTGCGTCACCGCTTGAGCAGTCTCGAGTGCTACGCCGCCCACCGGCAGGCACAAGGCGAAGTCGGAGCCGTTGAGCCGACCCAGGTAGCAGCCCTTGACCCGCTGCGTGTAGGCCTGCAGCGCCTGTGCCACCACCGAGATCATGCGGTCTGTGGCGGCATGGCCGAGACTTCGATTCGCACCAGCGAGGTCGAGCACGCGCAGCAGCACGAGGCCACTTTCGACTGGACCGTCCTCGCCTTGCAGCGAGCCGCCGAGTTGCGCCATGAAATGCTTGCGATTTGACAGGCCTGTGAGCGAGTCCGAATGCGCTTCGCGCCGCAGCGTCTCGACCTGCACCGCTTGAGCCTCGAAGATGAGTTTGAGTCGCTCGACCATTGTGTTCATGGCCTCGGTCAGCCGCGCAAGCTCGGGCACGCGCGGTTGCCGCACCGTGACGAACTCCCCGTCGACGAGCGATTGCGCCTGCTTCACCGCTGCGTCGAGCGGGCGGCGGATGCGCTCGACCACGGCTCGAGCCAGCAGTGCAGCGATGACGGCCACAGCTGCGAGAGCCAATGCCGCACGCAGACCTCCCTTCCACAACTCGTCATGCGCGAAGGCGGTCTGGCTCACCACCTGGATCGATCCGAGCGCGCGCCACCCGTCCGACACCTGCGCAAGGCCCGCAGCCGACTCGATAGGCAAAAGCGAGACGAACCATTTCGGCGCGAGCGCAGGCACGGGGTTCTGCTCACGCGAAAACGTCACGCGGCCATCGGTGGTCGTGAACTTGATCTGACTATAGAAACCCGTGTCGAACTGCGCCGCCATCAGCAGTTCCATCAACTGCTGATTGCCCTTCTGCTGGGAAAGCGCAAGCGCAAGCGATGCAGCGTTGTCACTGTTCTTCAGGCGCAACTGGGTCTGCAATGCGTCACGCGCGGATTCGACGGCCACGCCCACGCTGCCGAAGAAGGCAAGCAGCAAGGCGCTCACGAGCAGCAGCCATATCTGGCGA
This sequence comes from Rhizobacter sp., assembly GCA_021153565.1. Lineage (GTDB taxonomy): Bacteria > Pseudomonadota > Gammaproteobacteria > Burkholderiales > Burkholderiaceae_C > Albitalea. The sequence goes on from JAJKJU010000022.1 coordinate 7,280, forward strand.
ATCAGCGACATGTCGCCCCCTTGTTCATTGGAATCCTTCGGCTCGCGCCTTCACGAGGATCTCACGCCAGCGCGACAAGCGCGCCGTCGGGTCCCCCGCCGTCTGCGACCCAACGCCTTGCCACAGTCCCTCGCTGTTGAAGCTGAACACCGGCGACAAGTCGGGCCGCCGCGAGGCGTGGCGAACGTCGCTGATGAGATTGTCGAGAATCGATGGCTCCACATTAGGCATTGCATAGTAGGCAAGCACCATGTGGGCTTGTACCGCGCCGCCGGGCCCACCGATCTGGGCACGAACATACACGAGCCTGAGCTTCTGGATGGGCATGCCCATCGCGACCAGACTGAAATACTTGGCGATGGCGAAGTCTTCGCAGTCGCCTGCGCCCTTGTCGAGCATCTCGAGCGGACTCGCCCAATAGTCGACTTGGCCCCAAACATCCATGTCTTCGCGCGACAGGATGCGGCGGTTGAAGAACTGGTTGAGCGCGGCGAGCTTGCCGTCGTCGTCGAGATCCTGCGCGCCGCGCATCACCTCCTGCAGGGCCTTCGCGCCGGCCAGCGCGCGAGGCCCGTACTGGTGCGCCGCGGCCAGCATGCGTTCAGCATCCCAGGCCCTCGGATGATGGAAGGCCGTGACCAAAAGCGCGAGCATCACCAGACGCTGCAGCCAAGCTTGCCACGTGGCTTGCGTGAGCATTTGCCACGACGCCATGAGCGAGCCTCCGGCGCGACGTGACTGCGCGCGCGCAAGCGCCAGGCTTGTGCGCGCGGTCAGCGCGGGCATTGGAAGAACGGCGTCGGTCACGATGTCGTGGTCTACGAGGCTGAGAGTATTTCGAACGTGTCCGAGCAGCACGTCAAAAGGCGCCTGATCTAGGCGAAAAGCGCAGCCATAGCTTGGCTATGGCGAGCATTTGCAACGACGAGCAGGGGGCTTTTGGCGTGATGAGCGGGCATGATCGAAATACTCTCA
>JAJKJU010000023.1 GCA_021153565.1 Rhizobacter sp.
GACGCATGACAAGTTCATGTTTGCTCAGAGGCCCAGGCCCCTCACCCCAGCCCTCTCCCCGAAGGGGCGAGGGAGCAATGCAGGCCAGCTCGCTGTGGCCCCTTCGAAGTAATGCATTGCGGCTCCCTCTCCCCCGGTCTCCCCGAAGGGGCGAGGGCGCAATGCAGGCCAGTTCGCTGTGGCCCGCTTCGAAGTAATGCATTGCGGCCCCCTCTCCCCCGGCGGGGGGAGAGGGTTGGGGTGAGGGGTCTCTCAAAAATCACACCATCTCCCATCAAGGCAACCCGACGGCCTCCACCATCGCCCGCACCTGCTCGACCCGCCCCCGCCCAGCCCCTGCCACCGGCACCAGCCGATGCGCGGCTGACTGCGCGAGGATGGCCTGCACATCGTCAGGCGCCACGTAATCTCGCTTGTCCAGAAGGGCCCGAGCCTTTGCGGCACGCAGCACCGCAATTCCAGCACGCGGACTCAGGCCTTCGATGAACCAGGCGCCTGACCGCGTCGCGGCAATCACAGCTTGCAGGTAGTCGAGCAACCCGTCCGACGCATGGACAGCCAGCACCGCCTTCTGCGCGGCCACCAATTCCTCCGGTGTCATCACTGCCTGCAATCCATGGATCGCCTCACGCCGATCCTGCCCCGACAGCAAGGCCCGCTCGCTTGCCCGATCCGGGTAGCCCAGGTTGATGCACATCAGGAAGCGGTCGAGCTGCGATTCCGGCAGCGGGTAGGTGCCCAGCTGGTCGGTGGGGTTTTGCGTGGCGATGACAAAAAATGGCCGGGGCAGGGCGCGGGTCTCGCCCTCGACGGTGACCTGCTGCTCTTCCATGGCTTCCAGCAGCGCGCTCTGTGTCTTGGGCCCGGCGCGGTTGATCTCGTCGGCCAGCAGTACCTGGGCAAAGACGGGGCCCGCGTGAAAGACGAAGGACTCCTTGCTGCGCTCGTAGATGCTCACGCCGACGAGGTCCGAGGGCATCAGGTCGGCGGTGAATTGCACCCGCGAAAACCGCAGGCCCAAAGAAACTGCCAGTGCATGGGCCAACGTGGTTTTTCCGACTCCGGGAACGTCTTCGATCAGCAGGTGTCCTCCTGCAAGAAGGCAGGCCACGCAGTCTTCGATCTGTCGGCGTTTGCCGACGATGATCGTGCTAATCTGGTCTATCAGGCGGGTCAGTTGAGTGGCAAGGTGGTCAGGCATGCGCCTCACCTTAACCGAAATTCTCGTCGTCGCTCACCCTCCGATTCCCGGTTTCAAGGCGCGTATCACGATGTCCACAGCCTTCTACACCCACCCCGATTGCCGCTTGCACCAGATGGGAAGGGGCCACCCTGAATGTCCCGAACGGCTCGATGCCATCAACGATCTCCTTCGCTCGACCGGCCTCGACGTCGCACTCGACATGCGCGAGGCGCCTGCGGTCGATCTGCGCGACGTCGCCTTGGCCCACAGCAGCGGCTACGTGGCGGAGCTGAAAGACGTGCTCGAACGCGTCAAGGCCGAGGGCAGATCCGTCGCGCTGGACCCTGACACCACCGCCTGTCCCCAGACGTGGGCTGCCGTGCTGCGTGCCGCCGGCGCAGCGGTAGCAGCGACTGATGCTGTGATCGACGGCCACATCGACAGCGCCTTCTGCGCTGTCCGCCCGCCCGGCCACCATGCCACGCGCGACCAGGCCATGGGTTTCTGCTTCTTCAACAACGTGGCAATCGCCGCACGCCATGCGCTGGACGTGCGCGGCCTGAAGCGCGTGGCCATCGTCGACTTCGACGTGCACCACGGCAACGGGACCGAGGACATCATCGCGGGCGACGAGCGAGTGCTGATGGTCAGCATCTTCCAGCACCCGCTGTACCCCTACAGCGGCACCGTGCCCAAGGGTACCAACATGGTCAACCTGCCGATCCCGCCCTACACCAAGGGCGGCGAAGTGCGCGAGATGATAGAGGCGATGTGGATGCCGCGGCTGGAAGAGTTTCGACCGGAGATGATCTTCTTTTCGGCGGGCTTCGATGCACATCGGGAAGACGATCTCGGGCAACTCGGACTGATCGAGGCGGACTACGAATGGATGACCCGGCGCATCAAGTTCGTGGCGGACCGGCATGCACAAGGGCGGATGGTGTCGTGTCTTGAAGGCGGATATGCACTCGGGGCTTTGGCTCGCAGCGTCGCGGCGCACTTGCGAGTGTTGGCTGGCGTGGACTGACCATTTAGGATTTGGCCCGAGCTAACTGTTCCAGAGTCCGTTGGCGTGTGTTGTCTGACGAACTGGGAACGCTCTCCCGAGACATGTCTTGAACGGACCTTCGCTTTGCTCACCCTACCGAATAATCAATACGCAATGTCCAGACCCCTCACCAGCATCGAACTTCGCGACCTTGCTGACTCGCTGCTCAAGCCGACGGCGCTGACCGAACTGGCGCTTGTCGCTGCTTGTCTTATCGTGGCCTGGGGCGTGGTCCGGCTGTTGCGCGGGACGCAGAGCAAGCCCGCCTCCATCGTTTTCGGGCGACGCATCGTCGACGGTGTCCTCTTCCCGATCCTCACCCTTGTCCTCGCCTTTGTTGCACGAGGGCTGCTGCCGGTTCTTGGCGTGCCCATCGCGGTGTTCACGCTCGCGATTCCGGTCTTCGTGTCGCTGGTTGTCATCCGCCTGACGGTGCGCGTACTGACGGCCGCTTTCCCGGCCTCCCATGCCATACGTTCCATCGAACGCACAGTGTCCTGGCTTGCATGGATCGGCGTGGTGCTGTGGGTGACCGGCGTGCTGCCGGTGGTGATGGAAGGACTCGACGGCATCGCCTGGAAGCTCGGGAGTTCGCGCATTTCTTTGCGCAACGTGGTCGAAGGTTCGCTCGCGGCCATCGTCGTGCTGGTACTCGCCTTGTGGATCTCTGCAGCCGTGGAGTCGCAGCTCATCAAGGGCGCGGGCGCGACCAATCTGTCGCTGCGAAAGATCGGCGCCAATCTGGTTCGTGCCGCGCTCCTCTTCCTCGGGCTGATCTTCGCGATGTCGGCCGCGGGCATCGACCTGACCGCGCTCAGCGTGCTCGGCGGCGCGCTCGGCGTGGGTCTGGGCTTCGGCCTGCAGAAGATCGCTGCCAACTACGTGAGCGGCTTCGTGATCCTCGCGGAGCGAAGCCTGCGCATCGGCGACATGGTGAAGGTCGACAACTTCGAAGGCCGGATCACCGACATCCGCACGCGCTATACCGTCATTCGATCACTGGGTGGTCGCGAAGCCATCGTGCCGAATGAAATCCTCATCACACAGCGAGTCGAGAACTCTTCCCTCGCCGATCCGCGCGTGCTTCTCACGAGCACCGTGCAGGTAGCCTACGGCACCGACGTCCGGTCACTCCAACCCAAGCTCGAAGCCGCTGCACGGCGCGTGTCGCGGGTGATCGACGACCCGGCGCCGTCCGCGCAATTGGCAGTCTTCGGTCCCGATGGCATGGACCTCAATCTGCACTTCTGGATCGCCGACCCTGAGAACGGCCAGGGCGCCGTCAAGTCCGAGGTGAACCTCGCGATCCTCGATGTGCTGAACGCAGAAGGGATCGAGATCCCGTATCCGCAGCGTGTGATGCACATGATCACCCCGCCGCCGCTTGCAGAGAAGCCGGCCTCGTAGGGTGGGCGGAGCAGGGCCGTGCTCTTGTCCAAGCAGCCCACGCGTTCCAATCGAATCCCAACAAGAAAGACACCATGACAACAAGGCGCCACCACCTCCTGATCGCCATCGCCACCGCGCTGCTTGGCGCATGCGCAGCTCCCTCCGGCCCGCTCGACTACCGCGTTCCCGACCACGCCCAGCGTGCGCCCGAGGCGGCCAGCGGCTACACCGAAAAGCCTGGCTGGTCGGCGAGCAAGTTCATGGTGGCCGCAGCCAATCCGCTTGCCACCGACGCGGGCTACCAGGTGCTCAAAGCCGGCGGCACCGCGATCGATGCCGCCATTGCGGTGCAAATGGTGCTGGGCCTCGTCGAACCGCAATCGTCGGGTATTGGCGGTGGCTTGTTCCTTGTGCACTTCGATGGCAAGACGGTGAAAACCTTCGATGGTCGCGAGACGGCGCCTGCGGCGGCCACGCCCGAGCTGTTCATGAAAGATGGCAAGCCCATGGACTTCATGGAAGGCGTTGTCGGCGGCCGTTCTGTGGGCACGCCGGGAACCTTGCGTGCGCTCGAACTCGCGCACCAGCAGCACGGCAAATTGCCGTGGAAGGCCTTGTTCCAACCAGCCATTCTTCTGGCGGAGAGAGGTTTTCAGCTCAGCCCGCGCCTGTACGCGACCCTGAAAGACGATGCCGCAAAAACACTGGGTGCCGACGCGGCAGCCGCAGCCTATTTCCTGCAGCCGGACGGATCTCCCAAGTCCGTTGGAACGGTGTTGCGCAACCCCGAATATGCAGCGGTACTTCGCGACGTGGCCGAGCGTGGAAGCATTGCGTTCTACGAAGGTTCGGTGGCGCGCGACATCGTCGCGAAGGTGCGCAGCCATCCGACCAATGCCGGTCTGCTGACCGAAGCCGACATTGCCGGCTATCGGGCCAAGCAGCGCGATCCGCTGTGCTTCGACTACAAGGCCTGGAAGCTGTGCGGCATGCCGCCGCCGTCGTCGGGGCCACTCGCACTCGGGCAGATGATGGGCATGCTGGCGGCGCGCAACCTCGAGACGCTGAAGCCCGTGCCAGCGAGTTTCGGGCTGGAGCCGAACCCCGAGGCGGTGCACCTCATCAGTGAAGCGGGGCGCCTGGCCTATGCCGACCGCGGCCGTTTCGTGGCCGACCCTGACTTTGTGCCATTGCCCGGCGGCAACGCCGATGCGTTGCTGAAGCCGGACTATCTGTGGAAGCGAAGCGAACTCATCACTGAGCGCAGCATGGGCCGCGCGCAACCCGGCACGCCGACGCTTGCGGCCGTCAGTCTCGCCAACGATCGCAGTCCGGAGCTGACGTGCACCTCGCACATCTCCATCGTCGATGGCCATGGGAATGCGATCGCGATGACCTCGACCATCGAGAACGTGTTCGGCTCACAGATCATGGTGCGCGGCTTCATGCTCAACAATGAATTGACAGATTTTTCGTTCGTGCCGAGCGAGAACGGCGTGCCGGTCGCGAACCGTGTGCAAGGCGGCAAGCGGCCGCGTTCGTCGATGTCGCCCATCCTGGTGTTCGATCGCGCGACCGGTCAGCTCGTGATGAGCCTCGGTTCGCCAGGAGGTTCGGCCATCATCAACTACACCGCCAAGGTGCTGTTCGCCACGCTCGACTGGAAGCTCGACGTGCAGCAGGCGATCTCGCTGCCCAACTTCGGCTCGCGGAACGGGCCCACCGAACTCGAAGACGGCCGTGCATCGCCCGCGCTGGTGGACGCGCTGAAGGCGCGCGGCCACGAGGTCCGCCTCATCACGCAGACGAGCGGTCTTCAGGGCATCCAGCGCGTCGTCAAGGACGGCCAGCCGGGATGGTTCGGCGGCGCCGACCCGCGGCGCGAGGGCATCGTGATGGGAGACTGAGAGGGAACTCAGAGGCTGAGACTTTTTTGCTGCTCGGACACGCTCGAAATACTCTCAGCCTCTCAGCCTCTCAGCGGCCGCGCAGATGCGCCGGTGCCTCGAGGCGCTTGGCGAGCGCCGACAGCATGAGGGTCAGCACGAGGTAGATGGCCGAGATGAGCAGATACGGCTCCCAGTAGCGGGAGTACGCACCAGCCACCGTGCGAGCAGCAAGCGCCAATTCGGCCAGGCCGATGGCCGACACCAGCGACGAGTCCTTCACCAGCGTCACGCCCTCGTTCACGAGCGCCGGCACCATGCGCCGAAAGGCCTGCGGCAACACCACGTAGCGCATGGCCTGCCGATGCGTGAGTCCGATGCTGTAGGCGGCCTGCGTCTGCCCAAGGTGGATGCTCTGGATACCCGCCCGAAGAATCTCCGAGATGTACGCGCCGGCATTGAGAGTCAAGGCGAGAGCGCCCGAAAAGAAGGCGCCGTGGTTCTGCCTGAACTCGCGCGCCGCGTCGCCGCTCAAGAGGAACCCGCCCTCGGGATGGATGAGCGTGGGCATCAATGCAAAGTGCACCAGCAGTATCTGCACGAACAGCGGCGTGCCCCGAAAGAAGGTGACATAGCCCAGCGTGATGCCGCGCAGAAACTTCCAGCTCCACTTCGACACGGCGGACGTCGGCTTGGGTGCGTCGGCCGAGCTGCTGATGAGCCCGAGCAGCACGCCGAGCAAAAGGCCCATCACGATGGCGATGACGGTGAGCTGCACCGTCATCCACAAGCCTTGGACGAACAGCGGGCCGTATCCGGCCAGGATGTCCCAGCGAAGATCCAACATGCCGCCGCCGCGCGGACGCTATTTGATGCCGGCCGATGCTGCGGGTGCAGCTTTCACACCGACGGCGCCCGCGGAGGTGCCGAAGTACTTCTTGAAGAGCGTGTCGTAAGTGCCGTCGGCCTTGATGCCGGCCAGGCCCTGGTTGAGCTTGGCGAGGAGTTCGGTGTTGCCTTTCTTCACCGCCAGCCCGTATTGCTCGGGCGCGAAGCTGTTGTCGCTCACGGTCTTGAACTTGCTGCCCACGTTGTTGGCGACGTAGTTGATGACCACGCCGTTGTCTGCCACCACGGCATCGATGCCGCCGGATTCGAGCTCCTTCAACGCGAGGGGCGTGGATTCGAAGCGCTTGATGTTCGGGCTGTTCTTGCCTTGGAGCTTGCTCACGGCTTCATCGCCCGTGGTCCCCGTCTGCACACCGACCTTCAGCGTCTTCAGGTCGTCGAACTTCGCGACCTTGGAGTCGGTTTTCACGGCAATGAGCTGCACTGCATCGAAGTATGGCGACGAGAAGTCCATCGTCTGCTTGCGTGCATCCGTGATGGTGATGGCCGACACGAGGATGTCGCGGTCCCCCTGGTTCAGCGCATTGAAGATGCCTTCCCACGGTGTGTTCACGAACTTGACCTCAATGCCGGCCTTGGACGCGGCGGCACGCACGACGTCGATGTCGAAGCCGACGATCTCGCCCTTTTCGTTCTGCGATTCGAAGGGAGCGTAGGCGGCATCGGTGCCGACTGCGTAGACCCGTGATGCGGTCGCGGGTGCCGAGGCAGCAGGTGCGGCGGTGGGGGCTTCTTTCTTGCTACAGGCGATGAGCGCGAGGCCCGAGAGAAGGGCCACGGCGAGGAGGTGGCGGCGTCGGGAAAAGGTGTTGGTCATGGACGGATTCCTCCGAGACTTGTGAGTGATTGGAGCCCGGGCGCTTGTGAAGCGGGAGGGCGCGCAAGACGCGAAGTGTATGTCGCGACTCAGAGGCTGAGAGTTTTTCGGACATGCCCGCTCATCACGCCAAAAGCCCCCTGCTCGTCGTTGCAAATGCTCGCCATAGTGCAGTGCAGAGAGTCTTTAGCCTGGCGGACGCGGCACCCGGGTCTGCACTGACGGCACGGCGTGACCGCC
>JAJKJU010000024.1 GCA_021153565.1 Rhizobacter sp.
CCAGCATGGGCGCACTCTTGTGGGTGCAAGTCCCGCCGTAAGTTGATCACGACGAACGAAGCGAAGCGCAACTGCATGAGGGCGACCGAGTGTGGGAAGGAGGCGTGGAGCGAAGCTGCGAGCCGATGAACAAGAACCGGATAGAAGTCGCGAGTGTCGCTTGGGTTCTCGGTACGTTTGGGACGGCATCCATGGCCTACCCAGCGATCGGTGTGCAGGTTCTTCTGTGACGGGTGGCCTGACGGCAACGTCGTCGATCCTCATGAAACCGTCAACAATGCATCATGCAATCTGGCTCCGGCCCCTCCACGATCCCTCCATTGCAGTAGTCATGGGTGCCAGGCATGGAAGAATTTGAACTGCACAGCGCCCGCACAGCGCGGCTGGCGGCGTGTATCAGTCGGCATTTCGGCCTGCGTTCGGCCGAAATTCGAAGCTTGGAACGAGCTGAATGCACGCACGACGTCAGCCACCAATTCCTAGTGTCCGTGCCGGCGACGAAGCGTGGGCTGATATGTTGGCGTGACAACCAGGGAGTCCGGCAGCAATTCGCGACGGGTGCCGCGCTATTGGCGGACGTGCCGGACAGCAAGTGGATCGATCCGCTCGTGCCGGCACCGTGGATCGAGCAGACTCCCGCATCCGTCCCCTCACATTACTCGTTTGGCTGACATGGGATCGAGCACACGCTCCTTTGGCATCAGCCTTAGGCTGAAACGCTTCTTGATGCGTCCCATCTATTTGCGCCGCAAGGGCTTCGATTGGCAGATCGTGCTCGAAAAGCCCATAACCGTCCGCCGTGTACCGGCTGCGTTAGATCTTTCAGGCCCATCTGATGTCAGCAAGTTGAAAGGTCAGCTCTCCGACCTGCTGAATCGACATGCCGCAGCGCGTGCTGTCCTACATCACCTCACCGTGCTCGAGCGACTCCTCAGTCGTCAGCGTCCGCCGAGCTTCGATCGGTTGCCGCCGGCCTTGCTTTCTGGCGCGCACCGGCAACTCGCCGCGTTGGCCGGCGCACAACCGCCGGCGGAAATCGTCGCGTTGCAGTCGCGCCTGACGCTGGCCCTGATGGACCGCGGACTGATCAACATCGACTCGGACCTGGATTCGCTTCGCAAGATGAGCATCGAGGAAGTCAGCGTCTCCATTTTTTTGGAAGCCGACCAGCAATGGAGGGCGTGCCGCACTGGTCGCGAGCCGGCAATTCCGAACGCAGCTGAGCCCCCATCATTGAATGGGGCTCAGCTGCCCACCTGAGCGATAGCGGCTAGGCGTAGGAAGCCCGTCGCATTTGTTTGTGGGAGAAGCGGGAGAAAACTTAGACCGTGGTCAACTTGCCGCGGAACGTGTAGCCGACTTTCTGCTCAGAGTGCAATGGCACGGTAGAGCTAGTCGCCCGCTCGATGCGCCGGCGCAGCCGGTAAATGGCGGCGTGCAGCAGGTTGTCCGCTTCACCCTCTGGGTCGCGCCCCAGCCGCTCGCACAGGGTCGCGCGCGTCACGGTCGCGCCATCGGCGGCGGCAAAACACTCCACCACCGCAAGGTCGTTCTCGCTCAACTCGATGCGCGCGCCGTCGGGAGCCATGAGTTTGCGGGCGGCCCGGTCCAGTCGCCAAACCGCGGCCTGGGCGCGGCTGCCGTCGACGCGGCGCTGTACCGCCTCGATGGCGAGCGTGACCTGCTCGAAGCGCACGGGTTTCATCAGGTACATGTCTGCACCAGCGCGCAGAACCGAGTCGAACACGTCGGCACCGACGCGCCCGGACACCACCACAATCCCGGCGGGTCCCTTGCGGCGCACGAGCCGAATGAGATCGATGCCGTCTACGCCCGGTAGCATGAGGTCTACCACGTAGAAGTCGTACTCGTACGCGCCGGCCGAAGTTAGGAATTCGTCGCTGTCGCAGAAGACCCGCACGCTCACCTGGCGCTGTTCGAGGTACTGGGCGAGGTATTCGCCGAACTCTCGGTCATCATCGATCACTGCCATGGTGGAAGGAAGCATCGGCTCAGACCTCGACGCCCTGGGGAATCGTCATGCGGGCAATGCTGCCCCGCGGCGAATTCGGAATGATTTCGATCGTCCCCTTGTGCAACTCGACCACCTTTCTGACGATGTAGAGGCCCAGGCCCGCGCCCGCCTTCGAATGTGCATCCCGGCCCCGCGTGCCCTTGTCGAACACCTTGGGTAGCAGCTCAGGCGCAATCCCGTTGCCGTTGTCCGAGATCTCGAAAGCCATGGCGGGAAGTTCGTCCGAATCCTTGATTGACAGTCGCACGACGGAGTTGGGAGGCGAGTAGGCCAGTGCATTGGCGAGCAAATTGGAGAGTGCCAGTCGCATCAGTACCGGTTGAACCTGAACCGTGCGCATGGCAGTCAGCGATTCGGTCATGATTCGCCCGCGTTCTTCAACCGCCATGTCGTGAACCACGAGACCGACGAGCGCGTCGAGGTCGGTGTCGGCGATGGTCTCGGTCGCACCAGAGGTAAGCATTGTCGCGGCAGCGAGCGCGTTGTTGAGTGTGCCGATCACGTGGTCCAGCACGTTCACCGCACGCACGAGCGGCTTGCGGATGTCGGGGCTGCCGTCGCCGCCGGACGCCGCGATCGCCGACGAGGCGCTCTGCAATGCGGCCGATGCGTTGTTCAAGGGCTGTCGCACTTCGTGGGCGAGCAGCTGTAGCATGTCCTCGCGTTCGGCCAGCATCTGGTCGCGCTCTTCGAGGAGTTTGCGCAGTCCGGCCGATTCGCCCTCCGCTCAGGCGCGAACGGCACGTTCGATGGCCAATTGCTTCAGTTCGACGTTCGAACGTTCCAGTTGTGCATTCTTGATTTCGAGCTGGCGCCGCAATGCGCTCACGGACAAGTGCGTATCGATGCGGGCCAGCACCTCTGGTTCGCTGATCGGCTTGGTTACATAGTCGACGCCGCCGGCCGCAAAGCCTGCGAGCTTGTCGCGAGTCTCGGTCGCTCCTGTCATGAAGATCACTGGAATGCGCTGCGTCAATGGATTGGTCTTGAGCTGTCGGCAGGTGGCGAAGCCGTCGAGGCCGGGCATATGCACGTCCAGCAAGATGAGGTCGGGAAGTACGAAATTGGCCCGTTCGAGGGCTTCTTCACCACTGAGCGCCACGAGCACGTGAAGGCCTTTGCGCTCCAGGCAGTCGATCAGAACCCGCAAGTTCGCGGGCTGGTCGTCTACGGTGAGGATGGTTTGCGGTGGGGATTCAGTGTCAGCAATCGGCTTCATTCGCCACGCCATTGAGGAATTGTGGCCAAGTCTACGCGGCTTCTCTGGCACCAATGGCCGAGCTGTCGCCGTCTGGCACCGTCCTGCGTTTGTTGCACGACGCTGGTTGCTGTGCATTAGTCGATGCACCATCAATAACTGATTGTTTGTTCACCCGATAGAATCATAAATGATGATGCTAGCCATTACTTCGTTTTGAGTGTTGGCGATCTGGGCTTTGCATTCATCAAAAACAGGGCGTAAGCACGGGGCCGAAACGCGCATGGAACACACAAAAATTCGGTTCGATCGCTGCGAGGTGTGCATCAACTCGCGTGAAATTGTCCGTGACGGGGTGCGGCAAGTGCTCGAGCCCAAGCCCTTCGATGCGCTGATCTATCTGATTGAGCAACGGCATCGTGTAGTGTCCAAGGACGAGTTGCTGACGAAGCTGTGGCCCAGCGAATTCGTGTCGTCCAGCGTGGTCCCGCGGGCCGTCATGAAGGCGCGGCAAGCGATCGGCGACGACGGTCAAGAGTCACGGCTCATCAAGACTGTCCACGGCGCGGGCTATCGCTTCATCGGCATCTTGCAGGAGTCGGCGGCGCCAGAGCCTCCTGACCCGTACTTTCTGGCGTTGTTGCCTTTTGAAAACCGCACGGGGCTGCCGGATCTCGACTGGATCGAATTGGGACTGATGTCCATGGTGGCCGAGGCATTGAGCACGGATGTCCGCGTGCGCATGCCGTCAATTCCGTCCTTGCTTCCCGCCCTGAGATCGCTTCCTTCGCACGCGACACCGCAAGACTGGGACGCCTTGCGGCAGCTCCTGGGCGTGAGCCATGTGGTGCATGCCGCCATAGGTCGTACTGGTGACGAGTACTGGCTGGACTACTGGACGTCATCGCAGCCCACGCTCAAGCGTCTGATGGGCAAGGAGCTCACCCAACTTGGCGAACGCCTCGCATCTGCCCTCGAAGAAGAGCTGTTCGCGGCAGACGGCGGCACGGTGTCGGTTGCCTATGAGTCAAAGGACGTGTTCGTCAATCACGCGATTGCGCGCGCACTGCAGGCGTCGGCTCAGCAGAACTGGAAGACTGCCATCAATCTGTTCAGGATGGTCCTCGACATCGAACCGCTGAACACCGGCGCGAGACTCGACTTGTTGCGAGCTTTGGCCTGCCATGGCGATGACAGCGCGGCACCGCTGGGCAAAGAACTGCTGGCGCTTGCCGAGGAGACAGGCAATGACCGACTCGCAATTGCCGTCCATCAGGCGATAGGTCACGGATGTATGACGCTCCACCAGTTCTCGCCGGGCAAATGGCATCTCGCGGAAGCGATGCGCCTGGCCGACTTGCATGGACTGCCCGACGAGCACTGGTCCGCACGCATCAAGATGTCGAAGATCGCCATACTTGAACGCGACTTCGTACGCTTTCACGAACTCATCGGTGATGGGGACCAAAGCATCGAGTCCACGGCAAATCGCGTGGATGCCTTGCGCGCGCTGCACTACTCGGCGCTCGCCGCCACCAAACAGGGCGATCCGGTGCGCGGCGTGCAGCTTGGTTGCAAGACTGTCCAGTTGAGCAAGGAGTACCGGCTCAATCAGATGCTGACCACCGCCTCGTTGAACCTCATCTACCCCTGCTTCGATCTCGGCCTGATGAAGGAGGCGGTCGAGCATGGTGAGGCTGCGCTTGCCGCCGCGCAGACCTTGGAAGACACAGTGCATCTTGCCTACGTCACCGAGGCGCTGTGCTGGGTGTACCGAGAACTTCGAGCGCCTGCTCAGTCGGCTCGCGTCCTCACCATTGCACAGGATGTCGACATGCGGATGCCCATGGTGCGTGCGGAGGTCCTGCGGGCGCACGCCCATCACGCCGCATCCGAAGGTGCGCACGATGATGCCTTGACGTGCATGCGTGAGGCCATGGCGATCTGTCGCGAGCATCGGAATTGGCTGTACATGCATGAGCTGTCGCCTTGGCTCGTCATGTCGCTGGTGCTCGCCGAGCGCTTGGACGAAGCGACCGAGGCCAGCGAAGAGGCACACAAGCTCCCGGAATTCCGCGCGGACCCTGACCTTCAGGCAGGGCTGAGCGTATGCCGCGCCATCGGAGCCCATTCACGCGGCGACCATACGCGTGCTCATGCGGATCTCTTGGCGGTTGTCGAGACCGCGCCAAGAGGGCTTTGGCGTGCCTACGCAGGATTGAACGGCGCATGGCTTGCCGTCGAGGCCGGCAACCTCGACGAGGCCAACTGGTTCCTTCGCGACTTGGGCCCTTGGCTGCAGGAACACCCTGCGGGTATGGCCCTTGATGCCAGGTTCAAGTTCGCCAGGGGCCAGTACGCGGCTGCTGCACATGCTCATCGGCGCTTTGCCGCCAGCATCGAATCGCCTCTGTCCGCCTACCATGCCGGCCTTGGCGAAGTCTATGAAGCAGCAGAAAGAGAGACGCCCTTGTCGTTGCCGGCCTTGCCACCGGCGCCGCGGTTGCCGACTGGAATGTGACGCGGAGGTTTCGACTGGCCGCGTGAAGCCGCTCAGCGAAGTGATTGCCGAGACGGCTTGGCAAAAATCCGGCGTTGCTTGAATCTGCGCAGCAGATTCGGTTGCGCGCATTTGGCTTCGCATTTGAGAGGACGCATGCGTCCGAGCCGAGCACCATGGCGACTGCAAATTCCGCTTCTACGCTCCATGGTCAATATTCCCAACACGTCCGCTGCGCCGGCGTCGCCACCCCCGCTTGCGACGCGAGCCGAACCCGAAACATCCGGCGTTCCGCACCGGCGTCCCGCGCTCTCGAGCGAATTGCAAGGGCTGACTCTGCAATCACGGCCTGCCGGAGCGCCCGACGCCGCGATTGCGCCCCGCTCCAATCTGCCGCTTTCACCGCAAGGCGCTGCCGAGCGGCCGCAGCCGGCCGCGGCGATCGAAGTCTCGGTTCCGCAAGCGAAACGCGAAATGGATCGGTTGCTGGAGCCCCTCGCTGACTTTGAGCTGATGCTTAAGCACGGTTCGCCCGAGGGTCTCGAAGACCGCATCGACGCAAGCAAGGCGGTATTCGACTACTACGCGAGTCTGCCGAGGCAGGTTGCTGTTCGCGCGCTGCCGGACAGCCGGGTGCTCCATATACGCGACCATGCGATGGCGGCGGATAACAAAATTAACGAGCTGAACAAACCGGCCTTTGATGAGCTGACAGCAAAAAGTGAAAAGATAGACAAGCTGCTGGACAACCTGGTCGACGCCAATAAGCAAAGAGGAAGCGGCGAGCAGATCGACTTGAGCGGGCTGTATGCGGAGGTGAACAGGTTCAACGAGGCGAAGTTGCAGTTCCATGACCAGCGGGCCGGGCGAGCGGACAAAGTGCTCTCCATGATGATCAGCGTCACCCATGTTCTGGGTAGTTCACCGAAGGAGCGCGAGAAGGAAGCCGGCGGCCTGCGCATGAAGATGGGCCAAGTCACGATGACGCGATCCTTGGCGCTCCAGGTGGCCGTGGAGTTCGTGCTCTTCTTCGTGGCCTCCCGGTCTCTTACGCGGCAATCCGACGATCCAGTGAGGCATGCTTTCCGCGATGCGATAGCGGAGCTGGTCACATTTCGCGACGACATCGACCCGGCCTTCAAAACCACTACCCCGGTGGTGATGAACACGTATCGCATGGACGACTCGACCCGGACGGTGCTTGACGGGGTTATCGGCCGGCTCCAGGAGTTCGCTTCGGGGGTGGACCGCGCCACGGCTCGGTTGCGCGCGCTTGGCGCCGAAACCAATGCGTCGGATGATCCCGTGCGCCTGCTGGACAAGTTAATGGAGAGGGTGTGGGTGACCGCGGACGACGTGAGGCGAACGCTGCTGGCGCATGTCGAGTCGCGCGACGAGGCCACGCCGTCGGCGGGCCCGCAACGTTCGGCGCCGAATGCCGCTGAGGGTTCCCGCGCGCCCGCAGGAAGGGGGAAGGGCAAGGGGAAGGGCAACGCCAAGGCCAAGGCCAAGGCCAAAGCAAGGGCTGCCGCCGAGCCATCCAAGGTGGTGGGTCGATCGGCACTGGGCACCAAGCTGCTCGTCGATGCGACACCGGTGGTGGCGAGTTCGTCTTCTGTGGCGCCAGCCGAGCCGCTGCTGCAAAGGCTGGCGCGCATGCTGGAGTTTGATCTTCCTGCGCATCAGAGGCAGGTGTCGCGGGCACGATCGGAGTATTCGCCGGAGAACACCGGCCATCTCGTGGCCGAGACGATCAAGCTGTTGGAGGCGAAGGCCGATGAGATGCAAACCTGCCTTTCCGAGGTGAGCAAACCACAATTTCGCAAGCAGCTGGGCGGCGCGCAGATGAACGAGGTGCATCAACAGATCGGGCAGCTGAGAACTCTATTGGCCCAGGTCAAGGGCGAGGCCCGGTCGTTCAAGGAAGGCATGGCCGAGGCCGCCATCGAGCACATGAAGACCTACGCGTTTCCGACGCAGGCGCACATCGAGCAGTTGTGCCAGGCAGGCCAGCTGGCGCCCGTGGGGCAGCCGACCCCGCTCAAGAGCGAGCCGTGCAGGCTGTTCGAGATCAAGCTGCAGCCTGCGCCGCTGCGCAATGCGACGATGCCGAGTCCGATGTGGCTGCATCTGCATACGCAGCAGGAGGTGCATGCGCGGCAGTTGCACGAGCTAGAAGACGCGGATTTCGTGGCTTGCCACGTCAAGTCCGACGTCGAACGCGGGCGCAACCGCCAATGGCAAAACGCCCGTGCCCGGGAAGGTCACGAGAACGTGATGATCTATCGGGGCAAGGTTGAGCCGGCATTGTGCAGGTCTTTGATGACCTTGTGAGCCCGCGAAGCGAGCCGGATTCGTATTTCTGTGAATCGGTTCGCATTGAATCCCGCACATGAGGCGGACAAGCGCAGGATGAGAGCCTGCAACGCCATATAGCACTCCATGAAGAACATTTCCCAAACGCCTTCCGAGGCACGAGCCGCTTCGTCCCCGCCCCTGAGCACTGCGCAAGCCGATCCCGGAACTCGCGTCCCGGCACAGCGCCCCACGGAGGTGTCGGGCGAGTTGCAGGCGTTGACGCTGCATGATCGGCCGGCAGAGCAGGCGGGCGGTGCAATGACCCCACGTCGAGGGCTGCCGTCCTCGTCGCAAGTCGCTGCCCAGCGACGAGAGCCCGTCGAGGCGAGCAAGGCCGCCGCTGCGTCGGCCAAGCGGACAATAAGCGCTCGGCTGAACGAGCTCGACTCCTTGAGAGAAGTCGTCAAGCTGTGGGGAGTCTCGCGCGAGACGTTCGCGGGCATCATCAACGCAGCTCAGGCCATATTCAAGCTCTATGCAAGCCTGCCGAGGCGCGCGGCTATTCGGCTCCTTGCAGACAGCAAGGTCCGTGAGATTTGCGACCTTGTGATTTCCACGGACAAGAAGCTTACCGAGCAGCTCTATCCGAGTGCTGACGCCCTGGATGCTGAAACGGACAAGCTGCGGAACATACTCAACGGCTTGATCGAGGCTAATGCACAGAGACAAGAAAGCAATCGGATGAACCTGGACAAACTCTTTGCAAAGCTGGACAAGCCCACCAAGGCGACGGTGCAGCTATGGAATGACTTCGCTGCGCGCCGGGAGCAAGTGCTGTCCATGCTCCAGAGCCCTGCTCATGTAGCGGGGGTAACTCCGCAGAGTCGTGAGTCGGATGCAGCCATCATGCGACAGCATACTTTCCACATCGCGTTGTCGCACTTCATGATGGTGCAGTCCTTGGCGCAGTTTGCGATCGTCAAAATCAAGGGACGTGCCGCAGGCGGCGGCCCGATGAAAGAATCGCTGGACGCCACAGTGGATCTGCTGAATACGCTGCCCGAGGACATCATCCCGGCCTTCAGATCCACGATGCAGGCCAGCAACCTGGACGAGGCGACCCTCGAAGTGCTCGAGGGCATCGTGGACCGGCTCCAGGAATTCGCCTCGGGTGTGGAACGCGCTGGTGACCGACTGCACGAGGTACCCGTGGGGACCGAGGTGCCGGGCGAACTGGTGGATCTGATGAACAAGATCTTCGAGTCCGTTTGGGTGACCGCGAACGACATTAGGCGCACCATCGATGTCCACGCGCAGACGCCGCCCGGTGAAGTCGTGCCGCAGCCAGTCAAGGGGAGAGCGGCGGTTGCTGACGCTGCTTCTGGAGCGTTGCAAGCACGTGTCTCCGCTGCGCCTGCGCCTTCGTCTTCGTCTTCGTCTTCGTCTTCGTCGACCGGCAGTGTCCCGACCCAAGTGCTTGGACGCTCGGCGCTGGGTACCAAGCTGCTCGTTGACGCGGCACCGAGCGTGGCGAGCGCTTCATCGTCCCTGTCGGCTGAGCCGCCGGTGCAGTGGCTTGCTCGATTGTTGGAATTCGACCTGTCCGCGCACGAGCGGGAGGTGGCGCGGGCACGGCGCGAGCGATCGCCGGAGAACGCCAACTATCTGGTGAAAGAGACGATCAAGATTCTGGAGGCGAAAGCCGGTGAGATGGAAGCCTGCGTTACCGAGCTGAGCAACCCACAATTGCGCAAGCAGCTGGGCCCACAATTGAACGACGTGCATGAACTGACGGGCCAGCTCAAAAATCTATTGGCGCAGGTCAATGGGATTGCTCGCTCGCTCAAGGAAGGCATGGCCGAGGCTGCCATCGAGCACATGAAGACCTACTCGTTCCCAACGCAACAGCACATCCAGCAGCTGCACCGTGCCGGCCAGCTGGCGCCCGCGGGACCGCCGAGCGCGCTCAAGAGCGAGCCTTGCAAGCTGTTCGAGATCAAGCTGCAGCCTGCGCCGCTGCGCAATAAGACGATGCCGCGGCCAATATGGCTGCATCTGCATACGCATCGACAAGTGCATGCCCGACAGTTGCACGAGCTGCCGGACGCAGATTTCGCGGCTTGCCACCTCAAGTCCGACATCGAACGCGGCCGCAACCGTCAGTGGCAGGATGCCCGTGCCTGCGAAGGTCACGAGAACGTGATGGTCTATCGGGGCAAAGTCGAGCCGGCAGTGTGCAGATCCTTGATGGCCCACTCGATCAGATCCTCCGCAAGCCAAGGGTGAGCTGCCCGACCTGATGGGATGCGGTGCCCGGCTTTGCGGCAGCCGTGGGCTTCAGTCTCGGCTCGGTCGGTGTCGGCTGGCCATGGGCCTTCTTCATCAATCAACCGATTGGCGCCCTCTCTCTGTGGCGCGGTGCGGGGTTGTTGAACGAGTCAGAGTAGCGACACGGCGAAAGGTCGACGTGGTCGAAATGGCAAATGGCGCTGCTCATCGTCGCCGTCGGCGCTCTCGCGCTTGCCATCGTCGAATCAAATCACCGGCGTGGACTCGCGTGCAGCTCGCGACTGCTGCACATATTGGCGTGAGCGCATTCATCGCCTTCTGCGTCTGGAGGAACGAGCCCGAGGAATCGTTACCTCGGGTTTTGGCGGCGAATCCAGTTCGCCACGCGCCTGGCGGGGCGTCGCGGAGACCGCCGCTGCGCGGGTAGTAAACTTCGCGTCCTTTAACCGATCCTTCGACTGGCTTTTATGCTGCACGGGTCACCCAGCCCGGGCGTCGCCGGTTCGGAGCTCATCAGCCTCTTGGCGCGCATCGCGGACGCACCACCAGCCGCTTCCCGCATGGCCTTCGCCGAGCGCCTGGGCCACTGGCTCAGCTGGACGGATGCCATCGCGCTTTCCTCGGTGCTGAACGCAGCACCGTCAGCGTTAGCCCCCGTCCGGTCCTGTGGCTTTGACGGCGAAGAGGCGGACTTCCAGCGGGTGCGGGTGGCTTTGGAGGCGTCTATCGTCGCCGGCCCCCGAGAGACCGCATCGAGCCCGACCGACTTCGGCCCGCTCCAACGCCACTGCATCGCCCAGCAGAAGGCGATGCAGGATTCCATCGGTGCACTGCGGCAGCGGCTGCGGGACGCGCTTTCGCGGCGCTCGCCCGCACTGGCTCGGCTGGCCGCCATCGATGCCGTGATGGACCAGACTCTCGCCGCGTTCGAACGGAGCCTGCTGGGCCTCGTGCCGCTGCGACTGCAGGCGCACTTCGAGCGGATGCAACGAGCCGCGGGTGACGACACCCGCTGGCTGGAGGTCTTCCGCGAAGACATGGACCGCGTGCTCCGGGCCGAACTGGCACATCGGATGCTGCCCGTCCAGGGCCTGCTTGACACGCTTCGCACACATCAACCGACATGAACCGATCACTCCATCACGCCGCCTTTGCGGTAGGTCTTCTTGCCGTTGCCTGGGTGGGAACGGGCTACATCCCTGGCAACCCGGTGGCGCTGGCGCTGGTGCTGCTCATCGGAACATTTTTTTTGATGGGCTCGCTGGAACTTCACCGCTTCCAGCAGGCCACCACAGGCCTGGCGCAAGTGCTGGCCACGGCGAACGAATCTCCGCCCAGTCTGAGTGTGTGGCTCGCCCCTCTGCATCCCAGCCTGCAAAACGCCGTTCGGCTGCGCGTTGAAGGCGAGCGCGTCGCGCTGCCGGGCCCGGCACTCACGCCCTACCTGGCCGGCTTCCTGGTGCTGCTGGGCATGTTGGGTACCTTCCTGGGCATGGTGATCACGCTCAAGGGCACTGGCCTCGCGCTGGAGAACGCCACCGACGTGGAGGCCATCCGCGCGTCGTTGGCAGCGCCGGTCAAGGGCCTGGGTCTGGCCTTCGGCACCTCGGTTGCGGGTGTGGCGGCTTCAGCGATGCTGGGGCTTATGTCGGCTCTGGCGCGGCGCGAACGTCAGCGCACGGCTCAGCAGCTTGATGCGTGCATCAGCACCACTCTGAGGAGCTTCTCGCGCGCGCACCAGCGCGAGGAATCGCTGCGCCTTTTGCAGGTGCAGACCGAAGTGATGCCCGCGCTTGTGACCCAGTTGCAGAGCTTGGTGGTGCAAATGGAGCGCCAGGGCGACACCTTGCAAGACCGCCTTTTGGCAAGCCAGGCGCAGTTCCAGGGGGAAGCACAGCGCGCTTACACGGGACTGGCCAATTCTGTGGACCGGTCCTTGAAGGTCAGCTTGACCGAAAGCGCACGGCTGGCCGCAGCTGTCATCGAACCCGCGGTGCAGGCGACGATGGCTGGCCTGGCGCGCGAAGCCAGCAATCTGCGCGATACGCTGACGGCCGCGGTGCAGCACCAGATCGACGGCGTGGCCGCGCGCTTAGACACCACGACCACCACGTTGGCCGAGCGCTGGCAGGCGGGCCTGGCCGACCAGCAGCGACACAACGAAGCCGTAACGCAGGTCCTGCGCGTCGGCATGGACCGCTTCGTGCAGACCTTCGAGCAGCGCTCCGCCGCTCTGCTGGATGGAATGGCCGCGCGGATGGACCGTAGCGCTGACCTGTGGGCCGAGTCATGGGGCCAAGCGCTGGCCCAGCAAAGGGAAGGCAACGAGGCGCTCACGCAGCACACCCGCGAAGCTTGGTCGGCTACTGTGGCGGGCTTCGAACAGCACGCTGCCGCACTGTTGCGCGACGTGGCCGCGGCACACGCTGCATGGGATGCTGCTGCCGCCGCGCGCGAGCACAAACGGATGACTGCCGTGCACGACGGTCTGGTCACGATGACCACCACGCTACAGCACCACGCCCAGCAAGAGGGCACGGCGATGGCCGAGCGCCAGCGGCAGATCTGCACGACGCTGGAGCACACCGCACATGCCATTACCGCGCAAGCCGAAGCCCACACGCGCGCCACAATCGGCGAGATCGAGCGGCTGGTGCAGGCGGCATCGGAGGCCCCACGCGCAGCGGCCGAGGTCATCGGCGAACTGCGCCGTGCGCTCAGCGACAGCTTGGTGCGCGACAGCGCGGCGCTCGACGAGCGCAACCGCATGATGGCCACGCTGGGCGGCTTGCTCGACGCGGTGAACCACGCCAGCAGCGAACAGCGGACTGCGATCGACACGCTGGTGCACGCCACCACAGACGTGCTGGATCGGGTAGGTGCTCGTTTCGCCGAGACCGTCGAGGCGGAGTCGCGCACGCTGCAGTCGGTGGCCGCGCAGGTGACGCTCGGCGCGGCCGAGGTGGCGAGTCTGGGCGAGGGTTTCGGCTTGGCAGTGCATCTGTTCAGCAGGGCCAGCGAGCAGCTGATGGCGCAATTGCAGCGTATCGAGGGAGCACTCGGCCACTCAATGGCGCGCAGCGACGAGCAGCTGGCCTATTACGTGGCGCAGGCGCGCGAGATCATCGACCTGACGCTAGGCTCGCAAAGGCAGATCGTCGAGGACCTGCAGCATCTGGCCAGGACGCCTGTGGGCGTCTCCGCCCCAGCCGTTGCTCAGGCGGAGGCTGACGCCGCATGACGCACGACGAGCTTGACGACAGCCTGGACTTGACCACGCCTGTGTGGGCAGTCTTTGGCGATTTGATGGCCGGGCTCCTGGGCGCCTTCGTGCTAATTCTGGTGTGCGTGATGGGGCAGCAGTTTGACCTGGCCCAGCGTCTGAAAGCTGAGGTTCAACAGCGCCAAGCTGAGGCGCAGCGCCGTGCAGATCTGGAACGTGCGCTGGCCATCCCGCTGGCTACCGGCCGCGTGACGCTGGCCAACGGCCGCATAGGCATCAGCGGCAACGTGCTGTTTGCGTTCAATTCCGCAGAGCTGCAGCCGGAAGGCAGGCAGCTGCTCAAGAGCTTGGCCGGGCCTTTGGCCGCCTATCTGGCCGCGCGCGACGAGGTGCTGATGGTCAGCGGATTCACCGACGACCGGCAGGTGCGCGATGGTGGCCGCGCGAAATTCGCGGACAACTGGGAACTCTCGGCCCAGCGTGCACTCACCGTGACACGCGCGCTGATCGAGGATGGAGTTCCCTCGCCGGCGGTGTTCGCCGCCGCGTTCGGGGCCCAACAGCCAGTGGCCTCGAATGCCGACGCAGCCGGCCGCGCGCTCAACCGGCGTGTCGAGATGGCGCCAACGCCGCGGCCGAAGCCAGTATGAGCGCCGACGCGGCCGGAAAGGCCGGACGCGACCCACTCGCCGCGGTCGAGGTTTGGGGCGCGCCGGGCGCGAAGTCGGTCGACCCGGTGGGAGTCGGCGTCATCGAGGCTCTGGCACGCCGCGCAGCGGCCCAGCAGGGCGAGGTGCGTCGGCTGCTGATGCGACGTGTCGAGGAGCTGCGGAACGAACATGCCGCGGCGAAGCCAACCAATCAGGCCGACCAAGCACTGGACGAGCCAGCCGTGCGCCGATGTGCGCTGGCCGGGCTGTCTGATCTGGTCGACCGACTCGGCCGCTCGCCGGTTTCGTCCGTATTGAGTACGCAGCCTCGGCCGGGTATGGCTCGCCAGACAGACGCGTCGATAACAGGGCCGCTGTCGCGCGTGGCACCGCCACCACCGCTGAAGGCCGTTGTGGTGTTCAAGGGCACTTGGTCGCGCCTGCGGGCCGAACACCGTCTACGCCAGGCCCTAGCCCAGGTTCCCGCAATGGCCGGCCCGCTGAACTCCTCGCACCTGGTGAACTGCGCGCTGCAGGCG
This sequence comes from Rhizobacter sp., assembly GCA_021153565.1. GTDB lineage: Bacteria > Pseudomonadota > Gammaproteobacteria > Burkholderiales > Burkholderiaceae_C > Albitalea. The sequence goes on from JAJKJU010000024.1 coordinate 14,733, forward strand.
ATGCGCGACGTGTCGCCGGAGTACCTTGATGCCTTCATGTCCCACATCGATACGCTCCAATGGCTGGAGCAGGCTAGCGGCGCCGGCGACCTCACGGCCCGCCCAATGACGCCCACCGAGGGCCGGCGACGACCCGGCGCGCGGGAGGTCCGCAAGGCCTGACGTCCACGACTACCAGGTCGGCCTAGCCAGCCTAGCCTGGCTAGGCGCCCTGGATGTTCACGATCATGTCAAGTTTTGGTCAAGCTGCGACGAGGCTTCGATCGACTAATTCGTTGAGGGCTCGCTGGAACGCCTGCCATGCTGTGGTCAGCGGACTGCGGCGTCGGATGTCATCGCAAAGTCGTGGGTCAAGGATCGCCAAGCCGTGGGGCAGGACGCGAGCGTAGCTCTTTGTGAAGAGCACGGCCACGGTTCGCCCGATTCAAGCCTGCGGATCAAGCCCTTGCGTTTGAGGCGGCGCAGGGCTTGCCGGGTCGTGTATGGTGCGTCGAGCAGTGCAGCAACGCGCTGGACCAGCTGGCCGTTGGTAAATCCGTCAACTACGTGGCAGAAGCCGACGAGCGCCGCCAGCACCGCCATCACGCGCGAGTCGTCGAACCTCAGCGCTGGCGCGTAGCGACCGCCTTCACTGCTCGAAGGTTGGGTCACGTGCGCGAACGTCCCCACGTCGGGGGCGGGCATCGCGTCTTGCGCTTTGGCCTCCGCACACGCGTCTGCCGACGCCGAAGTTATGCGTATCGCAGCTCACCGTCTCGGACGGAGAGCTCGGCCCTCCTTGAAGTACTGCTTGATCCGGGAAGACTTGTAGTAGCAGTTCAGGATCGGTTCGCCCCCTGGGTGATGACCCTCGTTCGGAACGAGCCTGGGGTTCGCACGCTGACTCGTCGGTCGAAGGTCCGCGTCACCTGATCGGGCCGACCGATGTCGAGGTGGTCGCGGATCACGCCCTCGAACCAGCTTCGCCCGGCTTGCGGGCGCCGAAAACAACAGAATCGGAGACCACGAACTGGCGGAGGGCGAGGTCATAGGATTAGCCAGCGCGCAGGTCGTCCCGTTGGCAAGTGTGATCAGCCAATTCGATGGATCAATGATCGAGCTCGGTGATGGTCGGCCGGGCCATCAAGACGACGATCGTCGACGTGGGTTCGTTGAGCGATGCAGTCGTGTTCACGTCAACGATGGCCATTAGGTGCATGAACAGAACGCCGCCAGTATTGAAGCTGGCGGCGTTCGGCATTGGAGGGTGCTGTGTTCAGAAGGGTGGGGCGTCGATGTTGTGCGGCATGTTGGACATGGATCATGTTGTGTGCCGAGCCGCGCACTTGCTTGCAAAGGGCTTCACGTTCAAGCAGATCGGCGACCCTCCCCCTCAGGCCTTCCGCTTGGCGTTATGAGGTTGCTCGCTACGAACTAGGGCACATTCGGATTTTAAAAAAGGGTGCTATAGTCGCGGTCTTCGCTGATTGCAGCGGGCAACGTTTAAAAGGCGCAGCCCGACGAATCGAAAGATTCAAGCAAACAACGAAGACCAAGAAAGCCGAGTACTTGACAGGGTTTTAGAAAAAATGTCAAAATCGCTTTCTTCGCTGATAACAACAAGTTAACAGCGACGCGCTAAGAAGCA
>JAJKJU010000025.1 GCA_021153565.1 Rhizobacter sp.
AGCTCTGCCTTAGCTCTGCCTTAGCTCTGCCTTAGCTCTGCCTTAGCTCTGCCTTAGCTCGCGCTATGGCGAGCATTGCAACGACGAGCGGGTGCGATTCAAACTGATGTCTACGCTTCAGGTTGCGGACACCGATTTTCGTTCAGGCTGACCCTTCGATACCTCAGGGCAGGGTACGCCAGCGGCGTATCGAAGCCCCATCCCGACGCTCCACAAGCCCTTCGATACCTCAGGGCGAACGGGTGTTGATGACTTCACATCAGTTTGAATCGCACCCACGACGAGATGACGAGCAGGGGGGTCTTTTGGCGTGATGAGCGGGCATGATCGAAATACTCTCAGCCTCTCAGCCTCTCAGCCTCTCAGGCCGACAGGGCGCCGCCGCCCGTCAGGCATTCGACCGATGGGAGAATCTCGGCATGATCATCTCGCCGCCCGCCCTTGTTCTAGGATCGACATCGCGTTATCGCAGGGAGCTTCTCGAAAGATTGCGGCTGCCGTTCAGCGTGGACGCTCCACAGGTGGACGAAACGCCGATTCCCGGCGAGAAGCCTGGGGATCTCGCTCTTCGCCTGGCACTCGCCAAGGCGCGAAATGTTGCATCACGAGCACCTCGGTCGATCATCATCGGCTCGGATCAGGTGGCCGATCTCGATGGAGCTCCAGTTGGAAAGCCTGGAACTCATGAACGTGCCACCGAACAGCTTCGCTCGATGAGCGGGCGGAGTGTCGTGTTCCAGACTGCAATTGCCGTCGTCCGAGCAGATACAGGTTTCGAGTCCTCTGCGCTTGTACCGGTCACTGTTCGATTTCGACACCTGAGCGACGCGGAAATCGAGCACTACCTGCGAATTGAAGAACCCTACGACTGCGCAGGCAGCGCGAAATCCGAGACCCTGGGGATCGCACTGCTGGATTCGATCGAATCCGATGACCCCACAGCGCTCGTGGGCCTCCCGCTGATCAGGACCTGCCACTTGCTGCGCGAAGCCGGGCTGGATCCGCTCGCCCCATGACCGGCACCCTCTTCCTCGTCCCCAATACGCTCGATTTCGGCGTCGTGGCGGGCACACCCCCACCGCTGTCGGACGATCTTCCGCTGGGCGTGATTCGAACTGCCGCACGCCTGACTCATTGGGTGGCGGAGAACGCCAAGACAACGCGCGCCTTTCTCAAGCGGGTGGATGCTGTCGTGCCATTGACTCAAAATCTTCAGTCGGTGCAAATCGTGGAGCTACCCCGCCCACAAAAAGGCGCAAAGCATGCCGCCCCTGCGCCGAACCTCGACGCCCTCCTCACCCCTCCCCTTCAAGGCGTCGACATGGGGCTGATCTCCGAGGCGGGCCTTCCTGCGGTGGCCGATCCAGGCGCGGCGTTGGTCGAAGCGGCCCACCGGCGCGGCATCAAAGTCGTGCCGCTGTCAGGACCGAGTTCACTGATGCTCGCCCTGTCGGCCAGTGGACTGAATGGGCAGAGTTTCGCCTTCGTGGGCTATCTACCCGTTGAAGCCACCGAGCGCGGAGCCCGCATTCGCGAACTCGAAGCCCTGTCGCGGCGGCATGGCCAGACACAGCTGGTCATCGAGACGCCTTATCGCAACGAGGCATTGCTCGAGGCACTGCTCGGCACCCTCGCCCCGAGCACGCGGCTGTCGATCAGTTGTGGACTCACCCTGCCTTCAGGATGGACACGAACAGACACCGTAGCCCGCTGGCGAGGTGGAGCAAGCACGATCCCGAAAGACGTACCGGCTGTCTTCGGCCTACTGGCTTGAATCTACAGGTTCAGCCTTTTTCGCGCCGAAAAGCGCAGCGACCTTGCGCTTGGGCTTGATGTTGGGCGAGAGGCCACGCGGCGACGGAACGGATTGCGAGGCCTTGGTCTCCCACGCGGGCTCGGCAGTGGCGCTGGCCTCGTAGGGACGCTCGAAGAACGGGTCCATCTTGGGCTTCGGTGACGCATACCCATAGCCCGGGCTACTCGTTCGCGGCGTGGGGCGACTGTCGCGACGCTCGTCGTCATCGCGACGCGGGCGATCGCGCAGTTCGCGGCGCGTGCGATCGTCGTCCAGCTCCAGCGGCTCAAGCTCAATCTTCTTCTTGATCAGTTTCTCGATGTCGCCGATCAAGCGAGCGTCCTCGCGCGTCACCAGCGTAATAGCCAACCCCGACGCTCCAGCACGGCCCGTACGGCCGATGCGGTGAACGTAGTCTTCTGCATTGAAAGGAACGTCGAAGTTGAAGACGGCAGGCAGATCGGCGATGTCCAGGCCGCGCGCCGCGACGTCGGTGGCCACAAGCACATCGACTTCGCCGCGCTTAAAGGCCTCCAGGGCCTTCAAGCGTTCGTCCTGCGACTTGTCGCCATGCAGGGCATTGGTGCGCAAGCCATCGTGCTCGAAGGCACGAGCAAGACGAGCGCAGCCGAGCTTGGAGTTGACGAAAACAATGGCCTGCGTGAGGGTGCGGTCCTTGATCAGTTTCAGGACAGCAGCACGCTTGTCGTCGGTCGCAACGCTGAAGAAGCGCTGCTCAACGTTGGTCGCAGTCGCGTTCGGCCGCGCCACTTCCACGAGGATCGGATCCTGTAGGTAGCTCTCGGCGAGTCGCTTGATTTCGGGCGAAAACGTGGCGGAAAACAGCAAAGTCTGGCGCTGCTTGGGCAGGTAGCTCAGGATGCGCTGCAGGTCGGGCAGGAAGCCGATGTCCAGCATGCGGTCGGCTTCGTCGAGCACGACGTACTCGACTTGGTTGAGCACCGCACTCTTCGCTTCGATGTGGTCGAGCAGGCGCCCCGGCGTGGCAATCAGCACTTCGACGCCAGCTTTCAGCTCGAGCGTCTGTGGCTTCATGTCGATGCCGCCGAAGACGACAGTGGCCCGAAGCTTGGTGTGCTTGGAGTAGGTTTTGACGCTGTTGGCGACCTGGTCGGCCAGTTCGCGGGTCGGCGCAAGAACCAAGGCCCGCACGGGATGCCGCGCCGGCGACATGCTCGGGTTCTCGTGTTTGAGCATTTTTTGCAAAAGAGGCAGCGAGAACGCCGCCGTCTTGCCGGTGCCGGTCTGGGCTGCACCCATCACGTCACGGCCGTCCAGGACGATTGGGATGGCTTTCGCCTGGATGGGCGTCATCATCAGATACCCCGACTCCGCGACGGCGCGAAGCAGCTTCGGGTCAAGCGGAAGGGTGTCGAAACGGGCGGGGGCGGGCTGTGGCGATTCGGTGGCGGTCGCCCCGGCGCCCGCGGCCAGGGTTTTTTCGGTCATCCGTCGATTATCGCCGGGCGGGGCAAAGCCCCTTTTATGTCACCAATCAGCGCCGAACAATGAGCCAGTCGGGCACTCTTAATTTCACAATGCTTCCGTACAGAAAGACATACGTCATTGCAAACATGATGATGAAGCCGCCCAGCACCAGCGAGTTGCTCCAAAAGAGCATCGCCGGCACGACCGACATCATGCACAGCAACCACAGGTAGGGCGCAGTCATCGAATTACGTTTGGTCAGGACTTTGGCCTCGCGATTACCCACCGCCCAACGCATCACGCGGCGGTAGATGAGGCTGTGCAGGTGAACGCCATCGGGCATCCCGATGGCGCGGCCACGAACGAACTTGCGGCGGTACATCGAGAACACTGTCTCGAAGATCGGATAGATGCACATCAGCAGCGGACACAGCGGCGATACGTTGGGGTTTCGATGCACGAGCAACACACTCAGCTCAGCGACGAAGAATCCGAGGAAATATGCCCCGCCATCACCCAGAAAAATCAAGCCCGCCGGGAAGTTCCAAATGAAAAACCCCATGACGGCGCCCAGCCCCGACAGTGCACACAGCGCAATCACAGAATCGCCAGCCTGAAATGCGACATAGGCTGTTGCTGCGAGCATGAGTACGACGCACATCGCCGCCAATCCATTGAAGCCATCGATGATGTTCACGGCGTTGGCGACGCCGGCCACGGCGAACAAAGTGACAAGGACAGCACACACACGAAATGACACGAGCCAATCGATTCCGGGAATGTCTGTACGGTCAATGATGGCCCCGAGGAACCAAGCCGCAAGCCCGGCTGACACTGCGGTGAAAAAGAGTCTGCGACGCGGACTCTGGGTCTTTGTGAGATCCTCGGCCAGACCCGAAAAAAATGCCGGAACGGCGCAAAGCATGAGTTGGACACCGAGCAGCGTCTGGCCAGAACTGAGCACAGTGAAGATGCCGAGTGCGGCAGCCAGTCCAATGACGATACCCAATCCGCCGACCCGAGGTACCGGACGCGAATGGAACTTCTGAGGCCCCGACATGTCGAGGTCCGCCGAGAAATGCGAATGGGTGCGGGCCGAACGGATGATGAAGAAAGTGACTGCAGCGGATACGGCGAAGCCGAGAAGCAAAACGATCATGTCCTTAGTGTATTCGGGGGGCTCTAGGTGCCTCGTACGGCGGTCGATACAATCGCGCCCGCTCTCCCCATACGAATAACCAGGGCTTTGTCATGCTGTTGATCACTGGAGCCGCGGGCTTCATCGGCGGAAACTTCGTCCACCACTGGTTCGAAAGCTCAAGCGAACCAGTGGTAGTGCTGGACAAGCTCACCTATGCCGGGAACGCAGCGACGATCGCCGCATTCCTGAAACCCGGTCACTGCGAGCTGGTGCAAGGCGACATAGGAGACCGAGCTCTTGTCGCAAGATTGCTGAATGAGCACGCGCCACGTGCCCTGCTCCATTTCGCGGCCGAAAGTCATGTTGATCGCTCTATTCATGGCCCTGGAGAATTCGTCCAAACCAATCTGGTTGGAACATTCGGCCTGCTTGAAGAAGTGCGGGCGTACTGGACCGAACTGTCCGGTGAAAAGAGAGATTCATTTCGCTTGCTACACGTCTCCACCGACGAGGTCTACGGTTCGCTGAGCGACACGGACCCCGCCTTCACCGAGACGACACCCTATTCACCCAACAGCCCCTATTCGGCCACCAAGGCCGGGAGCGACCACCTCGTTCGTGCCTATCACCACACGTATGGCATTCCAACTCTGACAACGAATTGCAGCAACAACTACGGTCCGTATCACTTTCCGGAAAAGCTCATCCCGCTGATGATTCTGAATGCATTGGACGGAAAACCATTGCCCGTTTATGGTGACGGAAAGAATATACGAGATTGGCTCTATGTGCGCGATCACTGCGAAGCGATTCGCCAGGTTCTCGAGCGCGGTCGACCGGGAGAAACGTACAACGTTGGCGGCAAGAACGAGATTCGAAACATCGACGTCGTGACGACCATTTGCCGCAAGCTGGACGCACTGCGTCCGCGCGCGACGGGCAAGTACGAAGATCTCATTACTTATGTGACGGACCGCCCTGGTCATGACAGGCGGTATGCCATCGACCCGAGCAAGATCGAACGCGAGATCGGCTGGCAGCCGACCGAGACATTTGCCAGTGGTATCGAGAAGACGGTTCGTTGGTATCTTGAGAACGATGAGTGGATCGCAGGTGTCAGGTCTGGGGCCTATCGCCAGTGGATTCAGACGCAGTACGGCCATGAATCCCGAGGGCCTGGCGTTTGAAGATTCTGCTTTTCGGCAAGGGCGGTCAGGTCGGTTGGGAGCTGCAGCGAGCACTACTTCCACTCGGAGAACTCGTTGCGGTCGGCTCCGAGAGTAAGGATCTGTCCGGCGATTTCAGCCAACCCGAAGAAATCGCGCGGACGATTCAATCAGTCCGCCCAGACATCATCGTCAATGCCGCAGCCCATACGGCTGTCGACAAGGCCGAGAGCGAGCCCGACTTTGCACGCACGTTGAACGCCACCACCCCAGGCGTGATCGCACGGGCGGCAGCAGCATCGGGCGCGTGGCTGATGCACTACAGCACGGACTACGTGTTCGACGGCAGCGGCACTGCCCCCTGGACCGAAGATTCACCCACCGGCCCTTTGAGTGTCTACGGTCGCACCAAATTCGAAGGCGAGCAGGCAATTCGCGAAAGCGGGTGCAAGCACATCATTTTCCGCACGAGTTGGGTCTACGGGGCGCGCGGCGGCAACTTTGCCAAGACCATGTTGAGATTGGCGCAAGAACGCGAACGCCTCACCGTCATCAACGATCAGTTCGGCGCGCCAGCGGGCGCGGATTTGCTCGCCGACTTGACGGGGATAGTGCTTCGTACAGCACTGTCGCGGAGTGAGGTAAGTGGGACTTATCACGCCGCACCAGCAGGAGAAACCACTTGGCATGGCTATGCGACTCATGTGATCGAATTCGCCCGAAGGGCTGGCTTGGCCATCAAGGTGCAGCCTGCTGCGATCGAAGCCGTACCGACGAGTTCGTTTCCAAGTCCCGCAAAGCGGCCTGGTAACTCGCGGCTCAATACATCAAAGTTGCGGAACACATTCAACGTCACGCTGCCCGATTGGCGAATTGGCGTTGATCGAATGCTGACTGAAATACTCGAGCGCTAAAGCGCCCTGGGAAGGAGAGGCACCATGACAAGAAAGGGAATCATCCTTGCCGGAGGGTCAGGAACGCGATTGCATCCGGCGACACTTGCCGTGAGCAAGCAATTGCTGCCGGTCTACGACAAGCCGATGGTGTACTACCCCTTGGCCACTCTGATGCTCGCTGGCATACGCGACATCCTGCTCATCAGCACCCCCCAAGACACACCGCGCTTCGAGGCGCTGCTGGGCGACGGTGCCAAATGGGGTGTCAACATCAGCTATTGCGTACAGCCCAGCCCAGATGGCCTGTCGCAGGCTTTCATCCTGGGCAAGCAGTTCGTCAACGGCCAACCCAGTGCGCTGGTGTTGGGCGACAACATCTTCTACGGGCACGACCTGCAGGGCTTGCTCCATTCGGCCGCCAACCGTAGCACGGGTGCCACCGTTTTCGCCTACCACGTGCACGACCCTGAGCGCTACGGCGTGGTGGCCTTCGACGCCACCAAGCGCGCGCTGAGCATTGAAGAAAAGCCCAAGGCGCCCAAGAGCAACTATGCGGTGACCGGCTTGTATTTCTACGACGAGCAGGTGTGCGACATCGCGGCCAGCATCAAGCCCTCGCCTCGTGGCGAGCTGGAGATCACCGACGTCAATGCGCACTACCTCACCCGAGATCAACTCAATGTCGAAATCATGGGGCGCGGATATGCGTGGCTGGATACCGGCACGCACGACAGCCTGATGGAAGCGGGGCAGTTCATTGCCACGCTGGAAAAGCGGCAAGGCCTGAAGGTGGCGTGCCCTGAAGAGATTGCGTTCCGATCTAGCTGGATCAGCCGGGAGCAGCTTGAGGCCCTGGCGCAGCCGATGTTAAAGAACGGCTACGGCCAATACCTCATGCAAATTGTCAAGAGCCAGGTATTTTGATGAAAGTGACCAAGACCGCCATCGACGGTGTGCTGATTCTCGAACCTAAGGTGTTCGGCGACGCGCGCGGCTTCTTCATGGAGAGCTTCAACCAGAAGACCTTCACTGAGGCTCTCGGCAGTGAAGTCAACTTCGTGCAAGACAACCATTCGCGATCAACCAAGGGCGTGCTGCGTGGGTTGCACTACCAAAAGCCGCCGCACGCGCAGGGCAAGCTGGTGAGGGTTACGCAAGGCAGCGCCTATGACGTGGCCGTGGACATCCGGCGTGGCAGCGCAACTTTCGGCCAGTGGGTGGGCGTCGAGTTGAGCGGTGAAAACCATCGCCAGTTGTGGCTGCCTCCCGGCATGGCGCATTGGTTTCTTGTTACAAGCGAGAGCGCCGACTTTCTCTACAAGACCACCGACTACTACGCGCCACAGGCCGAGGGCTGCGTGCTTTGGTCCGACCCAGTCCTGGGCATCACCTGGCCCGACGTGGGCATGGCCCCTCGACTGGCAGACAAGGACGCTGCTGCGCCGCCGTTGTCAGGGGTAATCGCCTTTGAAGGCACGGCCTGATCGGCGCTGACTGCGAGCCCATGGGACAAGGCCTATATCTTCTCAAAACAAGAGAGGTTTTCAGTCAATCCATTGGCCTCGGCTGCCCCCATCTCCCTTCGGGCCAAGCCCGTCGAAGCCAGCGCAGCGCACCGTGCACCCTTTGACAAACTCATGGCGGACGGAGACTGTCCGGGGAATATCACTATCAGCAAGCTGGAGAAATTTCCCGTCGATTCCATTGGCAGGTGCCCACATGAAATCTTCTCTCGAATCATTTCATAATGGCGCATGCGCCCGAGAAACCAACCTGCCCGAGATCAACTAACTGCGGTACTGGTCCGGCGCGCCCCCATCAGTGCTTCCAGCGTCGCCGAGCAACTCGGTGTCAGCATCCCGACCCTGCACCGCCTGCTGCAAGAGATTGGCAGCAGCGTGGTGTCCACCGGCAAGGCGCGGCGCACACGCTACGCGTTGCGCAAGCCCCTGCGAGGCGAGCTGGCTGAATTGCCGCTCTACGAAGTCGACGCCTCGGGCTGTGCTGAGCTGGTAACCAGCCTGGCCCTGGTGCATCCCCAAGGCACCTGCATGAGCCTTGCGAGCACCGCTTGGCCCGTGCCCGAAGAATCTCGCGACGGGTGGTGGGACGGACTACCCTACCCCCTGTACGACATGCGCCCCCAGGGCTACATGGGCCGCCAATTCGCGCGGGCCGAGCATCGCCAACTGCGTGTCTCTGTAAACCCCGAAGAATGGACCGATGCCGATGTGCTCTACGTACTGAGCCGCACCGGCTCTGACGTAAGCGGCAACCTGATTCTCGGCAACCCCGCCTACGAGCATTGGCAGGGCAACAAGGTGGCGCCGCCCGAGCCCTTGAAGCCGCGCGCGCTGGGCCGCCTATGCGCGCCTTGCCGAGCAAGCCGTCACCACCGGTGTGGCCGGCTCCAGCGCGGCCGGCGAATTCCCCAAGTTCTCCGCACTGCGCGAACTAGCCGGCAGCGCCACGCCCCATGTGATGGTGAAGTTCTCTGGGGCCGATGGTTCACCCGCTGTGCAGCGCTGGGCTGACCTACTCGTCAGCGAACACCTGGCACTGGAATCCGCGGCAACGCTGCCGGGCGTTGAGGCCGCCAAGAGCCGCATCGTCACTTATGAGGGTCGCACCTTTCTTGAGGTTGAGCGCTTCGACCGCCACGGCATGTTCGGCCGCAGCGCCCTGAACAGCCTGTCCACACTCGACGCCGCATTGATAGGTGAGGGCTCAACCAATTGGCCACAGCTGGCAGCCCGCTTCGCCACGGCCGGACTCATCGCACCCGATGACGAGGCGCGCATCCAGCACCTCTGGTGGTTCGGCCGCCTCATCGCCAACACCGACATGCACACCGGCAACCTCAGCTTCAGGCCGCAGAAGTTGCTGCTGCTGGCCCCCGCATATGACATGCTGCCGATGCTGTATGCCCCGCTACCGGGTGGCGAAGTGCCTGTGCGCAGCTTTGAGCCACCGCTGCCGCTGCCGCCGCAAAAACCCGTGTGGGCCGTCGCATGCGCGGCGGCTCTGAGGTTCTGGAACCATGCATCGCAGGATGCTCGCATCAGCAAAGAATTCAGAGACATATGCGCGTCCAACGCCAGGCGCTTGAAGCAGGTAGCCGATCGCCTGTAAGAGCACAAGGCCATCATGTTTAGACGTCAGCCGCGTCGTGTACAGTCCGCGTTCACGGCGTGAACAGACATACCTTCTATGGCCAAATCAGCCCCCGAACCACCCATTCATGGTCAACAGTTGGATCTGATGCGCCTCCTGAGCGATCAACCTGCAGCCTCGCAGCGAGAAATTTCTCAGCGGCTCGGCCTAAGCCTCGGCAAAGCAAACTACTTGGTGCGCGCCTTGCTCGACAAAGGCCTTGTCAAGGCCCACAACTTTCGCCGCAGCGACAACAAGATGGCGTATGCCTATCTGCTCACGCCCCGCGGCGTGGCCGAAAGAATCAGGCTCACGCGGGCATTTCTGGCACGCAAGAAATTGGAATTCGAGTTGTTGAAGACCGAGATCCAGTCACTGCAGAGCCAAGTCGAGGCCGATAGAAAGTCTTCCGCCTACAACAAACGCCAAGGCTAACCCATGCCACTCCACAAGAGTTCAAAGGTCTTCGTCACCGGCCACCGTGGCATGGTGGGTTCGGCGCTGGTTCGCAATCTTCGATCGCGCGGCTTTAACAACTTGCTCCTGCGCACGCGCAGTGAATTCGACCTGCTCGATCAGCAAGCCGTCCATGCTTTCCTTGCAGAGCACAAACCCGACTACATATTCCTTGCCGCGGCCAAGGTGGGTGGCATCCAGGCCAACGACCGCTACCGCGCCGACTTTCTGTACCAGAACCTGCAACTCGAATCGAACCTGATTCACGGCGCTCACATGGCGGGTGTGCAAAGTTTGATGTTCCTGGCATCAAGCTGCATCTACCCTCGTGACTGCCCGCAGCCGATCAAGGAAGAGTACCTGTTGACTGGCCCGCTCGAATCGACAAACGAGCCTTACGCCATCGCCAAGATCGCCGGCATCAAGCTGTGTGAAAGCTTCAATCAACAATTCGGCCGCCAGTACGTGAGCGTAATGCCCACCAACCTGTACGGCCCGAACGACAACTACGACCTCGAGAACAGCCACGTGTTGCCCGCCCTCATCCGCAAGGCCCACGAAGCCAAGTTGCGCGGCGACCACGAATACGTGGTGTGGGGCAGCGGCACCCCTCGGCGCGAGTTTCTCTACGTCGATGACCTGGCCGACGCATGCGTGCACCTAGCCGAGCAAGGCTATGGCGGCCCGCTGGTCAACATCGGCACCGGCGAAGACGTGACGATTCGCGAGCTCGCCGAAACGGTAATGAGGGTGGTCGGATTCGACGGGCGTGTCGTCTATGACCGCACCAAGCCCGACGGCACACCACGCAAGTGGCTCGACGTGCAGCGGCTGGCAGCATTAGGCTGGCGCGCAACAACGCCGCTGAAAGAGGGCATTCAGAAGGCCTACGAGGCCGCCCCGTTTTTCACCCAAGCGGCCTCTGCCTGATCACATTGAGAGACGACAAGCCATGACCCAACCCAAAGTTGCCCTCATCACCGGCGTGACCGGCCAGGATGGGGCCTATCTGTCCGAGTTGTTGCTAAACAAGGGCTACGAGGTGCACGGCATCAAGCGCCGCAGTTCGTCGTTCAACACCGACCGCATCGACCACCTGTATCATGACCCGCACGTCGATCACCAGCGCTTTGTGCTGCACTACGGTGACCTGACGGACTCGACAAATCTCATCCGCATCATCCAGCAGGTGCAGCCCGACGAAATCTACAACCTCGCGGCCATGAGCCACGTGGCGGTGTCATTCGAAACGCCGGAGTACACGGCCAACGCCGATGGCATCGGCACGCTTCGCATCCTGGAGGCGATCCGCATCCTCGGGCTGGAGAAGAAGACGCGCTTCTACCAGGCGAGCACCTCCGAGCTCTATGGGCTGGTGCAGGAAACGCCGCAGAAGGAAACCACGCCGTTCTATCCGCGCAGCCCGTATGCAGTGGCAAAGCTGTACGCCTACTGGATCACGGTGAACTACCGCGAAGCCTACGGTCTGTACGCCTGCAACGGGATTCTGTTCAACCATGAAAGCCCGTTGCGCGGCGAGACCTTTGTGACGCGCAAGATTACCCGAGCACTCGCGCGCATTGCACTCGGGCTGCAGGATTGCCTTTACCTCGGCAATATGAGCGCCCTGCGCGATTGGGGTCATGCACGCGACTACGTCGAGATGCAGTGGCTAATGCTGCAGCAGGACAAGCCAGAGGATTTCGTGATCGCCACCGGCGTGCAGTACAGCGTGCGCCAGTTCATGGCGTTGGCAGCTGGGCAGCTGGGGATCAGCATGTCGTTCGAAGGTCAAGGTGAAAACGAAATCGGCGTCGTCACTCAGGTCGAACGCATGGACGGCGACTTGAAGGCCAGATGCAAGCCCGGCGACGTGATCGCCAGGGTGGACCCGCGCTATTTCCGGCCGACCGAGGTTGAGACGCTACTGGGCGATCCAAGCAAGGCGCGAGAAAAGTTGGGCTGGATTCCGAAGATTGGATTGCCTGAGCTCGTGACGGAAATGGTTGAAGCCGACTACACGAGCGCCAAGCGCGACAGTTTAGTCAAGTCGGCCGGCTTTCAGGCCTATGACTACCATGAGTGAGGCCGCGACAACGCGGCGAGCCCTCATTTGCGGCGTCGGCGGACAGGATGGCGCCTACCTTGCCCGTTTCCTGCTCGGCAAGGGTTACGAGGTCGTGGGGAGCTCGCGCGACGCTACTTCGATGAACCGCCTCGGGTTGAAGTCGCTCGACGTCGACGGCCGCGTTCAAGTGGTCTCAATGGCTCCCAACGACTTCCGAAGCGTGCTGCAAACCATCACGCGAACGGCACCGGACGAGATCTATAACCTTTCGGGCCAGTCGTCGGTGGGCCTGTCGTTCGACCAACCTGTAGAGACGATCGAAAGCATCGCCATCGGCACGCTAAACCTGCTGGAGTCGATTCGATTCGTCGAGCGTCCTATCGGCTTTTACAACGCCGGCTCGAGCGAGTGCTTCGGGGACACCGGCGACCGCCCTGCCGACGAGTCCACACCGTTTCGCCCACGCAGCCCTTACGCCGTGGCGAAGGCCTGCGCACACAACCTGGTTGTCAACTATCGCGAGGCGTACCAGATGCGGGCCTGCACGGGCATCCTGTTCAATCACGAGTCGCCCCTTCGAGCAGAACGATTCGTCACGCAGAAGATCGTGCGCGCGGCCTGTCGCATCGCCGCCGGCAAGCGCGAAAAGCTGCGGCTCGGAAATCTCGACATCCACCGCGACTGGGGATGGGCGCCAGAATACGTCGAAGTGATGTGGCTGATGCTGCAGCAAGCGCAGCCCGAGGACTTCGTGATTGCGACTGGCCGCTCAGCCTCGCTCGAATATTTCGTGGAGCGCGCCTTCGCCGGCCTGGGTCTGGCCTGGCGCGAACACGTGGAGCAAGACACGTCGCTTCTGCGGCCGACGGACATCCGCTACGGAGCAGCAGACCCAACCCGTGCCACGCGCCGTCTTGGATGGAAAGCCCGACACGACGTCGACGAAGTCATTGCGCAGATGTCCCGCGCGGAGCAGGAACGGCTGTCGCAAGCTGGCGCCGGCCTCGATCAACGCGTCCCTACTTGATTCCTTCGGTACCCTATGTTCAACGACAAATCCGTTCTCATCACCGGCGGCACCGGCTCGTTCGGCAAAAAGTACGTAAAGACGCTCCTGACGCGCTACAGGCCGCGCCGCATCATCGTGTTCTCGCGTGACGAGCTGAAACAGTTCGAGATGCAGCAGGAGTTCAACGCGCCCGAGATGCGCTACTTCATCGGCGACGTGCGCGATCCGAAGCGGCTCGAACAGGCCATGCGTGATGTCGACTTCGTCATTCACGCCGCTGCACTTAAACAAGTGCCGGCGGCCGAGTACAACCCAATGGAGTGCATCAAGACCAACATTCACGGAGCTGAGAACGTGATCGCAGCGGCCATCGACGCGGGCGTTGAGAAGGTCATCGCCCTATCGACCGACAAGGCGGCCAACCCGATCAACCTGTACGGTGCGACCAAGCTGGCCTCGGACAAGCTCTTCGTGGCCGCGAACAACATGGTTGGCAAGAGCGGAACAAGCTTTGCCGTCGTTCGTTATGGCAACGTGGTGGGCTCGAGAGGATCCGTGGTTCCCTTCTTCGAGAAGCTGCTGACTGAAGGCGCTCGCGAGCTGCCCATCACCCACGAAGCCATGACCCGCTTCTGGATCGGCCTGCAGGACGGCGTCGACTTCGTGCTCAAGAATTTCAAGCGCATGTACGGCGGCGAGATCTTCGTTCCCAAGATCCCGTCTATTCGCGTCACCGACTTGGCCGAAGCGATGGCGCCCGGCGTGGCCAAGCATATCGTCGGCATCCGCCCGGGCGAGAAGCTACACGAGATCATGTGCCCGGCCGACGATTCGCACCTGACGCTTGAGTTCGACGACCACTATGTGCTGCGCCCGACCATCAAGTTCCATCATTCCGACGTGGACTACACGGCGAACGCGGCTGGAGAAAACGCGACCGCGGTACCGCTCGGATTCGAATACAACTCGGGTAGCAATCCGCACTTCCTCACGCCGGATGAGATTCGCAAATTCAACGCGAAGGCCATGGAATGATCCCCTACGGCCGGCAAAACATCTCCGACGACGACATCAAGGCCGTTGTCGACGTCCTGCGGTCCGACTTCCTCACGCAAGGGCCAGTCGTTCCGGCCTTCGAGCAAGCCGTCGCCGATCATGCCGGCACGACGCACGCAGTGGCGGTGAACAGCGCCACCTCGGCCTTGCACATCGCTTGCATGGCCTTGGGCCTCGGCCCCGGCGATCGCCTTTGGACCTCGCCGAACACCTTTCTCGCGTCGGCCAACTGCGCGCTGTACTGCGGAGCCTCGGTCGACTTCGTCGACATCGACCCAACGACCTGGAACATGAGCGTTCCAGCGCTCGCAGACAAGTTGGCCGCGGCCGAGCGCCATGGGCGCTTGCCGAAGGTCGTCGTGCCGGTGGCCTTCGGCGGACAATCCTGCGACATGCGGGGCATCAAGGCGCTGGCGCAGCGATACCACTTCGCGATCCTCGAAGATGCATCGCACGCCGTCGGGGGGCGCTACGCTGGACAGCCGGTAGGTTGTGGCGAATTCGCCGACATCACTGTCTTCAGCTTTCATCCCGTCAAGATCGTGACCACGGCTGAGGGCGGCGCCGCCGTCACGCGCAGCAGCGAACTCGCCGAATCCATGCGGCTCTACCGCAGTCACGGCATGACGCGTGAGGCCGCGCTGATGGAAGACCCGAGCGAGGGGCCCTGGTACTACCAGCAGGTCGCCCTCGGCTACAACTACCGCATGACCGAGTTGCAAGCCGCGCTCGGACTCAACCAAATGAAGCGGGTCGATGAGTTCGTCGCCAGACGGCATGCCATCGCCGCACGCTATTCCGAGCTACTGGCCGACTTCCCCTTGCGCCCGCAGCACAACGCGACTGAAACGTACTCGGCACTGCACCTCTATCCCGTCCGCCTGCACGATGCGGCACGCCGTCGCCCCGTCTTCGATGCCATGCGATCGGCCGGCGTGGGCGTGAATGTGCACTACATCCCGGTGCATCTGCAGCCGTTCTACCGACGCATGGGTTTCACGGCCGGCGATTTCCCGCATGCCGAGGCTTACTACGCCGGCGCGATCACCCTACCGATGTACCCGGACCTGATCCCTGCACAGCAGGACGAGGTGGTCCACGCGCTCGGAAAGGCGCTGCAGTGAGACTCGCCGTCATTCCGGCGCGCGGCGGCAGCAAGCGCATTCCGCGCAAGAACGTGCGCTTGTTCCACGGCAAACCGATGATCGCTTATGCGATCGCGACAGCACAGGCCAGTGGCTTGTTCGACGATGTACTGGTCTCCACGGATGATGCGGAGATTGCTGAAGTCGCGCGCGAGCACGGGGCGCTCACGCCCTTCACTCGCCCATCGGAACTGGCCGACGATCAAACGCCGACAGTCCCCGTGATCGCCCACGCCATCACGGCGGTCCGCAGACTCGGCTTGCGCGTCGAGCAAGTTTGCTGCATTTACCCCGGCGTTCCATTGCTGCTGCCAGGCACCATCGCGCAAGCACTTGAGTTACTGGGGCCGGCTCACTACGTGTTCCCCGTCATCCCGTTTCCTTCGCCGATCCAGCGCGCGCTGCGCCGAGATGCAAGCGGTAGTACCACGCCCTTCCACCCCGAATGCGCCGAGACACGCACTCAGGATCTGGAGCCTGCCTTCCACGACGCCGGACAGTTCTATTGGGGCGAAGCGCAGACTTGGGTCGAAGGGAAGAGCCTGCACGGGAACGCGGTCAGCATCGTGCTGCCTGCGTCGCGTGCGATCGACATCGACACTCCGGCCGACTGGGAGCACGCCGAGGCACTGTATCAAGCACTCCGCACGGGCGTGACGTCATGAAGATTGCATTCCGCGTCGACGCATCGTCCGATATCGGCACCGGCCATGTTCGACGCTGCCTCTCGCTTGCCGCCGCGCTTCGCCGCCGCGGTGTGAACTCTTTTTTCGTGACCCGCGACCTGGGGGTGGCGGCGTTCGCGCAAATACGTGCCGAGGACTTCGGATCATTCGTACTTCCCGCTCCCGGGCCCAACGACCGATGGAACCATGTCGAGATACCCCACGCGGCATGGGCCGGTGTGGCCTGGGAGACAGACGCCGAGCAGACCATCGCGGCGCTGCGCTCGTCTCCACCCGACTGGCTCGTCATCGATCACTACAGCTTCGATGCTCGCTGGCACCGGCGCGTCGCGACCGCATTGGGCTGCCAGATTGCCGTCATCGACGACCTCGGAGATCGGATGCTGGACGCCGATCTGCTCGTTGACCACAACGTGAGCGTAGACCATCGAGCCAAGTATCACGGTCGACTGCCTGCCCATTCGGCCATGCTGACCGGCCCGACGTACGCGTTGCTCGGGCCTGCCTACGCAGACGCGGCACGCCACGTGGTGCGCCACGACGTTCGCAGCATAGGCATCTTCATGGGGGGAATCGACCAGGGCAACTACAGCAGCATGGCACTATCCGCATGCCGCGAAGGATCTGCCTTCGACGGCGAGATCGAAATCGTCAGCACGAGGTCTAATCCGAACCTGTACGCGCTGGAGCAGGCCGTGACGCGCTGGCCGAAAACGCGACTCACGCTCGATTTGGCGGACCTCGCAGCCTTCTTCGCCCGCCACGATCTCCAGGTTGGCGCTGCAGGGGGCGCGATGTGGGAACGCTGCTGTATCGGTGCGCCGACCTTGGCTATTAGCGTCGCCGACAACCAGCAGCAGGTCCTGATGCCGCTGGCGAACCTTGGCGTCGTGAGCACCCTCGACGTGCCGTCGGTCGACCCATACGGGTTGACCAGCGCACTGAGGGCATTGATTGGCAACGCTGTCCTTCGGCAACGCCTCAGCGACCGGGCCAAGGGTCTGGTCGACGGCCTGGGCGCTCGGCGGGTCGCGGAATACCTCGTTCGACCATGAAACTTGTCAGCATTCTTTGCACCGATCCGGCGCATCCGATCAACCCGTGGCTCCAACGTTGGGCGCACGCGCATGCGTCACGCGCGCACACGGCAATTGAGCGCGACTTCCGCAATCTTCCCGGTGGCGACATCCTGTTCCTGGTTTCGTGCCATCAGATCATCCGCAAGCCCGTTCGTGACCTGTACCGCCATACGCTCGTGCTCCATGCGAGCGCACTACCCGAAGGTCGCGGCATGTCGCCGCACATCTGGCAGATATTGCAAGGCTGCGAACGCCTAATGGTCACATTGCTCAACGCTGAGGATGAATTGGATTCAGGCGACATCTGGCACCAGGTGGAACTGCACTTGGACGGCACGGACCTGCACGACGATATCAACGCCAAGCTGTTCGACGCCGAGTTGGCGCTCATGACCTGGGCCATGGACCACTGCGACAGCGCCGAGCCGCGCAAGCAGAGCGGCACGCCGAGCTTCTTCCGCAAGCGCTTGCCCGAAGACAGCCGCATTGACCCCTCCCGCGCTCTGAACGAGCAGTTCGACTTGCTGAGGGTGGCGGACCCGGAGCGCTATCCGGCATTTTTCGAGTACCGTGGCCAAACCTACCGCATCCGCATCGACAAACTGAACCGCCCATCATGATCACCATCCAAGACCGCAAGATCGGCGCACTCGCGCGCCCCTACGTGATCGCCGAGATGTCGGGCAATCACAACCAGTCGCTTGAGCGCGCCCTGGCGATCGTGGATGCGGCGGCCCGGGCTGGCGCCGACGCCATCAAACTGCAGACCTATACCGCCGAAACCATGACGCTAGACGTCTCGGCACCCGGCTTTGTTGTTGACGACGAGAAGAGCCTGTGGGCAGGGCGACAGTTGTTCGATCTGTATCGCGAAGCCCACACGCCATGGGAATGGCACAAGCCGATCATGGAACGGGCGGCCTCGCACGGCCTTCATTGCTTCAGCACGCCTTTCGACGAAACCGCCGTCGATCTCCTCGAATCGCTGGAAGTACCGGCTTACAAGATCGCCTCCTTCGAGAACACCGACCTGCCGTTGATCCGCAGGGTTGCCGGCACGGGAAAGCCGATGATCATTTCGACAGGCATGGCGACCGTCGCCGAACTCGACGAGACGGTGCGTACGGCGCGCGAAGCCGGCTGTCGCGACTTGGTGCTGCTGAAGTGCACCAGCACGTACCCATCAACGCCGCAGAACACCAATATCCTGACGATTCCTCACATGCGGCAGTTGTTTGGATGCGAAGTAGGGCTGTCGGACCACACAATGGGTGTCGGCGTTTCGGTTGCAAGCGTCGCACTGGGTGCCACCGTGATCGAAAAGCACTTCACCCTGCGCCGTGCGGACGGCGGCGTCGACTCCACTTTCTCGCTGGAACCGAACGAGATGGAGAGCCTTGTAATCGAGACCGAGCGAGCTTGGCAGGCATTGGGTCAGGTCTTCTATGGCGCGACCGCCGGTGAAAAGAAGTCCACGATGTTTCGCCGCTCGCTCTACGTCACCTGCGACATGAAGGCCGGCGACGTTCTCGACGTGCAATCGCTGCGAGCAATTCGGCCGGGCTTCGGCCTCCCTACCAAGTACGCGGGCGTCTTTCTCGGAAAACGAGTCACGCGAGACATCAGCAAGGGCACCCCGGTCACCTGGGACCTGATCTAGGCCAAGCAAGGTATTCAAAATGACCGCAAAGCAAACCAACGATATCAAGAAGCAAAAGGGCGACTTCTGGTCCAGGCCCGGGGCGGCTGCCGTCTACGAGCGTGGCGTTTCCTCGGTGTCGCCGTTTATTCAGATCAAAAACGAGGTCGAGCGCACGCTCGTACTGCGGCACGCGAAGGGCTACATCCTCGATGCCGGCACCGGCACCGGACGCTTCGCAATCCCCCTCGCCAAGGTCACCGGCAACTCGGTGGTGGCCTTCGACTACTCGGACGAAATGCTCCAGCTAAACCGCCAGCTAAGCCGTGCCGAGGGCGTCGATTCGATCCGCTACCTGCAAGGCGACGTGGAGCACCTGCCTTTCGAGAAGGATCATTTCGACAGCGTCGTCTCCGTCACGGTGGTCAGGCACTTCCCACAATGGCGCGCGATCCTCAAGGAATACATTCGCGTCACAAAACCGGGAGGCAAGATCGTCTTCGAGATGTGCAGCGGCGACCACATCGAGGCGGCCAATCGGGTGGTTGCGCGCTTCGGAGCGAAATACAGCAAGGACGGCTTCCTGAGCTACGAAGCCGAGGTGCGCTTCGACGAACTGCGTGAATGGCTCGACGCCAATGGTGTTGATCTCCTGGAGCGGCACACGTACGACTTCCTCAACAACAATTGCTTCCTGAAGATCGCCACGTTCAACCAACTCGGTTATCGCGTCTTGCTGAAGGCGATCAAGCTGGCGCTCACGCCGAAACCGCTATACCGGCTGGCCGCGTGGCTCGAGCTGACGATGCTGTCGCGCCTTCCGCCGGTGTACTCTTACAACTATATGGTGATCGGCAGGAAGCGGTGAGCAACATCGCTGGCATCCGGGAAGGAACCGGCACCGCGGATCGCTCGCGCCTAGTGAAGGACGCGTCCGGCTACATGGCTGCAACGTATGCATCGCAGGTGCTCGCGTTCGGCATCGGCGTCGTTACCAAGGCACTCCTCGGGCCAGCCGACCTCGGGATTTGGGCGGTACTGCTCGCAACCCTGTCGTTCCTCGGCCTGCTGGAACTCGGCGTGGTCCAGGCCACGAACAAGGAGATCGCCTACGCGCTGAGCAAGGGTGACGAGCGAGCCGCCGCCGAATATAAGCGCGTACAGTTCTCGTTCGTCACGCTGACCGCGCTGCTGGGCTCCGTCGGCTTGGCGTGCTATGCCTTCCTGCACCTCGGAACGGCGAGCGATGCGCTTCCCTTGGGTCTGCTGGCCATCGCGTTGCTGCTGCCGTTCCACCAGATCCACATGGGCCAGATGACCGTGTTCTGGGCCAACCGGTATTTCGCGGCCACGAGCATCCTCATCGTCTTCGAAACCTTGCTGGCCGGCAGCATCGGCCTGCTGCTCGTCTGGAAAGTCGGCATCCTGGGCCAGATCGTCTCCTTCGCTGCCATCCTGTTCGTCAAGCTGGGCGTGCTGGCGTGGCAGGCGCGCGACAACCCGCGCCTTCGCATCGGCTTCGGCTGGCACGGCGACGCGGTCAAGCACCTCATCCGCATCGGCGCCCCGCTGCAGATCATCAATCTTGTCAATGTGCTCAAGCTGTCGGGCACGGTGTTCCTGATTGCCCACTTCTTCAACACTGAGGCCGTCGGCGTGTATGCATTTGCGCAAAGCGTGCAGAACTTCATCTACTGGACGCCGAACGCCTTTTCGATCGTGATGTTCCCGCGCTTCCAGGAGCGCTACGCAGTCTCTCACGACGAAGCCTCGGCTCTGCACTCGTACCTGGTCAAGCCCATCGTCGGCCTCGCGTTCTTCCTGCTCCCGGTGCTAATCAGCGCCGCCTACTTCTTCGTGTCGGTCTTGATCGACCACGCGCTGCCGGCCTACCGGGCTTCCATTCCTGTCCTCGCGGTCATGCTGCTCGGGACGTTCTTCCTATCGCTGGAGCACATGCCGGGACAGTTCCTCACGACTGCGAACCGCCTTTGGGAGCGGGTGAGCCTGTCCGCACTGAGCGTGCTGTTCCTTGCCGCGTGCGTGGCGGCGGCGATCGCCATGGACTGGGGCCTGATCGGTTTAGTGGCCGCCCTGTCAATCGCCAACGCGGTCACCTTTCTCGTGACCTTCACGTACGCCTACGAACTCGCGGACGGCCGACCTTCGGATCCCTGGTTCGTCGCCAAGCTGATCGGCGCCTTTTTGTATACCGGGGCGGTGGTTTCCGCCGTCGATCACCTGCTTCCGGGGTCAGGTGCGGCGTGGTGGCCCGACCTGTCGCTCGCCACCGGCAAGTGGCTTCTTTCATTGATGCTGATGCTGCCGCTGTTCGCTGTTGCCGAGCGTCGGCTCGGGCTCGTCCTCGCGGTTCGGCAGCTCGTCGGCGCACGACTGAAGTTAATGCGATGACCGATCACTATCACGATCACGATGCCATCGTTCTGGTCCAGCGCCCGCACGACGACTGGACCGTTGCGCCATCGCAGCGGCCGCTGTTCGTCTGCGCCGAGATGTTCCTCGACCTCAGGGACATCGAGCAGCGGCGCTGGCGCATGTGGCAGCTACGCAATTCGCTCGTCGACGCAGGCCTATTCGCGACCACGCTTTCCGATTTCCTGCACCCTGACGATATCGCCTGGCTCGAGCATCAGGGAGCCCGGGTGGCACATGAGTGGTACCTGGAACGTGAGTCCGACCGGACAATGTACCGCGGCATCTCCCTCGGGCGCTGCATCGAGTACGAGGTCAAGGCACGCGCCATCCGGCTGCTGAAGCTGTGGCTGACCGTGCGGCGGCTGATACAGCGCCACCCCGGCTGCACCCTCTTCGCCGACTTTGCGCCGGACTCCACCGAATGGAAGCTCCTCGAGTTGCTAGGGCAACCCGTCCAGCGTTTCGGCGCGCTCTCGGCCACATCGCAAACGTCGCCGCCGCAAGCTCAGCCGTCCTGGCGCTCGCGCCTGATATCGAGCGGACGGCGTTGGGGTCTCAGCGCGATGAGGCTCCTGTCGCGCCTGTTCGCCTGGCGACGCGATCCGGCGCTTCCACTGGTGGTGGTTCGCGTCGGGATGCAGAGCGCGAAGATGCTCGAACGCTGGGTGGCCGGACCGCGTCCGGCCGTTCGCTTCTCGCTGTGGATGAACTACCTGATGCGTCCGCGGACGGTGCTGTCACTGGTGTTGGCGGGCGCCTCCATTCCGGAAACGTCGGTGCTCGGCCACGCTGCGACTGCACCAGAACTCGACGCTGCCCTGGACTGGCCATCGCGTCGTACCTCGGTCGCGGGCACAGACGCCCATCTGGGCGACGCCAAGGCGTTGGCACCCCTGATCGACGAGATGCTGTGCCGCATCACCCGCACCGGCTTCCGCGTTGCCCGCACGGACATCGACGACGCCTACGCGACGCTCGGCGAGCCCGCGACGGCCTTGCTCGTGATCCCCAACGACTGCCAGCCTGTGATGAGGGCCTGGACCCTGGTCGCCAAGCGCCTGGCCAGGCGCACGCTGGTGCTTCAGCACGGGCACCTCGACTACACCGAAGACGAGGACCACCTCACGGCGGACCATTCGGCCTTCTGGTCAACCATGGTCGCGCAGGACTATTTGTCAGCGGGGCTTCAGCCGCATCAGATCATCGTTACGGGATCTCCAAACGCCGACGAGTATTGCGTCGAAGACTATCGCCCTTGGCCCTCGAAACAGAAGCTTTCGGGCAAGACGCGAGTCCTTGTCATCACCACCGGCAACCCGGCCGTCCAGGCGTACATCAGCGAGACATGGGTGTGCGACTACATCGCCGGCGTTCTTGAGGCGCTCGCGCCGCGGCTGAGCGAAATCGAGATGGTCGTCAAGCTCCACCCCGGCGAGGACGCCGGCTTGTACAAGGCGAACCTGGGTTCGCTGCTGCCGCCCGGCACCGCCGTTGACGATCGCGGCAATCTCGCCCGATTGATCGCCGAGGCCGACGTGGTGATCAGCCCGCCTTCGACGGTCGTGATCGAGGCGCGGGCGGGAGGCACGCCCGTCATCCTCGTCCGCATACCGTCGGTCGACAATCGGGCCACGACACTGCAACACGCAGAAGGTGTGGCCACGGTGCGCGACTACCGTGAGCTCGGCGGCGCGATCGATCGGATCGTCGCCGGCCGGCGCGAGGACGACGCCCAGGCTTGGCCGCTCTCCCGTTTCCTGGGCCCGCTCGATGGCCACGCGTCGAAGCGGCTGCTCGAGGCCGTGCACGACCTGGCGAGCGCGCCGCAAGGGTTCAGCAATCACAGGCCAGCATGACCACGAATTGAGAATGACGTCGATCGCCCCAACCATTGATGTGGAACCTGTGTCCGCATGCCCGTCCTGCGGGCACGGCGGCACGCCGCTCTACACCCGTCTTCATGATCACACCTTCGGAACGCCAGGTGAGTGGACGCTTGAGCGATGCGCTTCGTGCGGGCTCATCTGGCTCAGTCCCAGGCCCACGGAGGACGACATCGGCAAGGTGTACGAGACCTACTACACCCACAAAGTAACGTCGCAAGGCTCGACGTTTCGCGCCCACGTGAAGGCGTCCGGGATCAGCCACCGGGTGATGGGATTCATGGTGGCGGCGTCGCGCCGACTGCGCAATGCCGTGCTGTCAGTCCGCTTCGGCTATGCAGAACTCTCGCGTGGGCCGTCCGATGTCCTCATGGCGTATACCCTGGGCCTGCTGCCGGGGGTCGGCCGATCCGCGGCCCTCGAGGTCATGGGATTGAACGCCCGTGAACGCGGACGGCTGCTCGATGTCGGATGCGGCAACGGCGCTTTCCTGTCGCGCATGAAGAGCCTGGGATGGCAGTGCATCGGCATCGAAACCGACGAGGTCGCGGCACGCTTCGCGCGTGAACACTTCGGGCTGGACGTGCGGCAAAGCAGCTTGACCGAAGCTGCTTTCGCAGAAGGCACCTTCGACGTGGTCACCCTGTCTCACGTCATTGAGCACGTGCATTCGCCTATCGCTCTCCTGCTGGAGTGCCGGCGCATTCTCAAGCCCGGAGGCAAGCTGGTGGTCCTGACGCCGAACACTCGCAGCCTGGGTCACCGGATCTTCGGTCGTGCCTGGCGAGGACTCGAGCCTCCGCGCCACCTTCATGCCTTCCACCCGCAAGCCTTGCAGACGTACACCGAGCGCGCAGGGATGAGCACCCAGCGCCTGACCACCGAGCCCAGGATGATGCGGTCGATCTGGTACGCGAGCCGCCTGATCCAGCGAGCTGAACGTGGGCGCCACACGCGTAATACCGTGCTCGACTACCTAATCGCCCATGCCATGCAGCCGCTGGAGGCACTGGCGTGCCGGATGTTCTGGCACATCGGCGAAGAGATCATGCTCGTCGCGGTGAAGCCGGAATCTGCGCCTGCTCGAGGATAGGGAAATGGACAACACAAACTCAATCGCGACGAGCGCGCGCGTTTTCGTCATCGTCATCAATTGGAACGGCGAGGACGACACCTGCAGGTGCCTTGCTTCCTTAAACCAAGTCGACTACCCGAATATGCACGTCGTGGTTTCAGACAACGGCTCGCGGCCCGACTCCTTGCGCACGCTCCGTGATTGGGCGAGTGCCAACGGTGTGATGATCTCCACTCCCGACGCGCCGCCTCGGCTCAATGCAGCGGGCGGCTGCAGGAGCATTTGCATTCTCGAGAACGGCCGTAACCTCGGCTTCACTGGCGCCAACACCGTCGGCATCCAGCATGCAATGCGGCGAGGCGCCGATTACGTTCTCTTCCTCAATAACGACACTTTTGTGACGCCGTCGTTCCTTTCCCGCATGATCGACGTCGCAGAACGCAATCCCGCCTACGGCCTTCTCGGATGCAAGACGCTGCTGGGAGACGGAGATGCCGCCGACGAGAACAGGACGATCTGGAGCCTCGGCGGCTATCGATACCGGTTCGGCAATCCGATGAACATCGGAAGCAACCAACCCGACCGCGCCGAGTGGCGTGGCCTCGTCGAGAACGAACTGATCTGCGGCTGCTGCATGCTGATCCGGCGAAAAGCCATCGAGGACTGCGGCGTGCAGGACGACGATCTCTTCTTCGCAATCGACGACGTGGAGTACTCGCTGCGGGTGGCGAAAGCGGGCTGGAAGAATGCGCTCGTTCTCGATGCCGAGATCTATCACGCAGGATCGAAGTCGGTCGAGGGCCGCACCGGCCTGCAGCTGTACTACCTGTTCCGCAACACCTACTACTTCAGACGCAAGTACTTCCCTTGGCACAAGAACATCGTGTTCTTCACCCACCACTTACTGCGCTATTTTCTGGTCGGCGGTCTCGGCCGCCTCCTCCTCGGGCGGGGAAGCGCGAACAAGGGGATGCTCCTCGGCGTCCATGATTTCCTGACACATCGGATGGGCGAATGCCCGCATCCGGTGTTGCTGCGGCGCAAGTCCACCGCTTGAGAGACGGAGAGAACATGGATTCGGCAATGCAGTCGACAGCGGCGCGGGCGCCATCGTGGCGACCGCGTTCGTCTGGCACGGTCCGAAGGACGATCGGCGAAGAGCTCGAACTGGTCCTTTTCATCGGTTACTTCGCGACCTACGTCCTCAGCAACGCCAGCACGTCATTCGAGCCATCGACGTCGCCGGCCAAGCACCTGATGCTGGCGACCGCCGCCGCCGTGTCGCTGGTTTCGTCGCCTCGCTGCGCACTGCGCTCGCTCCTTCTTTTTTCGCCGCTCCTCGCGATCTACCTGATCGGCGGCCTCGAGGGTTACGCGCTGATGACGGCAGTGTTTGCATTGGCCATGCCCGCCGTCGGCCGGTCGCTGAACAGCATAGTCGCGCAGCGCCGCAGAAGGATCGTGGCACTGCTCTTTGTGATCGCGCTTGTCCCGGCCGCGGTCGCGGCCTTCGGCCTCGAATTCGATTCGTTGTGGTCGTCGCAGTACGGGCGCCCCCGCCTGCTGATGGGGTACTGGCACCCGAAGGAAGCGGGGACCAGCTTCGCGCTGCCTCTGCTGCTGTTCCTCTTGGTCAGCGCGCGAAGACCAGGCGGAATTCAGATCCTGCTGCTGACAGCCCTGCTTTGGGTGATCGGATCCCGCAACGTCGCGCTCGCCATGGGCATCTCCATTGGCCTGTGGCGCTATCCGCGTGCGGCGGTGCCCCTGCTCGTCACCCTCGTGGTGGCGGTCGTGGCCCTGGTCCTGGTACTCGGGTACTCCTATGAATTCTTCGACGAGATCACGTCGTTGCGCCTCACGGTCTGGCTGGAGGCCCTGGCAGACCCGCCCGGGGCCACGGACGACGGATCGACGCTCGGAAGCCGCCTTGCGATCGACAGCTACTACGTCGAGGTTCTTGCCAGCGCGGGTGTCGCCGGCCTCCTGGTGTTTGGCGCATGGGTCGCCACGTTCAATGCCGCTCTGGCGAACATCCGCCCCCATGCCCGACTGGCGAAGGCCTGCTTCTGGGCCATCCTCTTCTTCTCCGGCTTTGACAGCGGCATCGTTTCGACGGGCAACCTATTGCATGTCGTGCTGTGGGCCTTCGCAGCCTCGCCCTTGCTGCTGCGACACCGTCGACGGCTTACCCGACGGCGGGCGGCGATTCAGTTCCCACCACCCTCGCGTCTTCCCGCACGCACGGAAAGCCCATGATCACGCTCGACTGCATCATCTTCGGTTTGCAGCGCTTCGGCGGCATATCGAACTACTGGAGCCGGCTACTCGAAACGATGCGCGACGAGCACCCGGACTATGACCTCGTCCTGCCGAAGAGCATCCGCTACGCGGGCTTCGATCCCGCGCGAATGAGCTGCCACGTGCACGACGCCCGCGAGTCGCTCCCGGCCAGCGTGTCCCGCTACCTCGCCGCGCAGGCAGCGCCCGACAGCGTGTTCCACACGTCGTACTACCGCCGGCCGAGCGGCAAGGTGCGCAAGTACGTGGTGACGGCGTACGACTTCATCTATGAACGGTATCGCACCGGCCTTCCCAAGTGGGTCCATGCCTGGCAGAAGCAGGCCAGCATCCGCAGCGCGGACGCAGTCATCTGCATCTCCCACAGCACGAAGCACGACGTGCTGCAGTTCTGTCCGGGCGTGAACCCGGCCCAGGTGCACGTCGTGCACCTGGGCGTGGATTTCGACCTCTACTTTCCTGACCCCGGCGAAACCCCCGTCAACGAAGCACCCCTTGTCCTGTTCGTAGGACAGCGCACCGGATACAAGCGCTTCGACTTGGCGGTCGAGGCAGTCCGACAATCCGCTTCGCTGGTGCTCGGCATCGTCGGGCCCGGGTTGACGACTGACGAGCGGATGCTCCTTGGCGATCGCCTCGGCGCCCGCTGGACCGAATTCGGCCCAGTGAGCAGCGCGCAATTGCGTCGCCTTTATTCGAGGTCGTTCGCCTTCCTCTTCCCGTCCGACTACGAAGGCTTCGGTTTGCCGGTACTCGAAGCGATGGCTTGCGGCTGCCCGGTAGTGGCGTCCGCCGCCGCGTCGCTGCCGGAAGTCGGCGGCTCAGCCGCCTTGTACGCGGCCGAACAGCGACCCGAGTTTTACGCCGCAGCCCTAACGTCGCTGCTGGAGCCCACGTACCGGTGCAGCATCGTCGATGCCGGCTTCTCCCGTTGCCGGGATTTCTCATGGGCCCGGACCTGCGCGCAGACGCTCGCGATTTACGGGTGCCTTGGACACCCCGCCGACGCCCTCTCGTTCAGCGAATCGATGAGCTCCCGATGATTTCAATTTCCGTCGTGACAGCGGTCTACAACGGGCGCGAAACCGTGGTCGAGGCACTGGAGTCTGTGCTGGCGCAAGACCATCCCTGCGTCGAAACGGTGATCGTCGACGGCGGGTCGACGGACGGCACGCTCGATGTCCTGTCTCCATACCGGTCGCGCGTGTCGACGCTGGTGAGCGAGCCCGACAACGGCATCTACGACGCGCTCAACAAGGGCATCCGGCTCTCGAGCGGCGACGTCATCGGCTTTCTCCACGCGGACGACCTGTTCGCCAACGCACATGTCCTTTCGAAAGTGGCAGCCGTGTTCGCCGATCCGACGGTCGACGCGGTCTACGGCGACCTCGTCTACGTGCGCAAAGGGGACATCGGCCGCATCGTCAGACAGTGGCACGCGGGCGCCTGCAGCCGCGCGGCGCTTCGTAGCGGCTGGATGCCGCCGCACCCCACGTTCTACGTCCGGCGTTCCATCTACGACCGCCTTGGTGGCTTCGACACGCGCTACCGCATCGCGGCAGACTACGACTCAATCCTCCGCTTGCTCTTCGTGGGCGGAATCAAGGCGGCCTATGTGCCCGAGACGCTTGTTCGAATGCGCGTAGGAGGCGTCAGCAACCGTTCGCTCGAGAACATCATCCGGAAATCGAAAGAGGACTATCGGATCGTCCGCGCCCACCGGGTGGGCGGCGTGCTCACGGTCCTGCAGAAGAACGTGCAGAAGATGAGTCAGTTCTGGCGCCGCACCCGGCAGTCGCTTCGGTAATGCCCCTTCAGCCAGCGCTTCATGTTTGCATGGCTCACGCCCGGCGGATGGTTCGGCAGTCAGGTCGTCGAGCAGCGCCGGATCACGTTCGGTGCGCAGCATCGCGATTCACGGCCGCGGACGCACCATCGGCAGCATGTTGTTGCGGTCGTACTGAAAGAGGTACTCGTCTCGTTCCTTGAACCTATTTTCCGCAGTTGACGACATGAAAGCTCGCCAACGCGCTGTCGCAATTGAGCATTCCCGGGCGCGCCGCCTGACCAATTTGGAACTGCGGCGCAGAACCCGCGCCCGCTCTTAGCCCAACTTTGTCACTTGGCACTACAAAGCCGATCCATCCCCCAGCGGAGGCTTGTCCGGCTCTGAGAAGCGAGCCTCCTCAATGGCCGCGGTCAGCCCCCGCAGCGCCACATTCGGTTTGGGGCTGCGCACAGCCTCCATGCCATCGTTCCAGGCGTGGACCATGTTCTTGGCAACCTCGCGCCACTCGGGACGCTGCTTGGCTGCGGCGATAACTTCGAGTCCGGTTTGTACTGCGGCATCGCACAGCATCTCAATCATGTCGTTGTACTCATTGGACGAGATGTTCAGCCGCGTGTGAAAGAAGTGGGCCAGCGCTTTTCCCGGCGCCCAGGTCTTGCGACCGGCGATCGATAACCCCGGCGGATTGTTGGCATAGCGCGGATAAGCTTGCGTGGTCACCATGTCGTAGGCAGGTGTGAACGTCACGTCAGTGGCATTGGTGTAGAGCAGAGCGATGTTCTTCGTGTGGCAATCGGCGTTGCGCACCACGTAGGTCGACAGAATCAGCCAGGCGAAGCGCCGACTTTGCTCGTGCCATGCCGCATCGGCAAAGTACGGTCGCGCGGCTTTCAGGACCTGCTCGGTAGTACTGGCGTATTTCTCGGTCGGCGGCAAACCCAGCAGCCCACACATGTCCTCGACGCCTCTCACCGGCACGCCAGCATCATCAACGTCGAAGCGCTCGACGATGAGCGCGCGGCCATCGTCGGACATCGTCGTCGTGGCCACGGGGAAGCGGCCGATGCGCTCGATCAGGCGCATCGAGTAGAACTCGTTGAAGCCGAGGTATGGTGTCTGTTCGTCCGAGCCTTTGACGATGTGGCGGCTGGTGAGAGCATGCCGCGAACAGCCGGCCATGAGCGCTGGCGCGCTGGAATCGGTGAGCTCACTTTTTGGAGAAAATCTCCAGAATCCCGGCCAGCTCCGTATAGGCGCAGGTCTTCCCGATTTATACCAGTTCAGATATCATCCCAATGGCCGACAAAGAAAAGCCGCTCGTGTGGCTCGGAAGTAGCAAAAAAGACTTGATGGCGCTCCCCACCGACGTACGGAAGTTCTTCGGTCACGCCTTGGACTTCGCCCAGCACGGCGGGCAGCACGACGCGGCGAAAGTGCTCAAAGGCTTCGGAGGTGCCGGTGTCCTGGAGGTAGTCGAAGACGATGTCGGCGGAACGTATCGTGCCGTCTACACCGTGAAGTTCGAGCAAGCGGTGTTTGTCCTGCACTGCTTCCAGAAGAAGAGCAAGAGCGGAATTGTCACGCCAAAAGAGGACATGGAAATCATTCGCGCCAGGCTGAAAGTAGCCGAGGCGCTCGCGAAAGAGGTACGACATGGCAAAGCGAATCATTGAGGACACCGCGGTCGAAACCAGCTCCGGCAACGTCTTTGCCGATCTTGGTCTGCCCGATGCCGAGAAGCTCAAGATCAAGTCCGGCCTGGTGATCGAAATCACCAAGGCCGTGCGCAAGCTGGGTCTGACGCAAGATGCGGCCGCCAGTCGCATGGGCATCCCCCAGCCGAAGGTGTCAGGCATGCTGAGGGGCGACTTCTCGAACCTGTCTGAACGCAAACTGATGGACTGCTTGAATCGGCTCGGCTACGACATTGAAATCAAGGTGAAGCCAGCACTGGAACCGGTGGGGCACCTGACGCTGGCCGTCGGTTGAATCTGCGTCGCCGTGGGTTGGAAGACTGAAACGGCCGGCGTGGTGAACCGCAATCCCGCCGCTCATTGGCCGGCTGATCGGGGGCCGGCCGATCTGAATATCTCCAAGAGCGTGGTGGGCTACACGTACCAGTGCGCCGGTTTGTCAACTAGTTCTTGCGCGTGGGCACATCTGCGCCAAGCGAACCTGACCTCTATCGTGCGCCAGCGCCCAGCGCTGCTCCAGGTCGTGAGGAACGAATACGACGTCGATGTCGACGGACAAGCGAGGTAGGTCCTGAACGAAAAGGTTCAGGGCCGTGCCGCCTTTCATCGCGAAAGCCGGGGTCTCGAACAAGGATGGCGCAATGTCCAGCAGCAGCCGGACGGTTTCGACATAGGCCTGGTTCATTTGCCGCGCCTCAGGTCCAGTCGCTCGCCGGTCCTTCCAACCGTGACCCACCGGTCGCCACCACCCAAGCGCTCACTGTGCATTCGCGCGGCCGACTTCCAGGGCAGTTCGAGCTCGTCCGCGAGAGATGCGGCCAGCCGGGCCACCTTGATGCGCGTGAGATGCGAGAGCAATTCTTCGAGCACGGGGAGTCGCAGCGAACGCGTGCTTTCAACCAGGTGACGCGCTTCCTCCAGGGTCTGGCGCTTGCCCACATCGCTGAGCACTTCGAGCAGCGCGCGCTCGGGCGCCGACACGGGCATATCGGCGCGCCCCACTGGCAACGGACCCAGCCCCAGCCCGGGTGACATTTGCGCATCGAAGAGATGCGTCGCCTGGTAGTGAGCCGGAAACTGTGCCGTGAACCAGTCCGGCAGCGTGGCCGGCTTGTCACCCCACAGCGTCAGCTTTTCCTTGAATGAAAGGGTGTGGCGAAACCCTCGCCAGCCCAAGGCGGTCTTGCCGGCGACGTGCAACCCGGGGACGGACTTGACCAGTAGCGCCAGGCTGGCATCCCGATCGAGTTTGTCGCCGGGCAGCAGGTACGTGCCACGGCCCAGGCGCATTAGCCAGCCGGCTCCCGCGAGGTATGCAGCATGCTTGGCACTGAGGCCCCGTCCAGCCAACCACGCGGTGCTCAGGGGCTCACCGCGTGGCAGCGTCGCCAGCAGCGACTTGAATGAAAATGAGTCACTTGTTCTCATAGGATGAGAATCCTAGCAATAATTCCATCCAACGTAAGAGCCAATTTGCGCAGCGCGGTGAGCGAAATCCATTCTCCAACCGAAAAGATCTGTTTTAGGCCTACCTCCTTGTCGCAAACCTGAAGCATGAAAAAGTCAATGCAGCTCGCATGCTATGCGAAGTAATTTAACTTTTTCATCCAGGCGCTCACACGCTGGGCAGGATGCTCAGCACACCAACATGGGAATCGGCGCCCACAGCGTTCGAGCTGCGCTCGCTTTCCCCGGTAGTTGGCGGCGCCTTCAAACCACTGGCCGCCGGCGACGTCCGCGAGCCGGTGCAACGCCATCGGACGCCCTGTCGGGGCCGGCGCGATGGCTCGAATGGGCGCTGAACGCGCTCGCAGTCAGCAGGATGTCGGCGTTCGAGATGCCAGCGCTCCTGGCCACAGCCTCCTCCAATGCCTGAAGCACTTCAAGGTGCTGAGCAAGCAATTGGCGGAACTGAGCATTGACATTCCCAAAGGCGTCGAGATCTCATGCGGCCAAGCTCAGCAAAGGGTCCGTCTCGCAACCCGTCCCAAGCGTGGACAACCTCGCTCCACTCGGAACGTTTTTTGCGGACACCGAAGGTGTCGGGCCTGGGCAAGAAAAGATAAGGATTTGGCCCGGAATAATTTTCCGTTTTGGGGGCGCAGGGCGGGATGCGATGCAAGGCGCTCCGAGCGCCGTGTGGCGAGCCACACAAGCGAGGAGCAACGCCGC
>JAJKJU010000026.1 GCA_021153565.1 Rhizobacter sp.
GAGAAATATGCGTCATTTACATGGGTACAAACCAGGACAAGAAAAAGGCCGTAACCCACGCCAATGCTGGGTTACGGCCCGATTAGGGGTTCAAAGTTCGGACTAGTCGGTTTGTCCGTTGTGGGGCTGGGTCGATGGGGCCACACTGGCTGTCCTGGCAATCGAAACCGATCCTGTCGTGGCACCCGTCGCGTCGATAGGAATCGTCTGGCTCGCACGTTCGCTGCACGTGCTGGCAAACCAAAAGGGAGCTAGGTCAAGCGGCCACCTCTAAAGGAAGACGATGAGCAGCTTCGACAGCACCAAGCGACTATTGCCGGAAATCCTGGCCGAGGGCATGCAAACCAATGTGGGGAAGGTCACCATGCCTGATCGCAACTCCGAGGACCAGTTCCCCTCCCTCGTGTCCCGCGGAATCGCACCGACAAGCGTGGCAATTGATGGCCTGCTTACGAAGCCGCGAACTTGGGGGGTGTACGAGGTCGGCAGTGGCAAACGTCACCGGATGGGAAATCACCCTGTGCGACACGAAGAGTTGATACGCGAAACAGGCAGCGCCCGATTGCTATACCTCTATCTCTCAAAAAGCGACGCCGAGGCGATGAAAGCGCTGCTGAACGGGTGGTCGGGTAGCCTGCCGACGTGAACAAGCACCTGCATGCGATTTGCAAAGACAAGGTTGCGACGCGTCACCGAGCGCAACGTGGGGACGACTATGTATCGACCGCATCCCAGCTATGAACTTAGCCGCCTCTTCGCTCGCTCTGGCGCCCGCGGCAGCAAGGTTCGTCTTTGTAGGTCTTGACGCGAACTACCATCCGGCCGTCGAGGCACAGCCCATCTTTCCAAAGATCGTCGAGTACCACACCGACGGCCCCGCTTTCTGGTCCAAGTACGGCGTGCACCACCCATTCCTCCTTCCAGAATATTCAGGCGACGGCCGCCTGTACCACCGCACCTTCGCGAGCATTGGCTTCACGCCGGAACACGCGCATATGGTTTCCTTCGTCGAGTTGTTGCACAGGCCGACTGTTGGGCGCAATGTCCTGACCCTTACCGACCTCGAGCCGGTGCACCTCCAGGCCCTCAATGCGGCAGTTCTGGGGGAATCCACGCGCCACATCTTTATCCCTGCGGCGGTGGCAAGATTGATGCGCGCCACGGGCTGTTTCCCCTGGCTACCTCAGACCCCAACAGCAGCCGATGGGCCTCTTCGGATATGGATGCAGCGCAGCGGCAAAACCGCATACGCTCACTTGCATTTTTCGGCGTACGGCAAGTTCGAGCGGCAGAAGAGAGCCGAACTTGCCGCTATCGGAGCTCTCGTCTCAAGATCCACCTGATCGTCTCGACCGCGCGGTGTGCTCAGCGCCTTCGAGGGGCATCACAGTGCGGGCTCCTTCATCGCATGATCCTCATTCGCGCGCAGATGCGATCGGTGTCTGCATTGCGAGCGGGATCGGCGCTTGTTCCACTCCTTGCAACCTGTATGCCGCACGAAGCGGTTCGAACACTTGCTCGAGACGATCAGAGATCGATGCTCGTGAAATGCCATCGAGTACGCAGCCAGTCGAGCGACAACCGTTCGCGGTCCAACAACAGGCGTCGCGGTGCCCCGCTCGCCGCGGTGATCGACTTCATTGCGTTTGCCATCTGCATCACATCGGGATCGCTCAACGTCTCTTCTTAAAGAAGGCCATCGCGAACGGCACGACAACCACGACCAGTAGGAACTTCGTGAACGCGACGAATATGGTCCACAAGAGACCAAATATCATGAATCCGATCACGGCAATTGCGGTGATCACCGCGATGATCGCGAAGGCCACGGACGTGTTCTTCGGTGCACCGAGCTTGGATGAGAGGATCAGTTGAATCTCGTCGAGGTCAAGCGCGTAGGAGGCGCCAGATTGGAAAGTTCCTCCGACATGTGAGTTCTTCAGCAGTCGAGGAAGTCCCGCGTTGACGAACAGAATCTTCTGAGCCGTGTCGAGCGGCCACGCCACGCCGTTCTTTGGCTCGATCGGCGAAACCCGAACGATCGTGAACGGCGAGGATTTATGGATGCTGAGGTAGTTCACAGATCCACCAACTCGAAGTCTATGGAGTTCACGATCAGCCCCTTTTACCCTATCAACTGGTCTTCATCCCAGACCCAGATTCGCTGAAAGGCGGGCAACTGTAAAACGCCCCGATGGCAGTCATCGAGCGACTTGTACAAGTCGCAAGGGTTTGTCTGAAACGACGATCCGGCCATTGAAATTCTCCTCCGTGAATGTTCGTGTCCCCGCTTTGCGGTTGCTGAGTGCGCCGGCGACAGTGCGACCTTCGAAGACTTTCCTAACGTCACGTACAACGTCCCCTTGGACCATCGGCGCGCGGTATGGGGTCGTGATGTCGCGCCACTTCGTCGTAGCCCCACTCGTGCACAACCACCAACATGTATGACCTTGAACGCGCAATCGGCATCGTCACCCGGCTCCCTGCGAAGAACCCTTCCCACGCCGCCGCGCACTCACTCCGCGCCTCTTTTGATTCGGGCGTGAATCGCAATGTCGAGCCAGCCACGCCTACTGAAAATGGCTTTCACGTACCGATGTTCGGATCCGCCGCCCTTCGAGCGACTTAGAAAACGCGAGAAACTGGGACCCTGACGTCGTTGCCCAACTTGTGGCGAACAGTGTCGGGAAGGATGCGCCGAATACACCGCGCGCGCATGGGCGATTTGTCCCGGTCCCACCCCGGGTTTAGGGGCGATATGCACTTCG
The DNA here is from genome assembly GCA_021153565.1 of Rhizobacter sp. Lineage (GTDB taxonomy): Bacteria > Pseudomonadota > Gammaproteobacteria > Burkholderiales > Burkholderiaceae_C > Albitalea. The sequence goes on from JAJKJU010000026.1 coordinate 2,769, forward strand.
ACCGGCACTATCTTCAGCGCTGAACACCCTTCTCGCCATTGAGTACAGTACGAAGTGACCACGCAATTGCTAACTCGTCAGACGATCAATCAAACCCGTGAAGTAGGCGCCCCTGTCATCGCGAGATACACCAGTCTTGGATGAAGCAAGCATTCCACCGTAATAGCTAACGGCAAGCTCATCGTCGCAAAGGGAGCCCTCGTTAAGGACGTCGCGAAGTACTCGCGGTGGAACACTGCCCGCAATCGGCTCGTCCCCCTGCAAGTCGCCGGCGCGCTCGAAAATCTTCTTGACGGTCGCAATGCGTTTTTCGGTCCACTCCTTGAGTCCCGTGCCAGCAAGGTCCGCGGTGGGCCCGAGCACTTTCTCGGCGAGTTTTCCTGAGCCAATTGCAGTGCCGAGAATCGTGAGCCCAGTTCCAGGGTCGATTATTCGTTGCTCCTTCAATCCGCAACCAATACTATTGTCCCGCAGTAAGGCGATCATATCGACGCATGGCGACCACCAAGATCGCGCGACCGTACTTCTTGGCCGGCAGTGTGAGTAGCCGGGCTTCGCTGATAGCTGCCATTGGCTCGACGGGCCCACGCTTCGAAAGCCAGCTTCCTTGAAGGGTCGCGTACTCACACTGGAGGCCATCAGCTGCCGCTGCTGAACGGCGGATATGCGGCGCTTCAACTTATAGGGAGGCGGCCTCAAATCTGAAGTGCGACACCTCAACGTGGCGAAGTTGTGTGCGGTGAGCCGAAGTACTCGTGACATGCGATCCTTGATGACGGGCCCAGGGCAATTGCATGAGTGATCCGTCCCGCATGTGTGCTACGAATCGGCGGGCTTTGAGGCCCGCTCCGGATAGGCCTGCAAACACCCGTACACCTACTCGGCATCTATAGCAGCCTTTATGGCCATGCTGACATGTGCGTGAAGCAGCAGCCCGCCGACAGAACTCCTCAGGTTCTTTCTGACGGTGTCTCGAATGTCCCGACTCTCTGCCTTGGATTCATTCAACAAGAATGCGGCTGCTGGTTGGGCGTCCTGGGGATGAACGATGTCCAGCGCAATACTGAAGTTCTTCAACAAGGTGCCACGCAGCGCATCCAGAGAAGGGTCGCCTTGTCGCCTCAGCAGCCGTTGCATTTCCGGAAGGCGCTTTGCTGCGGGCAGCAGCTCACAGTATGCCGAAAGGTTGAGAAGTGCAGTTGCCCGATGCGCCGCCGGAAGTTGGTCAATGGCCTCTTGGAGGCATGCATACAGCGCGGCGGCTTTGCGGCTGCGAAACTGGACTTCGTCAAATGAACTCTGCACAAGCCACTCCTTGATGGAGAATAGATTTCGGCTTAATTCCTCTAAAGGGCGGGCTCGAAACTGCAGAGGAAGCTGGTTCAGTTCATCAAGCACTGTGTGCATGAGTTGCGTGCTGTTCGCCTCCTGTGCCATCTCGAAAACGAATTCCGCCTTCGCCGCGATCTCCAGAGGCATTGAGGGATGTCGCGTTTGTTTGCTCGCGAAGAACAATGCAATCTTGTCGTTCTCGTTCGTTCTTTGCGTAATCTCACGAGCGACGTGTTCTGGTAGATCTTCCCATGATGTCTGGTAACTTCGTGGATTCAAGCCACCCAGCAGCGATGATTGCTGACCCGATGCCTGCCCGGGAAGACTCCCATGGCTTGAGGGTTGCATGCATGCCTGCCTGCCTGCCGGACGGAATCCGCTCGACCAAGGAAGCCGGCCGAAGCTTCTTTTGGAGGTTCCGTTTGCCGCGGGAACCCGAAGCATCGCCAATGCCTTGAAAACATGGAAATCTTTCTTTGGTTGGAAGCCGTCGGCTGTTCGTGGTTATTAGTTTTGTTCAGGAGCCGAGTCGGGCACCGGCGTTGGGTCCAGTGCACTGACGAGACCGCTGAGCGGCGCGGCGCCGTCACTGTTCGGGCGGACCTTCGTCAATTCCCATTGGTAAGACTGGTCGTCCACCTGGCCAAACATTTGCTGCACCGATTGCAGGAAGCGGACGGCATCCTTGGCCTCAAATCGGAACTCCCCCTGATTGGCGTCGAAGAGCGTGACCACCCCGTCAGCGGGATTTCGATGCATCATCAATTCATGCCCGGTCGTTTTGCCGCCCTTGTCCGTGCGCGTGATGAAAAGACTGGCGTAACCAACCACGCCGCGCATCGTCGTGGCCATGTCCGTCACGGACGTTGTGAGCTTGGTCACGAGGCTGTCCCGGCTGACTCCGTACACTTCGTCGAGGTGAGCCCGCGCCTCCGATTGAGCATGACCATCGCTGAAACCAGGGTGACGGTTCAAGTATTCGACGTTCGCCAAATAGGATCTTTGGAACACCAACGCGTGGTGCATGCCTTCGAACGATCCCAGCGTCTGCATTCTGGCGTCGCTGGAACTACCGGGCCTGGCATGGTGGAGATTCATCCACACCGTGGATAGCCCGGCGCAGACGCCGATTTGCGTTGCCCGTTCGTCGCCCTCGAGCACATCGGCAATCGCTTGTATTTGTGAGAAGTTCGACTGACGACTCGACTCGAAAAAGGTCATGCTGGAGGGGGCTTCGAACACTGCTGGCCGCGCCTGATGGTTGAGGTTTGCGGTTTCGTATCGAATGCTGTCGAGCGTCGACGGCTTGGTGGCTTCGGACACGCTCAGGTTGTAAGCATCGCGCCCAGCGCCGACGGCCATGATGTCGGAGGACAGACGACCGGTATTCGAAAGGTTTTGAGCGGCGTGTTCTGCAAATTGAGGATTCACCACCTGCACCTCATTCCACTTGATGAATTGGCGATTCCTGGCCGGTTCTTCGCGCAGCATCTCTTCGAATTCGTCTCTCAATTCGCCCCCGGGCGAGAACTGTCGCTTTGCGTCCAGCATGGCTTCCATTGCGTGGCGTCCTGACTGGTAATCAAAGCTTTCAATGGGCTTGATCGCGCCAGCGTGAGGTGCAAAGCTGCTGTCTTGTCGTCGGACCGCAGGGCCGTTGCCCCAACTCTCCAAGACAATTGGTGGAGGATTTTCACGGACCTTTTTCGGGGTCGCGCTCCCTTGCCTTTTCCAGCTTTCTCGCGGGGGGGCATGGAGCTCCGAATACGCATGTCCTGTTGGACCGCCGGACAATGCCATGTTTTCTCCATCGATCCCGACGGTGTGGATCATTTCTCCGGGGAGTAGCTTGGGGGCATGCAAGCGCGAATTGATGAACCCGTGCTGATCGGAGTTTCCAACGCCGTACGCCAATGCGGCGCCTGCGAAAGCATTAGCTCCGTGTCTGTCATGGATATCGTACGACACGGAAGTCTTGTGAATGCTGTCTCCCCCCCGTAACATGAACATCATAAGAAACATTGGCGCGACCACGCCTGAGGTGCAGGCGCGTGTCATGCACGGTTTGAGTGGCTTGCGCCAACCGACTCCGGTCGTCTGGATTGTCAATTGCATCACCATTGAGCTTCGCACCCAGTTGATAGCCGGTCAACTGCGCTTCGTGCCGTTGCAGTGGTTCGGTTCGGCTGGGGGAGGCACTGTGCGGAGTCGTCGTGCCGTTCCATCTGCCGGTCGCCACGAAGGTGCCGTCGGAAGCCTGGGTTCCGAGAGGTCCCGCCGTTGAGTTGATGATCGGCTGGTTTTTTCCGGGTGTCGTGCGAGGAGGAATGTTCAGCTCGTGCCGTGTGACGTTGGGCCCACCAGAGGGCGGCCGGGGCGGCGGGGGTACGTTCAGGAAGCTAGCGGTGAGCGCCGTGGGCCTTTCCTGATGCATCAGTTCGGCAAGCGATCGGCGCGAGGGAGCGGATGCAACCAAGGTCTCGCCGGTGGCCTGAGGCGGCTTGCTGGAGTGGCGGCCCATAAGACTTGACAGCTTAGAGCCGATGCCGCGCGATGAACTTGAGCTGCGCCCTGCCGGCACGGGCTGTTCCGCGGTGCCAGGCGCCGTCGTGGTTCCACTGCGAAAACGATTAATGGGATTCGGCATGACTTAGCTCGTTGTAATCAATGCAACGAACACAGTCTGCCGTTTCAGTAGATGCCGTGTGTGGCATTGCGAATCCAAGCGCTGAAAAACGAGGAAACGAGGCACCAGCGATGAGGAATCCGAACACCGGCGTACGCCGCGGAAGCCGTTTGCGCACTAAGGTCGCGAGCCGCGAGCCGCGAATCGGCTGGGATCGCGATTGACTGCTATCTGGTGCGCAATCTCGACGGGTCTACTTCCGGTATGGGTCGATACCGCGAGCTCGCGACTTTCGGATGCAGTCGTTCACACGCGCTCGCGACACGGTCCTCGGTTGAAGGTGGAAGCCCAATCCGATGGCCGCCATCGCACTGCGCGGCTGGTGCGCGAGCAGCAGCCTCATCACGCCAAAAGGCCCCTGCTCGTCGTTGCAAATGCTCGCCATAGCCAGGCTATGGCTGCGCTTTGCGCCTAGAGCATGGAGAACAGGATCACAAGTAAGCGGCGCATAGCCGTTTCATTTCGGTACGAACACGGGGAAAGCAAGGGCACCGCCCGGTCCGTTCTGGCGGTCAGAATCGCCGGATGCGCCAACGCACCTCCCTGACCCCTTCCCTGAACCCTCATCGCTCCCGGCTGGCGTTCACAGTGCTGGCTTGCGCGCTGCTGGCAGGTTGCGCGTCGTCGCCGGTGACGGCGCCCCAAGCATCGGCCCCCTCACCGCTGAGCGTTCCGGCAAGACAGACAACGACCGACGAGGCCGCGTTGCAGCAAGCCTTTGCGGCCTGGGTCGCGGACTTCAGCGCTGCCGCACGCGCGGCCGGCATCAATGAGGAAACGCTGCGCGCTGCGTTGGGCGAGGCCCGCTACCTGCCGCAGGTGATCGAACTGGACCGTGCGCAGCCCGAATTCACTCGGACCGTCTGGGACTATCTGGACCGCACCGTGACACCGCAACGCATCGCGATGGGTCGGGACAAGCTGTCACAGGTTCGCGGAGAGGCCGAAGCCGCCGCGGCACGCTACGGTGTCCCGGCCGCCATGGTTGTCGCCATCTGGGGCATGGAGAGCAACTATGGCGCCAACACGGGTGAGGTGTCGACCATTGATGCGCTGGCGACCTTGGGCTTCGAGGGGCGACGCGCGGACTGGGCGCGTGGGCAGTTGCTCGCCGCGCTGAAGATCCTTCAGAACGGTGACATTGACCGGGCGCACATGATCGGCTCCTGGGCTGGGGCGATGGGTCAGACCCAGTTCCTGCCGTCCAGCTTCCTGGCCCATGCCGTGGACGCCGACGGCGACGGGCGGCGCGATCTCTGGGGCAGCATGGCCGACGTCATGGCGTCGACCGCCAACCTTCTGGCCCGATCGGGATGGCAGGCGGATCAGCCCTGGGGTGTCGAGGTCCGGCTGCCGCCAGGCTTCGACGCCGGCCGCGCCGACACTTCGATCCGGCAGCCTGCCAGCCAATGGGCCGCCGAGGGAGTACAAGCCGTGGACGGTGCGGCGCTGCCGGAGATGGCCGACACCATGATCTTGTTGCCAGCGGGCGCACGCGGGCCGGCCTTCATGGTCGGCGCCAACTTTGGGGCGATCCTGCGCTACAACAACTCGATCAGCTACGCGCTCGCGGTCGGCCTGCTCGCGCAAGGCCTGACCGGTGGCTCCGGCGTGCAGGCGCCCTGGCCTCGCGATCTGCAGTCGCTCACCCGCAGCCAGTTGCTGGCGCTGCAGACAGCGCTGAACGAACGCGGCTTCGACAGTGGCACGCCCGACGGGTTGATGGGACCGGCCACCCGTGACGCCCTCCGTCGCTTTCAGCGCAGCGTCGGTCTGGTCGCTGACGGGTATCCCACGCTCGACTTGCTTCAGCGCTTGCAGGGGCAATAGCGAGCGCTATAGGCGGCGCAATACCTGCGCGGCTCAGAGGCTGAGAGTTTTTCGAGCGTGCCCGAGCAGCGCGTCAAAAGGCACCTGATCTAGGCCCAAAGCGCAGCCATAGCCCGACCGGTCTCAAGGTACTGCTGACATAGCGAGTCGCTGGTGCTCGGACGATCCACTCGGACATCGAGGCCGAGCAAATGTCTGCTGCTCAAGCCGGCGACCTCCCACTTCCGACCGATTGCAGCCAACGGCGACTTTCTCAGCGAACGCCCGCTCTGCCTTGGATCTTCACCTCCGCCGACGCTGGCGTGACGGCGACAGCATCGTTCGCGCATGACGACCGACGATCTAGACAATTGCCGAGCCAACCGGCTGCATCCACTGATCACGAACTGGCACTGCTGACCCGCGCACCGACGAGTGGCGTCGGGAATCGGCCGGGGCGGCGCTTCGGGCGCTGATTCGGTGACGATTATCGAAAGACGGCATTCCGTCACGTCGCAGATGCGCGGTTATGCCTCCGTCACTTCTACGTGGGGACTGGCACCTACGATGAAGCCGAAGCGGTGGATCGATACGAGCCGCCACTGTTAGCTTCGAATCAAAGGGATCCCATTGCTGAAGGCCGCAATCTCGTCACCATGATGTCAAAGCGAAGAAATGCCCTGCGTCAAGCTGAGCTGGACGCCGCAACTGATCTGCTCTTACGAAATGACCGCTCACATGTTGAACACCACCAACTTCGCCCGCGCGCTGCTTCTGCTGACCTCCGCCATGCTCATCGCTTGCGGTGGTGGCCTACAAATCGAAGGCGAAGGTTCGGCGGGAACTAAAGCTTCAGAGGGAACTAAAGCTTCGGCGGAAACCGAAGGTTCGGCGGAAAGTGAAGGTTTGGCGGGAAGTGGTGGTTCAGTGGAAAGCGACGGCCCGGCGGGAACCGTGGCTTCGACGGGAAGTGTGACTTCGGCGGGAAGCGTGACTTCGGCGGGAAGCGTGACTTCGGCGGGAAGCGTAGCTTCGACGGGAAGCGTGCCTTCGACGGGTAGCTTCGCTCCGACGGGTAGCGTGGCTTCGACGGGTAGCGTCGCTCCGACGGGTAGCGTCGCTTCGACGGGTAGCGTGACTTCGGCGGGAAGCGTGATTTCGGCGGGAAGCGTAGCTTCGACGGGAAGCGTGGCTTCGACGGGAAGCGTGGCTTCGACGGGTAGCTTCGCTCCGACGGGTAGCTTCGCTCCGACGGGTAGCTTCGCTCCGACGGGTAGCTTCGCTCCGACGGGTAGCGTGGCTTCGACGGGTAGCGTCGCTCCGACGGCTAGCGTGGCTTCGACGGGTAGCGTCGCTCCGACGGCTAGCGTGGCTTCGACGGGTAGCGTCGCTCCGACGGCTAGCGTCGCTCCGACGGGTAGCGTCGCTCCGACGGCTAGCGTCGCTCCGACGCCTAGCGTCGCTCCGACGGGTAGCGTCGCTCCGACGGCTAGCGTGGCTCCGACGCCTAGCGTGGCTCCGACGCCTAGCGTGGCTCCGACGCCTAGCGTCGCTCCGACGGCTAGCGTCGCTCCGACGGCTAGCGTCGCTCCGACGGGTAGCGTCGCTCCGACAGGTAGCGGAACTGCGACGGGAAGCCGCAGCTCACAGCAGGCTCGTACATTCACACACCCGGGTACGCCGCTCACCCTCTCGGATCTCCAGACGCTCAAGGCGTATGTCGATCAGGGCAAGGAGCCGTGGAAGTCCGGCTTCAATCAACTGGCGAACAGTCCCACGGCCAGGCTCAGCTACGCAGGGCGTGGTGGCCCGTTCGCGAAGGTGAGCCGCGCTCCCGACGAGAATCTCAACGCCTGGCGCAGCGACATGGCCGCGATCTGGGATCTCTCACGGATGTGGTATTTCACTCGGGACGAGCGATACGCGCAGACTGCAAGTTGGCTGCTGCTTGGGTGGGCCAACACCCAAGTCGAGTTCTCGGGTCGCGAGTCGATGCTCGACCTGGGCGATTACGCGTACCTGTTCGTGGGCGGCGCGGACATCCTGCGCAGCACCTGGCCGGGCTGGAAGGAGGCCGACACGGCAACGGTCAAGAAGTACTTCAAGAACGTCCTGATGCCGGCATCGAATCCCTATGGCGACAGCTCGTACGGGGCCGCCAACAAGGGCGCACTCGCCCTCACCGCTCTTGGACTGATGGCGATCTACAACGACGACGCCGAGGCATTGGACAAGGTCGTCTACCAGACCCGCACGCTGGCCCATATCGGACTGCGAAATTCCAACGACATCGGCATGCTCGGCGACTACCTTCGCGACCAGGGGCACTCCTATGGGCAGCTGAAGTCACTGACCATGCTCGCCGAGGCGCTCTGGAGCCAGGGCATCGACATCTACTCCGACCTTGACGACCGCCTGCTGGCGGCGGGTGAGTATTTCGCGCGCGTGAACGAGCTCGTCCCGACGACAGCCCTTCCTTTCGGCACGACCGATCGCTACTACATCACCGACGTCACCGGACACGGCTGGAACGGCGCCAATGGCGGGAACATCGGGCTCAACCAGATATATGACGCCTACGTTCTCCGCAAGGGTCTCCAGGCCCCCTTCATCGCTCAGAGACGCCTCTGGATGCCCGTGGACGGCACCAGCTTCATGTTCTTGAAGGACTCCGACACCTCGAAGGCGACGCCGCCGGCGGCGCTGCCCATTCCTTCGACCACCTCGATCACCAGGGGGTTCAGCAATGCGGACATCGGGGGCACGTCCCCGGCGGGCATGTCCACCTACGCCAACGGCAAATGGACGATCCAGGGTGCGGGTAACGATATCCTCTGGGGCACGCAAGACGGCTGCCACTTCACCTACAAGGCCATCACCGGCAACAGCGCCATCATCGCGAAAGTCGATTCCGTCCAGAACACCAGTCCGGCCGCAGTGGCTGGCGTGATGATGCGGACAAGCCTGGAACAAGGCGCTCCCCGCGCTTGGATGGCCGTCGCCAGCCGAGGCAACGCCGAACAGAACATGCAGAAACTCGCGGTGTATGGTGGCTCGAACTATGGGACCAAGGCCTTCGACATCGCCAGCTCCACGCCCTCGTACTGGGTGAAGCTCGAGCGCATCGGGAACATCATCACCGGCTACGTGTCTCCCGACGGCACCAATTGGGCTGCCACCGATGTCGGCCGCATCGACGCCCCCGTTCCCGACACGATCTATGTCGGCCTGGTGGTCTCCTCAGTCGCCAAGGGCCTGAACACATCCACCTTCAGCAACGTCCAGATCACCGGCGGCGACGGCGGTGCGCCGAGCGTCGTCCCCGCGGCGCCTGCCATGCTGCTGGCCTCGCCGGGCGATGGCGCCGTGCCGCTGCGCTGGCAGGCGTCCTTCGGCGCCACCAGCTACACGGTCAGGCGCGCAACATCCAGCGACGGCCAATACTCGACCGTCGCGTCGGGCATCACGGGCAGCAGCTACACGGACAAGTCCGTGACCAATGGCGCGACCTACTACTACACGGTCACGGCGAGCAATTCCGCCGGAACGAGCGGCAATTCTCCGGCCGACAGCGCCACCCCGGCTCATCCGATGGTGAACGTCGCCACTGGTGGCACCGCAAGCGACAGCAGGAACTCGAGCGGTGCCATGAGTGCCTTCGACCAGAACACGGCGACGGGATGGTTCTACAAGGGCACTACCGGCTGGCTGCAATATGACCTCGGCCACACGGAGCGCGTCCAGCGCTATGCGATCACCAGCGCCAGCGGCCTGGTCCCCCGCGATCCGAAGGACTGGCAATTCCAGGGCTCCAACGATGGCACCACCTGGACCACGCTCGACACGCAAAGCAACCAGGCGTTTGCCCAACGACTCCAACTGAAGATCTACACGATCGCGAATCCCGGCTTCTATCGTTACTACCGGCTCAACGTCACAGCCAACAATGGCGACGCAGTCTTCACGGATCTTGGCGAATTCGGGTTGCTCGTTTCCAGGCCGCAGTGAACCCGCTGCCTCGAAGGGCCACAGGTATCGGAATTTCGGCGTGATTCAGGATAGGCCGTCCGCACCTTGGCTTGAACCATGAAAGACATGGCTCAACTCCTTTGTTCAAAGAAGATCAAGCAAAGACGAATTCAACAATCCGCCTCGAACATAGAAATTCGGACACTTCCGGACCGGTCGTCGCTCGGCGTTTCACCGTACCGGCGCATCGATCCAGGCGACGCATGTTGTCGCCTTTCCATCACAAGCAAGGACCCGCAAAATGTCATCGATATCAAGAGAAATGAGTAAGGCGTCCATCGACCGATCGTCGCCGGTTCCATCGACGATCCCTCGCAACTCGAATCGCGCGCGACTCATCGTGATCGGCCTGCTGAGCACATGCGTCGCGGCTTGCGGCGGTGGGTCGTCGGGCACTTCGACAGACGCGCCCGTTGCAGGCACGTCCGCACCTGCACCCGCACCTGCACCCGCACCCGCACCTGCACCTGCACCTGCTCCGGCTCCGGCTCCGGCTCCGGCTCC
>JAJKJU010000027.1 GCA_021153565.1 Rhizobacter sp.
GTTCCCGTTTTGGGGGCGCTGGGCGGGATGCGATGCAAGGCGCTCCGAGCGCCGTGTGGCGAGCCACACAAGTGAGGAGCAACGCCGCAGCGCGCCCGCCCTGCGCTCCCAAAACGGGAACTTATTCCGGGCCAAATCCCAAGCAGCGCCGCTCTGTGGCCCGCGAGAACCCGGCCTTTCGGGTGACTCAGGAAAGGGCTTCCCGGCGCGTTGCAAATGCTCGACATAGACGACACCATGTCTGCGCTTCGCGCCTTGCGGGTAGCCCTTTCCTGAGTCACGTGGGTATTCATTCGGAGTGAGCAGGCCGCAAGAGGCCTTGCACCTCCACCGGGCTCAAGAGCCTGTTTGAAATCAGTTCGCCAGCGGTGATGTGACCGCTGCCGAGGAATGCCTTCGGTTGCGGGCCGTAGACGCGCACGTTGGGCGCGTCTGCCAGCGGAGTCCGGCGGCGCACCCCACTGAGGAAGCGGCCGGCGCCTTCGTTGTCGAGACGCACGGCCGGCCAGTCGGCGAGCATGGTGTCGGCGGCCAGGAGTATCTCGTCACGTTGCTCCTCGTTCATGACAGCGAGCTGGTCCAGCGTGACGGCGCCGTCGAGCGTGAGCGGGCCACTGCCCGTGCGCCGCAGCGCGATCAGGTGTGCGCCGCAACCGAGTGCGTCGCCAATGTCTTCGGCCAGCGTGCGAATGTAGGTGCCCTTGCTGCAGCGGACGTCGATGATCCACTCGTCATGCAGACCGCCGAGGATGTTGATCTCACGGATGCTCACTCGACGCGGCTCGCGTTCAACCTCGATGCCGGCCCTGGCATATTCGTAAAGCGCCTTGCCGTCACGCTTGAGCGCGGAATGCATTGGCGGAGTCTGGTCGATCTCGCCAATGAAACTGCGGCAAGCGGCAACCACGGAGCCTACGCTCACATTGACGTCACGCGTCTGAAGCACCGCGCCCTCGGCATCTGCCGTGCTCGTCTTGATGCCGAGCTTGAGCGTGGCTGTGTAACGCTTGTCCGCATCGAGGCTGATCTGCGAGAACTTGGTGGCGGCACCAAAGCACAGCGGCAGCAGGCCAGTCGCGAGGGGATCGAGCGTGCCGGTGTGCCCGGCCTTCTCCGCACGATAGAAGCGCTTCACCTTTTGCAACGCATCGTTGCTCGACAGGCCCATGGGCTTGTCGAGCAAGAGCACACCATGAACGGCACGCTTGGGGATGCGAGGGCGAAGGGCTTGCATGGATTGAGTTCAGTCTTCCTTGGCCCGCGTCGCGTTGGCCTGTGCGATGAGCATGTTCAGCTCGGCCGCACGTTCGGTTGTCTTGTCGAAGAGGAAGTGAAGCGTCGGCACCGTGTGGATCTGCAGCCGTTTGAATAGGCTGTTGCGGATGAATCCGGCCGCTTCGTTCAGGGCCGTCTCACACTCCACGGGATCGCCCACCAACAAGGAGAAGAACACCTTTGCATGCGCGTAGTCCGGCGTGACCTCGACTGCATGGATCGTCACCATGCCAACTCGTGGATCTTTCAAGTCACGGACAAGCTCCGCCACGTCGCGCTGAATCTGGTCGGCGATGCGGAAGCTCCGGTTGGGAATCTGACGCTTGTGCTTCATTGTGTGTCCTTTGCGGCCCCATCAAACACAAACCCCGCCTTCTTTCGGAGGCGGGGTTTGGGGACGAAACCCGCTACCGCCTTACAGCGTTCGAGCGACTTCCTTCACCTCGAAGAATTCCAACTGGTCGCCTTCCGCGATGTCGTTGTAGTTCTTCAGCTTGATACCGCACTCGAAGCCTTCCTTGACTTCGCGCACATCGTCCTTCAGGCGGCGAACCGATTCGATTTCGCCCGTGTAGACCACGACGTTGTCGCGCAGGAGGCGGAAACGTGCACCGCGGCGAACCAGGCCCGCCGTGATCATCGAACCCGCAACCGTACCAATCTTGGACGCCACGAACACCGTGCGAATTTCCGCCGTGCCGATGACTTCTTCCTTCTGCTCCGGCGCCAGCATGCCAGTCATGGCCGCCTTCACCTCGTCGACCGCGTCATAGATGATGTTGTAGTAGCGGATGTCGACGCCGTTGTTCTCGGCCAACTTGCGTGCGCCTGCATCGGCGCGCGTGTTGAAGCCGATGATGACGGCCTTGGAAGCGATCGCGAGGTTGATGTCGCTTTCGCTGATGCCACCGACCGCCGCATGCACGATCTGCACCTTGACTTCGTCGGTGCTGAGCTTGACGAGCGATTGACCGAGCGCTTCCTGCGAGCCTTGCACGTCCGCCTTGATGATCAAGGCGAGCGTCTGCGCTTCGCCCTGGCCCATGTTCTCGAACATGTTCTCGAGCTTGGCGGCCTGCTGCTTCGCCAGCTTCACGTCGCGGTACTTGCCCGAACGGAAGGTTGCAATTTCGCGGGCACGGCGCTCGTCGGACAGCACCATGAACTCGTCACCGGCTTGCGGCACTTCGGTCAGGCCCTGGATCTCGACCGGGATCGACGGACCGGCTTCGGTCGTCGCCTTGCCATTCTCGTCCAGCATGGCGCGAACGCGGCCGTAGGTTGAACCGGCCAGCACCACATCGCCACGCTTCAGGGTACCCGACTGTACGAGCACAGTTGCGACCGGGCCGCGGCCTTTATCCAATTGCGCCTCGACGACGAGGCCCTTGGCCAGGGCTTCCTTGGGTGCTTTGAGTTCCAGCACTTCGGCCTGCAGCAGCACTTGTTCGAGCAACTGGTCGATGCCCATGCCGGTCTTGGCCGAGACCGGAACGAAAGGCGAATCGCCGCCAAAATCTTCCGGCACGACGCTTTCTGCCACGAGCTCGCTCTTCAGACGCTCAATGTTGGCCTCTGGCTTGTCCATCTTGTTCATCGCAACGACGATGGGCACGCCCGCAGCCTTAGCGTGGTGGATGGCTTCCTTGGTCTGCGGCATCACGCCGTCGTCCGCCGCCACCACAAGAATGACGATGTCTGTCGCCTTGGCGCCGCGAGCACGCATCGCAGTGAACGCCGCGTGGCCCGGGGTGTCAAGGAAAGTGATAGTGCCGCGTGGCGTGTCGACGTGATAGGCGCGGATGTGCTGCGTGATGCCGCCCGCCTCACCTGCTGCAACGCGGGCACGGCGGATGTAGTCGAGCAGAGAGGTCTTGCCGTGGTCGACGTGACCCATGACGGTGACGACCGGTGCACGAGGCAGCATCTCGTGCGCCCCTTCGACATCACCCTCTTCGAGGAACGCTTCCGGATCGTCGAGCTTGGCGGCGAAGGCCTTGTGGCCCATTTCTTCAACCAAGATCATTGCGGTCTCTTGGTCGAGCTGCTGATTGATCGTGACCATCTGACCGAGCTTCATCAATTGCTTGATGACTTCAGAGGCCTTGACCGACATCTTGTGGGCGAGGTCGGCCACGCTGATGGTCTCGGGCACGTGCACTTCCTGCACTTGTGCCTCGGCCGGCGCGACGAAGTTCGACTGAACGCCGTCGCGCTCGGCGCCACGACGACCGCCGCGCGGTGCGCGCCAGCCGGCGCGTGCTCCGCCTGCGGGTGCATCGGTACGGCCCTTGACGGCGCCACGCTTCTTGGCGGCATCGTCGGCCCAGCTCGACGAGAGCTTCTCGGACTTGATGGACTTCTTGTCCCCCGCCTTCGCGACGGTACCCGGCGCTGCAGGTGCTCCCGGCGCAGCGTTGGCCTTGTGGATCGTGCCCTTGATACCTTCCTTGCCTGCTTCCGGCTTGGGGGGTTCTGCCGGCTTCTTGGCCGTGAGCACTTTCTTTGGCGCGTTCATCATCGCGCGAATCGCCGCCGCCTCGTCCTCTGCTGCCTTGCGACGCTTGGCGAGGTCCGCGGCACGCTGCTTCTCTTCGTCGACGACGTCGGCGGCCTTGATCACGCGCAGGGCAGGCTTGGGCGGTTCGACCGGCTTGGGGGGTTCAACGGGTGCGGCGGGCGCGGCGAAGCGTGCCGGATAGACCGGCGCACCGACTCGCGGTGCCGGAGCCGCTGCGGCCGCAGCGGCAGCAGCTGCCTTTGCTGCTGCAGCTGCTTCTGCAGCCGCCTTCGCCGCCGCTTCGGCGGCTTCCCGCTGGCGTGCTTCGGCGGCTTCGCGTTCGATGCGAGCCTGCTCTTCGCGCTCACGGCGCTTTGCTTCGAGTTCTTCTTCCTGGCGGCGCAGCAGTTCTGCCTGAGCCTGCGCTTCGAGTTCGCGGCGCTCGAGCTCAGCATCGTCGACCACTGGCGCGGCGGGCGCCTCGCTGGCCGGCGACTCATCACGCTTGATGAAAGTGCGCTTCTTTCGAACTTCGACCTGGATGGTGCGCGCCTTGCCGCTCGCATCGGCCTGTTTGATCTCACTGGTCGACTTGCGGGTGAGCGTGATCTTCTTGCGCTCAGCGCCAGCGGTACCGTGGGCGGAACGCAGGTGATCGAGCAGACGCTCCTTGTCCGTTTCGGTCAGCGCGTCATCCGTCGACGCCTTGCTGACGCCAGCCGACTGCAACTGCTCGAGCAGTGCCGTGGCCGAGCGGTTGAGCTCTGCGGCGAGTTGGGCGACGGTAGTCACAGCCATTGTTGAATCCTTGCGTATGTCTTGCGGTGTGGCTTGCAGGTCAGGTCGGACGTGAATCGATTCAAGCGGTGAACCAATGTTCACGCGCCTTCATGATCAAGGCCTTGGCCTGTGTTTCGTCGACACCGGTCATCTCGGTCAGTTCGTCGACCGCGAGGTCGGCGAGGTCGTCGCGGGTGTGAATCCCGCCGTCGGTCAGCTTCTCAATGAGTTCGGGGCTCAGGGTCCCGAGGTCACGCAGGTCCTGCGAAACGTCGTCGACCTTTTCTTCCCGGGCGATTTCCATCGTCAAGAGAGCGTCTTTGGCGCGGGTGCGCAGTTCATTGACGGTGTCCTCGTCGAAGCCTTCGATGTCGAGCATTTCCTGCATCGGCACATAGGCGACTTCTTCGAGACTGGAGAATCCTTCAGCGATGAGGATGTCTGCGACTTCGGCGTCGACGTCCAGCTTCTCGACAAAGAGCTTGCGAACCGAATCGCTCTCTTCAGCTTGCTTGGCGGACGATTCCTCGGCCGTCATGATGTTGATGCGCCAGCCGGTGAGCTCAGACGCGAGTCGCACATTCTGTCCGCCACGGCCGATGGCGATGGCGAGGTTTTCCTCGTCGACTACCACGTCCATGGCGTGACGCTCTTCGTCAACGACGATCGATTGCACGTTTGCCGGAGCAAGCGCACCGATGACAAACTGTGCCGGGTCTTCTGACCACAGCACGATGTCAACACGTTCGCCGGCCAGTTCATTGGTGACCGCATTGACGCGAGAACCACGCACGCCCACGCAGGTACCGATCGGGTCGACGCGCTTGTCGTGCGACAGGACGGCGATCTTGGCGCGTGAACCGGGGTCGCGGGCGCAGCTCTTTATCTCGAGCAGGCCTTGTTCGATCTCGGGCACTTCTTGTGCGAAGAGTTCTGTCATGAAACCGGGGGCGCTGCGCGACAGCAGGATTTGCGGTCCGCGAAGAGTGGGATCGACTTCGGCGATGTATGCGCGGACGCGGTCACCCGAGCGAAGGTTTTCCTTTGGGATCATCTCGTTGCGACGCAGGCGCCCTTCGACGCGCCCCGATTCGACAATGAGGTCGCCCTTGTCCAGTCGCTTGACGGTGCCCACGAAGATTTTTTCGCCACGCGAAAGAAAATCGTTGAGCAATTGCTCGCGCTCGGCATCGCGGATCTTTTGAAGAATGACCTGCTTGGCGGCTTGCGCGCCGATGCGACCAATTGAGACGGATTCGACCGGCTCTTCAATATAGTCGTCGACGTCAATGTCGGAAATCTGTTCGAGCGCCTCGAAATGAAGGATTTCGGAATCGGGCAGTTGCAGGCCGGCCTCGTTGGGTACCACGTGCCATCGACGGAAGGTTTCGTAGTCGCCGGTTTCACGGTCGACGGATACGCGCATGTCGACTTCGCCGCCATGCAGCTTCTTGGACGCAGAAGCAAGCGCTGCTTCGACAGCGCCGAACACGATTTCGCGGTCCACGCTCTTCTCGCGAGAGATGGCGTCCACCAGCATCAACAGTTCGCGATTCATTCTTTTTGACCTCCAACCTCTTCATCGGCCTGAAGCTCTTCGCTCGCAGGCGCCATCGGGGCCGGCGCGAACCGCCGCCCCTTGAAATCGACCACCGGCACGAGCCGGGCTTCACGAACCTCTTCCAACGAGAAACCGAGGGCCTGCTCGGCCTTGCCGTCGTTGAAGACGATGCGCCATTGGGCGGCCTCGCCTTCCTTGGGCTGCTCTTGCACCTGCAGAACACCCTGGTATTTCTTGCGCCCCTGGAACGGCATCTTGAGCGTGAGCTCGATCTGCTCACCCGCAAACCGGACGTAGTCAGCCGCCTTCTTCAGCGGACGATCGAGACCAGGGGAAGACACCTCGAGGCGCTCGTAGGAGCCACCTTCGACCTCGAGCACGTGCTGCAGTTGCCGAGTGACTTTTTCGCAATCGTCGACGGTGATGAATTCGCCGTCGGGATCGCCGGGCAAACGGTCGATGAACACACGCAGCAAACCCCGAGCGCTACGCTCAATGTCGACCAGGTCGTAGCCTAGGCCGGTGACGGTTCGTTCGATGGCGGCTTGCCAGTTCATCAATCTGTGTTTGCCTAACGTTTAACTGAAGCGAAATTGCTAATTCAAGAAAGCGGCCATGCAAAAAAAATGGGCCGGAAGAATCCGCCCATGCAGCTTTCTCGGGAAACCAGGATTGTACTTCGCAAACCCGTTACAGACAACAGTTTGAACTGTCAAGCCCACTTGCGGGCGGGGTACATATCCTCTCCAACGGGTGCAGTGAGTGTTCCCGCAACCCGTAATTCGGGCACCCGACGGAATGCAGCGTGCAGGCTGCACCGCTCCTGCATGCAAGAATTCCAGACTGACTGACACTGACACCTATTTTCGTTTGGAGACACTATGGGATTTTTGGCCGGAAAGCGGTTCCTCATCACCGGCGTACTGAACAACCGCTCGATTGCGTACGGCATAGCCAAAGCATGCCACCGCGAAGGCGCGGAGCTAGCGTTCAGCTACCAGGGCGAACGTTTCAAAGACCGCATTACCGAGTTCGCCGCCGAATTTGGCTCCTCGCTCACCTATGAACTCGACGTGGCCGACGACACCCAGATCGAGCACGCCTTCAGCCACTTGGGCGAAGTGTGGCCAGAATTCGACGGATTCGTGCATGCCATCGGCTTCGCGCCGCGCGAGGCGATTGCCGGCGACTTCCTTGAGGGACTGTCTCGCGAGGCTTTCCGCATAGCGCACGACATTTCGAGCTACAGCTTCCCGGCAATGGCCAAGGCCGCCGCGCCGCGCCTACGCAAGAACTCCGCATTGCTGACGCTGAGCTACCTTGGCGCGATGCGTAACGTGCCGGGCTATAACACAATGGGCCTGGCCAAGGCCTCCCTGGAAGCCAGCGTGCGCTATCTGGCCGCAAGCCTCGGCCCCAAGGGCGTGCGAGTGAATGCGATTTCTGCTGGCCCGATCAAGACACTTGCAGCATCGGGAATCAAGGGATTCGGCAAGATCCTCGACGTGGTCGCTACCAACGCACCGCTGCGGCGCAACGTCACTATCGAGGACGTGGGCAACGTGGCTGCGTTTCTGCTATCGGACTTGGCGGCGGGCGTAACATCGGAGATCACTTACGTCGATGGGGGCTTCAGCCACGCGATGGCTGGCGGATCGGATGTCTCGGCCTGACCATCAGCCGCCCCGATGATCAAGGCCCGCTCATGCGGGCCTTTTTTCTATCCATCACAGTTTGCGGCACGCGACTGAGCTCACGCAGACAAGTGCCGCAGCCATCATCATCAAAGATCGTCGAGAGCCCGCGCCGCGCCGATCAAGGCGGGCGAAACCTTCGACTGCACGACGAAGGTCGGGATCTGCTCCAAGTAGTGGCGAAAGCGGCCCTTGCTTTCGAAGCCTTGTCGAAAGCGCGACGCATCAATGGCCACCCCCAAGCGCGGAACGATCCCACCGCCGATATAGAGACCGCCAAGCGAGCCGAGCAACAGCGCCAGGTTGCCCGAGATCGTGCCGAGGAAGCTGAAGAAAAGGTCCAGCGCCTCCACGCATCGACCGTCTGCCCCGGCGACGGCACGTTCGGTGATCTGCGCTGCATTCAGAGCGGCGGGCACCTCATTCGCCAACTCGCAGACAGCCCCGTACAGGTTCTCGATTCCCGGCCCCGACAACGCACGCTCGGCCGATGCATGCCCGAATCGGCGACGAAGAATCGCGAGGACCCGCTCCTCGCGCTCGTCGATGGCGGCGAGTGTCACGTGCCCCCCCTCCCCGTTGAGCGGGATGGCGCCGCGCCCCGATCTGGCCGGCAACAAGCCCGAGACACCAAGTCCGGTGCCGGGACCGAGGAGCGCCAGCGGAGCGCCCGCCACTGCCGTACCGGGACCCACCTGCCGCAATTCTGAAGGCGCGATCCCCGGCAGCGACAAGGCCAGCGCCGTGAAGTCGTTGATCACCAGAAAGCGCCCCAACCCCAGTTCGCGCTCGGCCTCGGAAATCGAGAATGACCAATGGTGGTTGGTCATCTGTACATGGTCGCCGACAACAGGGTTGGCAATGCCGAGCGCGCACCATCGCGGCCGGTCTTTGCCTGTCTTGGTGAGGTAGTCACGCACTGCGTCGACCAACGTCGCATAGGCGTCGCACGGAAGGGTGTGGATGTCGGTCAACGGAGCCCCGGCGAACTCGATCCGCCCAAAGCGGGCGTTCGTGCCGCCAATATCCCCGACCAAGCGAGGGAAGGTGATTGCCTGCATTGGTTCGCTCCGATCTTCTGTCTTCTTGATCTTTCGATGCATCAACCTTGTTCGAACCGAGTCAGCTTTCGTCCCTTGCGAGGACATGGCCAAGAGATCACGCAAGGTAGCAAAACTACATTTTCCATCTTGCGAGTCGCTTCAAGACAAGGCCGGACGATGCGTAGCCTCGAGCCCGAAGCATGACTCAATTTGAAGACCGAAGCGGCAAAGGCGCTTGCGGACTGGAAGGCCAGGTACCCGACGAAGAAGATCGGTGGACATGCAGCGCGCTTCAGCGTCTGGCCGTCCGCACGACATGGCCGGACGGCGGGTCCCCTGGCCTGCAAATGCAACTCCCTGGCCCATGCGGTCAAGACCCTGGCCGCAATGTTCCCATACTAGGCGCCAGTCCCTCAACCACGCGCTGCGTCCGGCGCCGCGCCGATTCTTGCGATGAGCACGTCCACGAGACTGTCCGACCAGGTGCGGCTGCTGCCGCGAGTCAACGGATGGTTTGCCCACCCGTACCTCGTCTCCCCGATCACCTTCGGCCTATTCACACTGCACTCACACCTGTCGATGCTCGACTCTTTCGTCGAGGATCCCGAGCAGCACCGCTCCTCCGTGCAGGTGCCCGAGCTGCGCGGCGGCCCGTTCATCGACTACGCCGGTGACGTCGCCGACATCCGGCGCTTTCGCGACCGCACACGCCAGTGCTGCGCGCCCCAGCTGCGGGCGGCCGAGGCCATCAACGCGCTGTTCGAGCTGCTACAGGGGCAAGCCCGCGGCGGCGGCTTGGCGGGGCTGTATGCGCAGGTCGACCCGGCCATCCGGCACATGGTGGAGGTCTTCTACGACGTGAGCAAACAGCCCGGCGCACGCTTCCTCGAGCGGCTGTTCTACGACAGCCCGTTGTACGACACCGCTCTGCAGTCGTGCATGCTCGAACCGGTGAGCCTGCAGCCGCGGCCCTTCGCGCTATCCACCCCGCAGATCCGCCGCACGCCCGGCTCGGTGGAAATTACCGCACCCTTCGTCGATCCGATCTGGGACCACCTGTGCGCGGGCGTCGGCCCCGGGACCGACCTCGTGGAAATGCTGCGCCCGTACATCGCCGAGGAGGCCTTCGATCCCGTGGCACTGCGCACGCTGCTGACTCAGGCGCCGCGGAACGCGCACGACGCGCCGCCGGCCGAGGGCGTGCGTGTGCGCTACTTCGGCCATGCCTGCGTGCTCATCGAGGGCTGCGGCGTCAGCATTCTGGTCGACCCGCTGCTGAGCTACCCGGGCGAGTGCACGCTGGACCACTACACCTTCGACGACCTGCCCGAGCAGATCGACTACGTGCTCATCACGCATCCGCACCAGGACCACATCGTGATGGAGACGCTGCTGCGCATTCGCCACCGCGTGCGCCATGTCGTGGTCGGACGCGCCGGCGGCGGTGACCTGCAAGACGTCTCGCTCAAGCAGTTCTTCGAGCGCATCGGCTTTCCCAGCGTGCTGGAGCTGGCCGATTACGACGAGATCGCACTGCCCGGCGGGCGCATCGTGGGCGCGCCGTTCTACGGCGAACACGCCGACCTGGACATCCGCACCAAGCTCGTACACGCCATCGAGCTCGGCGGCAAGGTCTTCGTGCTCTTCGCCGACTCCAACCCGGCTTGCGTGGAGTTCTACGAGCCGCTGCGCCGCATGTTCCCGAAGGTGGACTGCATGTTCCTCGGAATGGAGTGCGTGGGCGCTCCGGCCACTTGGTTCTACGGCCCGCTGCTGCAGAAAATGCTCACCCGTGGCGAGGACCAGTCGCGCCGCCTCGACGGCTGCGACCTTGCCACCGCCCAGAAGCTGCGCGCCTTCTTCCAGCCCGAGCACCTGTATGTCTATGCCATGGGCGCCGAGCCCTGGATCACCCACATCACCAGCATCGTGTATTCCGAGGACCTCCCGCAGTTCCAGGCCGCTCGCGGCCTGGAAGCTGCCGCGAGCGACGCCGGCCACCACGCCGAGCTGCTCTATGGAAAGAAGGAAATCGTGTTTTAGCCAAGCGCGACCCTGCCCCCCTCTCCCCGCAAGCGGGGCGAGGGAAGTTTCATGCGTCGCAAGATGCACTGTGTCATGGAGCACGGACATGCGGCACACGATGTGCTGGCGGCTGCAGACCTCACTTCTCCTTTTGACCGATGGACTGGCAGCTTCTACTGAATCGAATCAAAGGCTATGACGTTCACCTCTTCACCCTCGGCGGTGCAGAGATCAGCGCCTCGTCTGCCGTGAAACTGGTGGTATTTTTTGTCGGCCTGCTGTGGACTGCAGGCTGGCTGCGGCGCTGGACGGTGGAGCGCGCGCTGCGCCACACGCCCATGGATGACGGCACACGCCAGGCGGTGGGCAGCATCGTGCGCTATCTGGTGTTGGTCGTGGGCGTGGTGCTCATCCTGCAGAACGCGGGGCTCAACTTGTCGGCGTTCAGCGTCCTGGCTGGCGCAGTAGGCGTGGGCGTGGGCTTTGGTCTGCAGAACATCATCAGCAACTTCGTGAGCGGGCTGATCATCATGATCGAACGACCGATCAAGATCGGCGACCGGGTGGAGGTGGGCGGCATCGAAGGCACCGTGCAGGACATCGGCGCACGCCGCACGACAGTCATCACCAACGACAGCATGGCCATCCTCGTGCCCAACCAGCGCTTCATCCTCGACAACGTGGTGAACCATGTCTTTGCGGAGAGACCGATCCGCCTTCGCATACCCGTGCAAGTGCAAAGCGGGACCGATCCGGAGTTGATGCGACGGCTGCTGTGCGATGCGGCACAAGAGCACCCGAAGGTGTTGTCGGATCCGGCCCCTGAGGCCCTGGTGACGAGTTTGGGTGGTGCGGCGACAGCCTACGAACTCGCCGTGTGGCACGAGGCGCGGGGACCGAAGCGGCAGCAGTTGGCCAGTGATCTGGCGTATCTGATTGCGAAACGCTTGAGGGCGAATGAGATCAAGGGGGCGTAGGGCAGTGCAAGCCCTTCGAACCTACAACAAGAACTCAAATCGCCTGGCCACCCATTCCTGCAGCCTCTGCAACACCCCACGCCGACGCCACATCTCCAGCGTGATCTCATGGCTGGCCGCGATGTCGCCTTGGAAGACCGTTCTCATCTGAGCTCCGAATCCGGCGTCCGTGACGATCGCGTTGGCTTCGGCGTTGTGGATGAAGCTGCGCCAGTCGAGGTTGGCCGAGCCCACCGTGGCCCACACTCCATCGATGACGGTTGTCTTTGCGTGGAGCAAGGCACCTTGCCGCTCATAGATCCGAACGCCCGCCTGCAGCAAGCGAACATAGTGCGATCGGCCCGCCTGCAGCGGCGCCCAGGAGTCGCTCTGGCCAGGCAGCAACACTCGCACGTCCACACCTCGTCGCGCCGCGCAGGCCAACGAGCGCAGCAGGCGGCGCGTCGGCACGAAGTACGCAGTGGTCACGAGAACATCGTGCCGCGCCGCCTCGATCGCCTTGATCAGCGCGCGATAGAACGGGTTGCGACGGCGACCGGCATCGCATGACGCGACAGCACCGCGTAGATGTCCAGCCGGGGCTGGTGGTGGGAAATAGTCGGCCTGCTGGACAGGCTCGCAGCCATGTTTGTTCCAGTGCGTGATGAAGAGGGATTGCAACTGCGCGACGAGCGATCCGCGGATGCACACGTGCGTGTCGCGCCAAGGCGTCGTCGCCTCGGCTTGCGCCCCCGCCGACCGCGCTGAATACACGCCACTGATGTTGATCCCGCCGACGAAGGCCACGCTGCCGTCGACCACCATCAGCTTGCGGTGGTCGCGCAGATGCACCGCCCGCGTGAAGACGCGCTTCCACGATCGCAGCGGGTTGTATTCGCACAGGCGGACTCCCGCTGCCTGCAGCATCTCGAAATAGGCATCCGGCGTGCGGATGGAGCCGAAGCCGTCGTACAGCAGGTTGACCTTCACGCCCTCGCGGCACTTGGCGAGCAGGCGGCGCGCGAGTTCGGCGCCGGGGCCGTCGGCCTCGACGATGTAGCTTTCGATGTTGATGTGATTGCGCGCGGCGTCGATGGCCGCAAACATTGCTTCGTAGGTCGCCGGTCCGTCGATGAGCAGTTCGACTTTATTGCCCGCAACGAGCGGCATGGCCAGGGCGCGCATGAGCACGCGCGCATGGTGACGCACCAAGGCGCCGTTGTGCGGCGTGTCCGAACCATGCGCAGGCTTGCCGTGCAGGTGGCGCAGGCGGGACAGCGCGGCGCCGGGCAAGGAGGCGAGCTTGAGCGCGCCCTGCACCGCCCCGGTCGCGCCGCGATGCAAGGCGATGCCTGCGCGATCGAGTGCATCCCCCGGATCTGGGAGGTGGGCAGCGTCACCGCTGTCGGGGATGGGGTCAACCCGACGCGGCGCCATGATGCGCAGACGCGGTCAGCCGTGTGCCGAGGGCCGGTCGGGGTTGCGTGCAGGGGTCTGTGGGGTGTTTCCCCTGGGATGCGTGCCGCGACGACGGCGGTCCTTGTTGGCATGATCTGCCGGGTCGCGAGAGGGATGGTCGGTGAAAGTTGCGGCACGTCGCGTGGTCGCTTGCATCATGGACTCCAGAAATCGGGACGATTCGGCCAAGCGAGCGACAAGCGCCCACTGCAGCCTGGTCAAAGGTCACGATCTGAAGGAGCAAACGACATTCCGCCATACCAAAAGAGCCTACACCCCGGGAGCTTGATGCGAACTTCTAATAAGAACTACACACGCATGTAAATTGTGCCCGCACGGGATGCAAAAGTCTTCAGAGGCTGAGAGTTTTTCGATCGTGCCCGAGCAGCACGTCAAAAGGCGCCTGATCTGAACACAACCGCAGCAGCGCAGGTCCACCGCGCTCCATCGCCCGTCAATGCCGTCGATACGGACCCGGCGGCGTGGTACGTCCGGCTTGATTCGCGATCTCGTGTTCTTCGACCAGCGGCATCGGCCCTGACTCTTCCGCTTCGCGTGCCTTGTCCTTCGCGGCATAGGCTTCGAGCCGGTTGTACAGCGTCTTCAGGCTGATGCCGAGAATGCGGGCCGCGGTTCGTTTGACACGGCCGCAAGATTCGAGTGTCGCCATCGTCACGCGGCGCTCCACCTCTTCGAGCGGTGTTCCCACGCGCACCACGATCAGCCAGCTCTGGTCTTCGGCTGCGAGCGGCGGGGACTGCGGCGCCTGCGCGCTCTCTACCACCGAGTCGGCAAGGATGTAAGCCCGCTGCACGTAGTTCTTCAACTCACGCACGTTGCCCGGCCAGGTCATCTCGTACAACTTGGCGATCGCTTCTGGCGAGAAGATCTTGTTCGTGCCCTCCATGCGATTGAGCTCGCGCAAAAAATGCTGAGCGAGCATTTCAATGTCATTGCCACGTTCGCGCAGTGGCGGCAAGGTGATCGGGAAGACATTGAGCCGGTGGTACAGGTCTTCGCGGAAGCTGCCCTCGGCCACTGCACGTTCGGGCGATCGGTTGGTGGCGGCGATGACACGCACGTCCGTCACGACGGGCTCGGTCGTCCCGACGCGCACGAAAGTGCCCGTCTCCAGAACACGCAGCAGCTTCACTTGCAGATCCAGCGGCATCTCGGTCACTTCGTCGAGAAAGATCGTGCCGCCCTTTGCCTGTTCGAAAAAGCCGCGATGCTGTCGGTCGGCTCCGGTGAAACTGCCTTTCTCGTGGCCGAACAATTCGCTCTCGATCAGGTTGGGCGATATCGCGCCACAGTTGATCGCAAGAAAGGGAAACTTCTTGCGGCGACTGAGTTCGTGAATGGTGCGGGCCGCCACCTCTTTGCCGGTGCCGCTCTCGCCCGTGAGCAGCACGGTGGCTGCAGTCGGCGCGACGCGGCTCAGCTTGTCGTACAGCGCCTGCATGGGCGGCGAGTCGCCAAACATGTGGCCGAAGCGCCCCGCGCGCCGCAGCTCCTCGCGCAGCTCACCGATCTCGCTTCGAAGCTCGGACGCCTGTGGCTGACGGCGCAGGATGGCCAGCAGGCGTTCAATGTCCACCGGCTTGACGAGGTAGTCACTCGCGCCGATGCGGATAGCTTCGATCGCGGTGTCCACGCTCGCGTGTCCCGTGATCACCACGACTTCGATCTGTGCCGGAGATTCGAGGTCGCGCACGATGTCGGTCCCACGTCCGTCAGGGAGCTGCAGATCGGTCAGCAGCACATCGGGCGTCTGTCGGACAAGTTGGGCCCGGGCATTGCGCAGTGAATCGGCCGTGGCGACGGTGTAGCCCTCAGCGCGGACCACTTCGGACATCCAGTCGACGACATCGGGTTCATCGTCAACGATCAATGCGTGGGGCATGTGGCTTCTCCCTGCGTTGGGCGCAACCGTTGCAGCACTTGCTGCCTCATGTACAAATTTCAGGCCGATCCCAACAAACCACGCAAATGGTCGCGCGGACGGCTTGCAGAAATTTCACAGCAAGTGGCAAGCCAGGTCAAGGTTTATGGCGACGGGACTTAAAGAGAAAGAGTACTTTCCTTCGCGGGCACTGATCCCTTCGCCGGATGGTTAGCCGTAGCGCTTCGAAACTCCCGTAAGACATACCGCCGTGCTGAACTTCAGCCCAGACTTTCCTTTCATTGAAATGCATGAAGCCGGGCCGCAATCATTTCTTCTCAGACGCAGACGATCTCTTCGACGAACGCGATGCGGCCTGCGGACGCGACTCGTCGGTGCTGCGGGATGCACGGCTGCCAGCGGATGATCGCCCTGCCGGCGTCGTGGCTTCTTCGGCCTCTGGAGGCAGGCCCTTTTCTTCGAGCAATTGAGCGCGCTGCGTCTGCATCTGTTCAAGCACGGCGTCCCAGCCCACGCCCGGTCGCGTGAGCTGCACGAACATCTCGTTCTCCTCCTCTTTCACGTGGTGGTCGATGTACTCGCCGAGCACCTTGAAGGTTGCCGCGAATTTGTCATCGCTGGCGCTCATGCTTTTCAACTGTTCGATGAGCACCTTGACCGTCATGTGCTCGACCTCGGCTTCGTCGATGAGGTCTTCTTCCTTGATGGCACTACGCGCCGCCGGGTAGAAGATCTGTTCCTCGAGCGAGGAATGGACCTCGATGGCGGCGAGCGTTTGCTCGACCAGTGCCTCGGCGCTTTCGGACTCCGCTTGCGGGTCCATCTTCTCGAAGTCCTTGAAGGCCTTCTTTACCTTCTTGTGATCGGCCTTGAGCATGTCAATGATCTGGGTCTTGGCGGAAGTAGCCATGGATACATCTCCTTTTGGGTGGCGAGTGCCCCGGTGCTGCGGCAATAGTCATGCCGCGACTTTGTGACTTTCGTCGTGGTCAGCCAGCAGTTGTTGCGGTAAATCACACAAAGCCTCCCGAAATGTCCGACCGAAGGGCGGCTTTTGAGCACGCCGATTGCTCCTCGCAACCCGCAACAGCGAGCGCTTTTTACACAGGCGAAATCGAAAATTCGCAGCATTGGCGCGGATTTCCGGGGACTTTCGAAAGCAGGTTGGCACCGCCTTCCCGCAGCTTGTTACCGATCTCTCACTCGGTTGGCACAGCGGTTGCGGTACACAGTTCAGGACGTGCCGCAGCGCGCTCCCGACGCCCACTCGGCCTCAGAGCTGAGAGTATTTCGAGCGTGTCCGAGCAGCACGTCAAAAGGCGCCTGATCTAGGCGCAAATGCTCGCCATAGCGACGGCTATGGCGAGCATTTGCAACGACGAGCAGAGGTCTTTTGGCGTGATGAGCGGGCATGATCGAAATACTCTCAGCCTCTCAGGCCACGAGTGGTCGCTGCCAATCAACTTTTCATCGAGAGATCCATGAATTCACCGGCGCTCCAGACTCGCACAGAACATCGACAGCATCAGACGCTCACACCGCGCTTGCAGCACGCCGTGCGTCTGCTCCAACTGTCTTCGCTCGACTTCGCGCAGGAAGTGATGGACGCAATGGGCAAGAACCCGTTCCTCGAAATCGAGGAACCATCGGGGGAAGCAGCGGCATCGGAAAGTGCTGGCGACGACTCACAGCGGGAGACCCCTGCCGCAACCGAAGCGCCGCAGGTCGACAACAACGCATCGGCCAGCGACCCCGACACCACCTGGGAACGCGAAAACTGGCAGACGCCGGGAGGAAGCGGAAGCTCCGCAAGCAGTTCCGGCGACACCGACGGCGTGATGGAAATGGTCGCCGCGGACATCGACCTGCGCCAGCATCTTCGCGGCCAGATCAACGTGATGCCTCTGTCCGACCGCGACCGCGTGCTGGTGTGCGCCATCATCGAATCGCTGGACGACGACGGCTACCTTCGCCTATCACTCGACGAACTTGCCGGCATCACTGAACTCGACCCGGTGGTCGACCAGTGCGAAATGAACACGGCCCTGAAACTTGTGCAATCGCTCGACCCCTGCGGCGTCGGCGCGCGAAACGCATCGGAGTGCCTGCTGCTTCAGCTCGAATGCATCGACGATGCAGTCGACCGCGAACTTGCGCGACGCATCATCACAGAGCAGCTCGACAAACTGGCGCAAAGAGACATTCCGGGCCTGGCAAAGGTATTCGATCGCGAGGCCGTGCACATCGAAGCCGTGTGCGACCGCATCCGTCACCTCGATCCGCGACCCGGCTGGCGATTCGGCTCGTCGGACGTGCACTTCGTGGTGCCCGACGTCATCGTCAAGAAGATTCGCGGCCAATGGGCTGCACAGTTGAACCCGGCCGTGGTGCCCAAGGTCCGACTGAACCGCGTGTATGCCGAGCTCTTCCAGCAGCACCGCAATTCGAAGCACGCCGAGCTCGCCGCGCATCTGCAGGAAGCACGCTGGACGGTACGCAACGTGGAGCAGCGCTTCTCGACCATCCTGCTCGTTGCCGAAGCCATTCTTCGCCGGCAGCACCACTTCCTCGAATACGGCCCGCTCGCGATGAAGCCGCTGGGGCTGCGCGAGATTGCCGATGAAGTCGGCTTGCACGAATCGACCGTCTCCCGCGTGACGAACAACAAGTACATGGCGACGCCGTCGGGCGTGTTCGAACTCAAGTACTTCTTCTCGCGCGCCATGCCGACGGCGAGCGGCGGCGCCTGTTCAGCCACCGCGATCCGCGGCGTGATCCAGGACATGATCGCCGGTGAGAACCCGTTGGACCCGCTATCCGACGCCGAAATCGCACGCCAGTTGGCGCGGCAAGGCCTCACAGTGGCGCGCCGCACGGTGACGAAGTATCGGCAGATGCTGAAGGTGGCAGCCGTCGAGCGGCGACGCAAGCACGCCTGAGAGGCTGAGAGTTTTTCGAGCGTGCCCGAGCAGCGCGTCAAAAGACACCTGATCTAGGCGCAAAGCGCAGCCATAGCCCGGGCTATGGCGAGCATTTGCAACGACGAGCAGGGGTTCTTTTGGCGTGATGAGCGGGCATGATCGAAATACTCTCAGCCTCTGAGTCGCGATCGGTCTGTGCGGTCCTCCCCACTGGATTGCTTGAAGGACGGATAATCGTGCTTCGAACACTTCGCCCCCCCGCTTTGCCACTCTTGCCTCGCTGGTTCGTCACATTCGTGGTCACGCTGTTGGTTTCGACCTACGCCGTCGCCACGCTTTTGCCCGGGCGAATGATGGCACCGTCCAGTGATGGGACAGTGCAAGTCAAGACAGCTGGGCCATTGGATCAGCACGCAGACGGACTGGTGGATCAGTGCCCCTGCGACCAAGCGGACGAAGTCCAACCCCCAGACACCTTGGCCGACAGTCCGGAACTGTTCGACTCAGTGCGCCCGTCGCAAGAGGCCGCGCGCCCTGACACCATATCTCAACGCTCGTTCTCGCTGAGAGCCCCATCGCCGTTCCTGGCCGGGCTTGAGCGGCCTCCGCGCCTGCAGGTCGTCATCTAGGCCACGCCACACGTGGCGCGGGGACTTGGGTCCCGTGCAAAACACCGTCAAGGGCACCACCGGCCTGCGCGTGCGGATCAACTTCGCACGCGATATTGATTTCGCTCCAGCTGATTCCCTCCACTTTTCAGACCAACAAAACCACTCATGGCCACACTGTTCGACCCGAACATCTGGATTGCATTCGCAATGCTTACCGGACTGGAAATCGTCCTGGGCATCGACAACATCATCTTCATCTCCATCCTCGTCGGCCGCTTGCCGGCGGAACAACGCGACAGGGCCCGCCGGCTCGGGCTGGGCTTCGCAATGGTGTCGCGTCTGCTGCTGCTGCTCTCTCTCAGTTGGGTGATGGGCTTGACTGCGGACCTCTTCACCATCATGAACCAGGGCATCAGCGGGCGGGACTTGGTGCTCTTGCTGGGCGGCATCTTCCTGCTCTACAAGGCTTCCCACGAAATTTTCGTGGAGGTCGAAGCGCGAGATGAGCACGGACCTGGCGACACGGCAATCGCTACTGCAGGCGCAAAGCGCGGGGTCTTCTGGGGCGTGATCGGCCAGATTGCCATCATCGACATCGTGTTTTCGCTCGATTCGGTGATCACCGCCGTGGGCATGGTCGACCAGATCTTCGTGATGATGGCTGCCGTCATCGCATCCGTCGGTGTGATGCTCTTCGCCGCCAAGCCCATCGGCGACTTCGTCGATCTCCATCCCTCGGTCAAAGTGCTTGCGCTTGCGTTCCTGGTCATGGTCGGCATGGCGCTGACCGCCGAAGCCTTCGACATCCATGTACCGAAGGGCTACATCTACGCCTCCATGGCGTTCTCGTTGGCCGTGGAGGCACTCAATATCCGGTCGCGTGCCAAACGAAAGGCCGCCCTGCTGAAGTCCACAGATCGCTCATGACCGAAGGAGGGCAACCCTTTCCCTTCACCATTTTTCATCAACCATTTCGTCCATCAAAGGTCACCACATGAACAAGTATCAAGCTCTTACTGCCGATGTTGCGAACCCCGCAGGTGCGATTCAGCGCAATCGCGTGCTGCGCAATACCTATTGGTTGCTCGCACTGTCGATGATCCCCACCGTCCTCGGCGCCTGGATCGGCGTGTCCACCGGACTCGCACGCGCGATGTCCCCCGGGATCAGTCTCGTGGTGTTCCTGGTGGGGGCCTTCGGCTTCATGTTCGCCATCGAGAAGAACAAGGACTCGGCGGCAGGCGTGCCCATGTTGTTGGGCTTCACGTTCTTCATGGGATTGATGCTCTCGCGTCTGGTGGGCGCCGTTCTCGGCTTGGCCAACGGCGCCAGCCTGGTGATGATGGCGTTCGCCGGCACCGGATTGATCTTTTTCGGCATGGCCACGCTCTCGTCGATCATCAAGCGCGACCTGTCCGTGATGGGGAAGTGGCTCTTCATCGGCGCCATCATGGTGCTGCTCGCGGGCATTGCCAACGTCTTCATCCAGTCCAGTGCATTGATGATCACGATATCGGTGCTGGCCATCGGGGTCTTCTCTGCCTTCATCCTGCACGACCTGAAGCGTGTTCAGGATGGCCTGGAGACCAACTACATCACCGCGACTCTCGGTGTCTACTTGAGCGTGTACAACGTGTTCCAGTCGCTGCTGGCGCTGCTCGGCATTGTTGGATCGCGTGACGACTGAAAGATGCGCCGGTACGGGCTCGACATGTCACCGTGTTGAAGGGATTGCCATGCGACCGATACGATCGGACGCCAATCCCGGCCCGCTCCTGCGTGCGAACACCATGAAGCCGTCTGAACACAGCGAGTCCTCGTACTCTCACAACCGGGTTCTCTTGCTGCTCCTGATCGTCGTGTCCATTGGACTGGGATGGATCCTCCTCCCGTTTTACGGCGCCATCATGTGGGGCGTGATCGTGGCCATGCTGTTCGAGCCCATCTATCGTCGACTCTTGCCGCCGCTGAAGCATCGGCGCACTGTGGCCGCCCTGCTGACTCTGCTGATCGTGCTGCTCATGGTGGTGATCCCCTTCGCGGTCATCACTGCTTCTCTTGCGCAAGAAGCGGCGGCGATTTATCAAAGAATGCAGTCGGGCGAATGGGACCCGGCCATTTACTTCCGCAAACTTTTCGACGCGCTTCCGGCCTTGGCAACCTCGGTGCTCGATCGATTCGGCCTGGCCGACTTCGAGGCATTGCGGCGCTGGTTGTCCGCCGCGCTCACGCAGGCCAGCCGGTTCATCGCGACACACGCTCTCAACTTCGGGCAGAACACCTTCGACTTCGTCGTCAGCGTCTTCGTCATGCTGTATCTCGCTTTCTTCCTGATTCGCGACGGCGACGGCGTCGTTCGTGCCATGAAGCGGGCGATCCCGATGACGCCGGCGCACAAGCAGGAATTGCTCGACACGTTCGCCACCGTGGTACGCGCCACGATCAAGGGCAATCTCGTGGTGGCTGCCGTTCAGGGTGCGCTTGGCGGCATCGCCTTTGGGTTCCTCGGGGTCAGCGGCGCATTGTTGTGGGCGGTGTTGATGGCCTTCTTCTCGCTGCTGCCGGCCGTTGGCGCCGGGCTGGTGTGGCTGCCAGTCGCACTTTTCCTGCTTGCGACTGGCGCGGTGTGGCAGGGTTTCGCGCTGATCGCCTATGGTGTCCTCGTCATTGGCCTGGTCGACAACTTGCTGCGGCCCGTGCTCGTTGGCAGAGACACTCAGATGCCCGACTACCTGATTCTGGTCTCGACCCTCGGGGGCATCGCATTGATCGGCATCAACGGTTTTGTCGTTGGGCCAGCGGCCGCGGCAATGTTCATCGCGGTGTGGCACATCCACGCGAAGATCCTCGCGGCTGCGGCGACGGAGAATGAGTCTCGTGCGCACCGCATTGACAAAGGAGACCACTCATGAGGTGGGATCGCTCCCTGGCTCCGCGAAGACGCCTCATCGCTTCATCATTTGCGCATCGGCGCAGATGCCGCTGCATGGCGAGCGGCGGGGTCCGGCGGCAATGATTTGTCGTTGGCCTTTGGCGCCTTCGCGTCTCGAACACCCGCCGGCCCGTCTGCATCTCTCAGGTGCTGCAGGGTTCGTTGGCAACCGCCGGCACCGTCCTTGTCGCCCGGGTCGAAGAGGGGAATCAATGCGGCAAGCGGATGCACCATCGCCAGCGCCGCGGACGCCAACACCTTCAAGCCAATCGGTTTCTTCTCCAGGTAGACCTGCGGATGATCGAAGGTGCCTTCCAGCCTCACCGGTGAACGCAAGGTGGCCGGACTCATGTCCTTGGGTTTGGAGGTCATTACCAGCGCGAGCCGCTCGTCGGCAAGATTGACGGAGCCGGTGATCAACAGCGTGGAGTCCCGTGTGTCGACCATTGCCGCCTCAGGAGTGAGCAGGCCGGCCTTGGCGTTTGCCTTGACCACCGCGCAGTTCATGGGCAGCGGGTCGTCCCCGACGATCAAGAGGCCCAGGCCTTGTGCAATGTCGATGCCCGCCGCCTCGACGATCAAATGCGAGATCGTGCCGTCGCGCACCCACGCCTGCACCGTGCCATCGGTTGAAGCGATCATCTTCGCCGTTGACCTCCCGTGTGCCTGCAGTTGCGCATGCCCGCCCAGGCGACCCGTCACGTAACCCGGGTTCTCGCCAGACGGCTTCGGCTGCTGCGATGTCTTGTTGCGCGGACGAAGCCATTGATCGAGTTCGATGCCTGCCCAACGGACATTTGCCGTCCACAGTGGATTGGCCTGGGTACCGTCGAGCCCCAGGTTGCCCTTGACCTCGCCGCCCGCAGCACGAGCGAGCAAGTTCGACAGCCTCAGCACGCCGCCGTCAAGCGTGAGGTCGCCATCCAGCGGTGCAAGCGGCTGTCTAAAGAGCGTTCCCAGTTCAGCACGCGTCAGACGGACCTTGACGTTCGCGTTCATCCATCGCAACGATGGAATATCAAGTTCACGATCCGGCAAGACACGCCCGCCTTGCGCCACAACGTGCGCCTTGGCTTTCTCGGTGCCGGGCTTCGGCGCACCGAAGGCTGGCAGCAGGTCTGCCAGTACCAGATGCGATCCGTTCAACTCGCCGGTGAGCATTGGCACCTGGGGCGCGCGGTCGTAGCTGAAATTCCCGCCAAGGTGGCTGTCGCCCACGTCGAGGTCTGCATTCTTGAACGCCCAGCGCTGCCCAGACTTGCTCAGCCGTCCCTTCAGCGTGAAGCGCTCCGTCGTCGGTAAGGTGATGCCCAACGCATCGCCCACCTTCGCGAGCGACGGACCCGACAGGGTGGCGGTGCCATCGATCGCCTGAAAGCTCAGCACGTCGGTGCCGGTGCCGTCGAATGTGAACTTGGCTTCGCTTCCGCCGGAAAGCCGGATGGTGATCGGCACAGCCGTGGCAGTGTCACGCGCCACCAGCGGCAACACGCCCGCCGAGGTCACGCGAAACTGGAACGGCAGCTTCTCGTGGTTCCCTCGTCCTTCAACGACAAGGCCGGCCGCCTGGCCGTTCTGGACTGATGCGCGATCGCCTTCGCTTGTACTCACCTTTGCGGCAAAGCTGGTCTTGAGAACTGCATCGTCGAAGGCGACGTGGCCATGCTCTACCACGAGTTCGTCCACCGTCGGCAGGTCGAACTGTCTTTGCGTCGCAGCGGCCTGCGTCGGCGCAAAGGCCCAGTTCGAATGACCGTCAGCCAAACGCTTGAGCGATGCATCGACCTCGCCGAACCGAAGCGACGCAATGCGCGGCGCTTCGGTGTTGTCCTTGCGTGCCAGTTGCCTGAGCGTGGCGTACGGCAACTCCAGGTGAGCACTCTTGGCGTTGACGAGGTCGCCGCTCAAGAGAGAGTCCGCCGCCAAGCCGTCGGGCGGGCCGATGCGCAGCGAACTCGTGTCCACTCGGATCGAACCGAAGAGCTTGAGCTTGAAGGTGTCGCCGAACTCAACCGGGCGTTGAAGGCGCTTGCTCAGTTGCTGCTGCACCGGCCCCTTCAGGAAAGGCCAGCCTTGAGTCTCGCAGACCACAACGCCGATCAGCGCCGCCGCAACGATGCCAAGAGGCCAGGCGGCGATTCGCCAGCGTGATTTTGAAGCTGGTGTCATGTCGAAGTCCCGTGGATGCCTTCAGCTTGCGGCAAGTGCTGTGCCTCGGCAATTGGTAACTGGCGCTCGCCATGAAGGGCGTGCAGCTTGCAGAAACGCACCAGAGGCTGAGAGTATTTCGAGCGTGTCCGAACAGCACGTCAAAAGGCACCTGATCGAGGCGCAAAGCGCAGCCATAGCTCGTGCTATGGCGAGCATTTGCAACGACGAGCAAGGGGCCTTTGGCCTGATGAGCGAGCGGGCATGATCGAAATACTGGCCTCTTCAGCCGTTTCGACGGGAAGCTTCGCCCGTCCAAATGACCCGTCAGTGTGTAAGACCTGCATTTGTTTGCATGGACTTGCGGCCAGCGCTGCCCTCGTTGCGAGTCCGTTGCTAGACTCGTGCATTCAGGCGCGGCACAGCGCCGACCGCACATTGCGCTGCCACCATACACACGAGTCGGGTCTGTGGAAATATCTGCATGCCGTCACCCGAGGGAGCCCGACTGCCGGGTCGCTGGAGTATTTCCGTGAGTCAGACGCGCACCTCGCTGCGCCGCAAGCTCATGGCGGTGGTCATTGCCACCACCTGCGTTGCCCTGATGCTGAGCGCGACCGCGTTGCTGATCTACGAGCTGCGAAGCTTCCAGAAGTCCTGGATCGAAGACCTCAACACGCAGGCGCGCATCATTGCCCACACCAGTGCGCCAGCACTCAACTTCGACGACCCGAAAGCGGTGGCCGAGAACCTTTCCTTGCTGGAGCTGCGGCCGAAGATCACCGCGGCCGCCGTCTACCGAGGCAACGGCCAGCTCTTTGCGAGCTACGTGCACCCGGAGACAGCCGAGGCCAGCTTGCCCGTGACGGCGCAGGCGCCGGGCATGCTCATCGACGGCGACCGAATCGAACTTTTCCAGCCGATCCGCGAGAACAACCAGATCATCGGCACGGTGTACCTGCGCTCGCGCTACGACATCTTCGGCCGGCTCTTCGATTACCTGCTGATCCTCGCCGCGGTCATGGCGACCAGCCTGTTGACGGCTGCCCTCGTGAGCCGGCGGCTGCAAAGCAGCGTGACCGACCCGATTCTTCATGTGGCACAAGTCGCTCGCAGCGTACTCACCACTCGCGACTTCTCGCTGCGCGCACCCAAGACCTCGGATGACGAGGTCGGCACGCTGGTCGATGCCTTCAACAACATGCTCGAAGAGGTGGGCAAGCGCACGGAGGCGCTTGGACAATCGAACAACCACCTTTCTGTCGAGATGGCCGAACGCCGCAAGGCCGAAGAGGCGCTGCGCGGCGCGGCTCGCACCAAGGACCAGTTCCTGGCAACGCTGGCCCACGAGCTGCGCAACCCGCTCGCGCCGATCACAAATGCTGTGGAAATTCTGCGCCGTTCGTGCAATGAAAACCCGATCCAGCAGCGCGCCTTGCAGATCATGTCGCGCCAAGTGCAGCAAATGGTTCGGCTCATCGACGACCTTCTCGACGTCTCGCGCATCACTACCGGCAAGGTGCTGCTGGAGTCGGGACGCGTGGACATCATCGGCGTGCTTAACAACGCGGTCGAGATTTCATCGCCCGGCATCGAGGCAAGAAAACACCGCCTCACGCTCGATCTGCCGCCGGGGCCGATCTTCGTGGAGGGCGATTCGACACGCCTCGCGCAGGTGTTCGCCAACCTGCTCAACAACGCAGCGAAGTACACCGATGACGGCGGAACGATAGTCGTGCGCATGACAGAAGACGGCCAGGACATCGTCGTGCGCTTCAGCGACAGCGGCGTGGGCATCGCGCCGGAGAAGCAGGACAGCATCTTCGACATGTTCGTTCAGGTTGACCAGTCGCTCGAACGCGGCAACAAGGGCCTGGGCGTGGGGCTCACACTGGCGCGGCAGCTCATCGAACTGCACGGCGGCAGCATCGCCGTGCATAGCGATGGCCTGGGCGAAGGGTCGGAGTTCGTGGTGCGGCTGCCGCGGGGCCGGGTGCCGCCTGCGCCGCCGGAATCGCCGCCGGCCATTCTCGAAACCCTCCCCAGCCACCATGTGCTCATCGCCGACGACAACGTCGACTTCGCCGCGAGTCTACTGAGCATTCTCGACTCGCTGGGCCAGCACGTGACGGTGGTGCACGACGGATTCGCCGCGCTGGAGGCCGCCGGCCGCTTGAGGCCTGAGTACATTTTTCTGGATATCGGAATGCCCGGGATGAACGGTTATGAAGTGGCGCAGCGCTTGCGGCGCCAACCGGCCACCTGCGACGCGGTGATCGTTGCGATCACCGGCTGGGGGCAGGAAAAAGACCGGGAGCGGGCGCGCGATGCGGGCTTCGACATGCATTTGGTAAAGCCGGTGGCTATCGAGCATTTGGTGAAGTTGTTGCGGCAAAGGCGGGCCGCGTCGGTCGCCCGGGTGTAGTCGGGGTCGAAATCTGGACCGAGAGGCTGAGAGTATTTCGAACGTGTCCGAGCAGCACGTCAAAAGGCGCCTGATCTAGGCGCAAAGCGCAGCCATAGCTTGGCTATGGCGAGCATTTGCA
>JAJKJU010000028.1 GCA_021153565.1 Rhizobacter sp.
AAGATGGCAGAGGTCCGAACAACAACTATCTAATCAGACCCAGGCATCGACTTCGGCCATGCCTTCAAGTGAACTCGCTCGCCAGAGCACGCCGCCCTTCTCCACTTCTTCGAATATTTCAGGTCGTTCCGACGAGTCGCACGTGATCGATATCCCGGGTGGGGAAATAGAGATAGTCACGCCCGGGGACGCTGTCCTGATGGCAGCCGGCCCGTCAGCTGCGCCCCCCTCAGTCGACGTGCGAGTAGCCGCTCTCGCAGCGACGCTGGAGCAATGTCTTGCGCACTGCATGCCCGGGGGCCCCCTTGCGCCCGACGTGCGAGCACGTCTGAACGAAAACGCGGCAACGCTGGTGCAAGCAGGAATCGACAGCCCCGAACGACTCCAAGCATGGACGCAATCGTGCCAGGGGCATGACCGCAAGCTGGCGATGATGGGCCTAGGGTTTGCAAGGAACGTGGGCTACCTCGTCGGCATGACGGCAGCCAACGAGTGGGTGATTCCTCAGTTGCCCGCGCAAGTCCTGAGCAATCCATCTGCACTGGGGTCGCTCGTAGGCCTGGGCGTCGCGGGAATCGATGTGTTCCTCACCGAGTTCGGTACTGGTGCCCTAGAGCCGCTTTTCTATCGTGGCAGCACCAAGTCCCTGCCGCCGTCGATCGTCGCGAGCACCAATCCGTTCAAAACGATCATTCAGGACGTGGGATGGGCTGCCGGTCTTAGCGTGCTGAAGAACAGTTTGCGCATTCCCGCACCTTGGGTGCAATCGGCCATCGAAGGCCATCCGGACCACAGCATCAATCGCACATGGGCCGATCGCATTGACACCAGCCTGCTCGATGGCGGTCTCGGGTTTGTTTCCGCGGGCGCAAATGAATATCGAAAGGTCCGTTCCCATGGCGGCATCGACTATGCACAGAGGCTTCTGTTGCAGGAGCCACAAGACTTGCAGCGAGCGATTGAGCGATCGCAGGGCCGACGTCCAATGGGCATCATCGAAATGTCCAAGAATGCCGTCCATTCGTTCTCGTCGCCGGCGGCGCCATTGGCCGTCGTCACGTCCGTGGCACTATTCCTGTCCATCCTCATCGCGAGGAACAGCAGCATCGACGTGACGGGACACGCCGGCTCGGGTTTGCCGCCGAACATGGCCGACCCGAATGTCTTCACGGAAAAACGTGTGTCGAGTGTGGAAATGATGGGGTTGATGAGCGGCTTCATTGAACTGTCGGCGCCGGCCGCTGCCGTAGCCGGCGAATGGGCATGGGAGTCTCTGAAAGACGCGGCCGGCGGGCTGCCGAACATTCGCGCGTGGATTGCACGTTTGACTACTGGGAATGCGTCGGCGCAGCTGGGGACGTAAGCCAGCCGCCACTCAGAACCATCATGGGCACTTCCGGGCGGTGGGTGGCGCGCGATTGACTTCATGTCCGAGGGCGCGAAGCGCCTTCTCGGCTACACAGCAAGGAATTGATGCGCCAGAGAAAACTCATCCATGTGCGCGACGTTGCCGATTCCCGAGGACATGGCCCACGACGCGCGTGGTTTTGATGCAGGCGCAGCAGCGAGTACTGGCGGAGCAGTGAAGACAAGACTCCCGATCCTGC
This sequence comes from Rhizobacter sp., assembly GCA_021153565.1. Classification (GTDB taxonomy): domain Bacteria; phylum Pseudomonadota; class Gammaproteobacteria; order Burkholderiales; family Burkholderiaceae_C; genus Albitalea. The sequence continues at coordinate 1,608 of JAJKJU010000028.1, forward strand.
CCCTCCAGCACGGCGAGTGGCACGGTCCCTTGTTGTTCGACCGCAGCCCCGGCGCCGATGCTGCGCGCAGCGAGCAGCGCAGTCCGCAAATTGGCCGCATGCAGGAGGAAACGCTCTCCCGCCTCGGTGAGTTGCAGGGGCTGTACCGCACGATTGACCAGTCTTGCGCCGACCCAGTGCTCCAGTGACTGAATTCGGCGAGTCAGCCCCGACTGCGAGGCATGCCTTACCAGAGATGCGCGGGTGAAGCTGCGGCACTCGGCGAGACAAAGAAAGTCATCCAACCACTTCACGTTCATCGACTCACCTCATCTCGCTAACGCACTAACAAACAAAATTCAACCGTTGTGGAGGTGGCAGCAAGCCACCTGATGCCCAGGCGTGATCTCTCTGGCTGATGGCGCCTCCTCGGCGGGGCGCCGTGTCCGATGGGCAGCCAGGTGAAAGTGGCAACCGGACGGGGCCGCGCAATCGGCGAGGGCATTTCTGCCTGGATCGCCGCCAAGCTTCTCCTTAAGAGTGCGCCGTGAATGCAATAACGGCACGGAACGGGAAGAGCTTGTCATGGAGATTGCGCGGTGTTGGTGGTCGCGAGGCTCAGAGGCTGAGAGTTTTTCGAGCGTGCCCGGGCAGCACGTCAAAAGGCGCCTGGTCTAGGCGCAAAGCGCAGCCATAGCCCGGGCTATGGCGAGCATTTGCAACGATGAGCAGGGGTCTTTTGGCGTGATGAGCGGGCATGATCGAAATCCTCTCAGCCTCTCAGTGCGCCGCTGTGGCGCCGGTGGCTCCGAGCGCGAACTCCACCGCTGCCAAGGCGTGAAGCGACGTGGTGTCGAAGATCGGCAGCGTCGTGTCATCAGCACTGAGAATCAAAGGCAGTTCGGTGCAGCCGAGGACGATCCCCTCCGCGCCGCGTGAAGCGAGCCCAGCACAGATTTCCTGCAGTGCCCTGCGGCTGGAATCGAGGATCTGGCCCTTGCACAGCTCGTCGAAGATGATTCGATGCACCTCGGCACGCGCCGGCTCATCGGGAACGACGCATCCAATGCCGTGGCTCGCCAGACGGTCCACATAGAACGGCTGCTCCATCGTGAAGCGCGTACCGAGCAACCCCACGACGCGCGAACCTTTCGCATGGATGGCTTGCGCCGTGACGTCTGCGATATGAAGAAGCGGGATGCCGATTGCGGACTGCACTTCGGATGCGACCCGGTGCATCGTGTTCGTGCCGATGAGCACGCACTGCGCACCACCTTCTTCGAGACGCTGGGCAGCATCGACCAGGATGCGGCTCATGCCGTCCCAATCCTGCGATCGCTGGCGCCGCGCGATTTCCTCGAAATTGAGGCTGATGAGATTGAACGAAGCCGAATGAAGGCCGCCCAGGCGACGTGCGACTTCACGATTGATGGTTTGGTAATACAAGGCCGTAGATTCCCAGCTCATGCCGCCGATCAGTCCGATGGTTTTCATAAGAACACTCCTCAAAAAATTGCGAACTTTTGAGTTTGCCGCGTGGCATGAGACAAATACTCGCAATTTGCTTCGCTGAATATCGACTCGTTAGAATTCCATTCCACGCTCTCTTGAGTTCTTAGATGAAAATTCTCGACCCCATCGACCGGAAGCTGCTCCAAATCCTCCAGGAGGACGCTGAAATCCCGATGGCCAAACTGGCTGAGAAGGTGAATCTGTCGCCCACGCCCTGCTGGAGGCGCGTGCAACGCTTGAAGGACGAAGGAGTCATCCGGCGTCAAGTTGCGCTGCTCGACGCGGAGAAGCTCAACGTGGGCGTCACGGTATTCGTGGCGGTGAGAACAAATCTGCACAGCGAGGAGTGGTTCAGCCACTTTCGTGCGGTGGTGCTGGAGATCCCCGAGGTCGTCGAGTTCTATCGAATGAATGGCGATGTCGACTATCTGCTTCGCGTGGTGGTGCCGAACATCGGCGCTTACGACACCATATACAAGCGGCTTATTCGCAATGCCAACCTTTCGGATGTCAGCTCCAGCTTCGCAATGGAGCAACTCAAGTTCACGACCGCCCTGCCCCTCGACTACGCCAACTGAATCCGTCGCGACGCGACCGGCAGCCCTGGAGCGGCCATGGAGGCTGCCCCCCCTTGCCTCGTTCCATTCGTGTTCGTATTCCATGTGCTCGACGCATCCATTTTCATAGCCTGCGCAATGTTTGCTGAAGCAGGCACCCGTCACCGAAAGGATCGGATGCGGCGTATGGAAGAGCGAAATTTTCGGCGGCGGTCGTCTGCCCGCGGGTTCGCGCGGTCACGCCTGTTGTGCAGTGCAGCGAGCCACCTAAAGCCCCCCACGTGGACGTGATGATGTGTTTTGAACTCGCAACGACATCTCGGTTTTGACGCCTGCCAAGGTGTTGCAAGCCATTCGATGAGCGCCTTTTGGTGTCACACCACACGAATGCCGCGTCCGGGCACTTAATTGCCGGTCACCGGCGCCGAATCCTCGTATCGTGCACGCCTTCATGTCGTGTCCGACTTCTGCATGACACTTCGGCTGTTCCTCGTTCTCGCCAGCACGGCATGGGCCATGCTTGGCCTTGTTGCATCGAACTCTGCCTGCGCGGCCGTCATCGACCGATGGTCCACGCATGGGGACCGCGTCTTTCAACCTGCGCCCATTCCCACCACGATGCAGGTGACGGCGATGGTGCAAGACGATGACGGCTTCATTTGGCTCGGGACGCAGACAGGTCTTGCACGCTGGGATGGCTACCGCCTCGTGAATCACATGGCGGACCCGGACACACCAGGCTCGCTGGGTGACAGCTACGTCAATGCGCTGCTCAAGGATTCGAAGGGAAGGTTGTGGGTCGGCACGAGCGCAGGCGGGCTCGCATGGCGCGACCGCGGCACGGGCCGTTTCAATACAGTCCCGGTCGGCCCGGACGGCACCAGCCATGTCAGCGTGTTCGCCATTGTCGAAGACGGTGCCGGAGGCCTGTGGGTAGGCACAGGGGCGGGAGTGGATCACCTCGACGTGCGGGGCACAACTCCAAGACGCTATCCGGACTCGTGGCCGAATGCTGCGCATCAAGCTGCGGCTGTGACAGCGCTGCGCGTGGACCGTGGCGGCAACTTGTGGGTCGGTACGCGCCGCGGCCTGTTCCGGTATTCGGGCACTTCCACACGGTTCGAACCCATCATCCTCAGCGCCGGCAGCCAGCCGCAGCCAAGCGTGACGAATGTCTTGCAAGACATTCGCGGCGATCTTTGGATTACCACGCGAGATCACGGCGCATTCGTTTGGCGTCGCGATGAGAGCCGGCCAGCCCCCGTGCGAGAGCCTGGGACTCCTTTGGCCGCAGGACTCGCGAGCGACACCGTCTTTGCCATCACGGAAGTCGATGACGACACGATCTGGCTCGGCACTTTTGGCGGCGGCATCGTCCAGGTTGACGCGCGCGATGGCTCGATCACTCGCATTCGGCACCATGACCGCAGGCCCGGCGGCCTGCCGTCGGACGACGTGTGGGCTTTCATGCGCGATCACAGCGGACTCATCTGGGTCGCGACCGATTCAGGACTCAGCTCGCACGACCGGAACCAACATGCCATCTCCACCTGGTTCGGCATGCAGTCGCGTCACAGCAAGGTCACGCAAACCAACGTCTCTTGCGTGCTGGCCATGCCGGACGACACGGTATGGCTCGGACTCGGCGATGGGGGCGTGGACATCGTCGAGCCACGCCGTGGCCGGGTTGCACAACTCCTGCCCGACGCGGCACACCCGCGCGATGCACTGCCCAAGGGCCGGGTACTTGCGATGAGGGCGTCGCCCGCCGGCGACATCTACATCGGAACGCAGCAGGGCCTGTACTTGACACGAATGGGCGGGAAATCGCTTCGTCGCATCGACGTGCCGGGTCGCGACCCTGCTTCGGCGACCTGGGCCATCCATCTGGTTCGTGACGAGCTGTGGCTCGGAGGGCTCGATGGGTTGTGGGGCTTTGCCTTGCGCGACAACCAACCACCTCGCCTGCTCGTGCATGAGACCGCATCCAGCCTTGGCGACCAGCGCATCACGGCGATCGCGAATGCCCCCGACGACGCACTGTGGATCGGCACGCGAGATGGTCTGTTGCGTTACGACACGCGGCATCACACGCTTCGGCGGATTCGCACTGATGCGCCAGGCGCCGTTGGAGCCCCGGGCGGATACATCAGTTCAGTCCTCACCGATCAGCGCGGTCGCCTGTGGATCGGGTCTTTCGGCCGCGGTGTTCGGATCCTCGACAACCCCGGCACCGATGACACCACGGCACGGCGCGTGACGACAAAGGAGGGCCTGCCGCACAACGCCGTGAACGCAATGGTGGCGGACGCCCACGGCGCCATGTGGATCAGCACGGACGACGGTGTCGCGCGCATTTCTCCTGACAACCTCAGCGTGGCCGCGCTTCATGGCGCCGACGGGCTCGGAATCTCAACGTACTGGACGAACTCCGCGGCAGTCACGAAGGCGGGTGAGTTGCTTTTCGGAGGCGTTGGTGGCCTGACGATCATCCAGCCGGACGAACTGCAAGCCCGGATTTTCAAGCCACCCGTCGTCGTGACGAACTGGCAAGGCGGCATGCTGTCCGACCCGCAAGGCACCAACAAGTCCATCGAACTCGAGCCGGAGCACAGGGATCTCCTTGTGGAGTTCGCCGCGCTGGACTACTCAAACCCCGAACTCAATCGCTACGCCTATCGCCTGAGCGGCTACGAGCAAGCCTGGGTGCCCACGGATTCCACCCGCCGCGCCGCGCGCTATACCAACTTGCCCCCGGGCGACTATGTTCTCGAATTGCGCGGTTCGAATCGACAGGGGCAGTGGTCCGAGCCTCTGCGCCAGCCTGTCAGGGTCCTCGCTGCCTGGCATGAAACGGGCTGGTTTCGCACCGCGTCGGCCACCCTCACGCTCGGCCTGCTCATCCTGCTCATGCAGGCGAGAACGCTGGTGCTCAAGCGTCGCGAACGTGTTCTCGAGCACCTGGTATCTCAACGAACCGCCGAGCTGGAGCGACGTAGTGCAGAACTGCTGGAAAGCGAACGGCGTCTGGAGCAGATGGCGTACTTCGACGGCCTGACCGGCGTCGCGAACCGTCGGCTCTTCAACGAAGATCTCAGACGTCTGGTTGCTCTGGCGCACCGCGGCCAGAGCTTCTCGCTTCTGCTCATCGACCTGGATCGCTTCAAGTACATCAACGACACGCTCGGACACGACGCCGGCGACGCCTTGCTCGCGGCGGTCGCATCCCGATTGTCGGAGGCCGTGAGAGAAGTGGACCGCGTGGCGCGGCTGGGCGGCGACGAATTCGCCGTTCTCCTCAGTCAAACCCATACCCCCGAGGGCGTGGAAACGGTGTGTCGCCGCATCCTCGAAAGCGTTGCACGGCCCGTCGAGCATCGCGGCGAGCTCATGACGACCAGCGCGAGCATAGGGGCGGCTCGCTGCCCCCTGGACGCGGAAACTGCCGAAGCGCTCTGCCACGCCGCGGATCAAGCGCTCTATGCCGCCAAGCGGGCGGGCCGCAATACATGGCGGTGCAGCGGCGATGACGACACCCAGTCATGAGCGACGCAGGGCGGCCATGGCTTGGGCGGAGCACAGCGCGGCCCATCGAATTGACCCGTGACATGGTTCTCGCTTCACCGGGAGTAACCAACGCCCATCACAGCTTCGTAATAACTCCATCATGTTCGGGGTACCCATCGAAGCCACGATCCGCAGGCGGGTCCACAAGGGTGGACACGCCCATCCAACGGACCTCGCGCCATGCTGACTTCCAATCGACGCCTTTCACCGCCCGACGCTTCTTCGAGCGGCGGCTTCACGCTGATCGAATTGATGGTGGCCGTGGCCATCGTCGGAATCCTCTCCGCCGTCGCGCTGCCCTCGTACACCGACTACGTGCTGCGCGGGCGTCTGGTCGACGCGACCAACGGCCTCGCCGCGACGCGCGCGCTCATGGAGCAGCACTTCCAGGACAACCGCAGCTATCTCTCGGGGCCATGCACGAAGAGCCCAAAGGCCGGCCCCCTCTTCACGATTTCGTGTTCTCTCATCGACAAGACCACCTACACGCTCGAGGCAAAGGGCAGCGACGTCGTCAAAGATTTCAGCTTCACGCTGGACAACTTCGGCAAACAGAGGACGACGGGACTGCCGAGCAAATGGGGTGGAGTGCCCAGCGGCGGCAGCTATGAATGCTGGGTGCTGAAGAAGGGAGACATCAAATGCTGATACCGCACGAATCGCGACCGCACGGCTTCTCGCTGATCGAGCTGATGATCACTGTGACCATTTTGTCCCTGCTGATGCTTGTTGCCGCACCTGCCATGGCCACTTGGATCGCCGACTCGCGTGTGCGAACCGCGGCTGAATCCATTCAGAACGCGCTGCGGCTCGCACAGTCGCAGGCCATGAGTCGCAACCGCTTGAGCGTCTTTGCCCTCACGAGCGCGAAGCCCGAGTGGAATGCAAAGCCGACCGAAAATGGCAGTAACTGGTACGTGCAGCTCCAGCCCTTGTCGGGCAGCGATGAAGCCGCCAACGCCACCGCGGCCGACTTCTTCGTGCAAAGCAATGCCTTCGCAACTCAATCGGGGGTGTCGATCGACGGACCGTCGCTCCTGTGCTTCGGACCGCTCGGCCAGCAGGCGGCAGTGGACAAAGACAGCACGACGCTCGGCGTCGCATGCAAAAAAGCTGATCCCGCCGTCTACACCGTCTCGAATTCTTCCAACCCGAATAGCCGAGCGCTGAAGGTCTTTGCCTACCTCGGCGGCCGCGTGCGCATGTGCGATCCGAGCAGGAC
>JAJKJU010000029.1 GCA_021153565.1 Rhizobacter sp.
TGGCGCAAGTATTCCTGACGGCCCCGTGCCGGCGGGTGGGCGTGCGAAACCAAGACCGCTTTCGCGAAGCTGACGGCCACGTGTGCTCAAAGCCGCACTCAGAGGCTGAGAGTTTTTCGATCATGCCCGCTCATCACGCCAAAAGCCTCCTGCTCGTCGTTGCAAATGCTCGCCATAGTGCATGGGTACTCGGCGGGGCGTAGAAGGTTCAGAGGTGACCCAGCTCGCGGCTTCGGCTTTCCAGGAATGGTTTCGCTTCGGTTCACCGCCACGCCATTTTGGCCCGCACACTGAGAGGCTGAGAGTATTTCGATCATGCCCGCTCATCACGCCAAAAGCCCCCTGATCGTCGTTGCAAGTGCTCTCCATAGCCAAGCTATGGCTGCGCTTTGCGCCTAGATCAGGCGCCTTTTGGCGTGCTGCTCGGACACGCTCGAAATACTCTCAGCCTCTGACGTCACATAGTTGCGAAATGGCACCCACATGACACCCAGTCGAATCGGCACGGCGTCGAGCAGCACTCGGCCGCTGAATGAAGGTCCTTCTACCTCCAACGCCTCGACCGCACAGCGAACGGCTGTGACGCCGAGCCTCGGGGCTCTCGAAGGGCTGCATGCGCCGCGCCGTAGCGCCCCGCCGCCCGCCACGGGCGGATCCCCACGGCGTGCAACACTCCCTGAAACGACTGATGCAAAGCCACGTGAGTTGCCGAGGGACCTGTGGAGAAATATCGCCGGCCGGCTCGATGCTGGGAGTGCACTCGCACTCTCATTGACCGACAAGACACTGCGCGAAGCAACCGACAGCATTGCTGTCGTCCAAGCAATCGCCGGCTCAGGAAATGTGGTTGGTGCAGTGGTTACTGGCTTGAGGAAGGCGGCGGCCATGGCAAATGAAGATGCGCCCACGCGGCGCGAATTGCTACGAAGCGTCGCCGACAAGATCGGCCAGTCAGCCGAGCACGCCATGTTGGTCCACGCCTTCATCGGCCACATCGACGCCCTGCCGCCCGCGGCTCGCGCCGATGCGCGTGCAGCCCTGGAGAAGTCCGAAAACTCGGCGGAGGCGGCGCAACCCCTTGTGCACCACCTCCTCGCTCTCGCTCAAGCGCTGCCCATCGATCAACTCGGGCCGGTGCCGCTGCAGCTGGCGCAGAAGATGGAAGCTGCGTCCGAACCCTCCGAGGCGTTCGATCGCACATGGAACCATGCCATGCAACTGGCGGAAGCCACAACGGCGGAACAGGCTGGTCCGATGGTCACATTGCTGGCCAACATGATTCCAAACCTGACGCCCGAAGCGCGTCAAAAAGCGCTCGACCGCACGATGGCCTTGATCGGCACTTTTCCGCCGTCAGAACGATCCGAAATTGTGCTTGCAAAGCTCGCGAAGACGGTTCATTTACTGCCCGAGCTCGCTCCAGAGCCCGCCTATGAGGGCCCCCCAGGCAGAGCGGCAGCCGTGCACAAGATCATGGAATCGATCGCAGGCGTAGGAGACAAGCATCGGGCACTCGTGCTCCATGCCTGTGCTGCCGCCATGGAGCACGTGACGCATCAGCGTCGTCAAGTGTTCGACGACACGTTGGAGGCCATCAAGGGCTTGCCGGGAAACTGGATGCGAGCCAGCTGTCTGAAAGCACTGATACAGGCAGGCCGATCGACAGCGCATGACGGCTCTGGTAACGAGTTGAGCAAGATCCTTCAGTGCGTGGACGGCCTCGAAGAGGAAGACCTCGTGGGTGTTGTCCTCAATGCAACGGCTGCGTTCAAGCATATCGAGCATCCAGGATTGCTGCCGCTTCTCGTTCTCGATCAGATTCAGGAGCTTCCTTCTAGAGATCAGGAATTGGTTCTCCGCGTGATTTTCAGGAATGTGCCCTGGACTGCCATGTCGTCCGAGGATCTGGCCCGCAATACGCGTTCGGCATTGTCCGCGCTTTCAAAATTACCGATGGACGACCGCCACTCTGGGGCGGTTGCAAGGTGCGCAGCGTTTTGCCTTCCGATCCTGACAATGGAAGCAGGCGAGCAAGCTGCCACCTTTGCGACGCTGTTGCAGCAAGCAGAGCGTAGGCCCGGCAGTGAATTGCTCAGAATACTTTCGAAAACGATGCACGAAGCCCATGACCGGGGACTGCAGCGGCAAGGCTTTGCGCCACTGCTCAGACTTGCAGGCAAGAAGGATCCGGTCGCATTGGAGGCTGTACGGCACTTGGCAGACCAGCTTGTCAATGTGCCAGACGGGGAGCTTCAGGCTACTTGGAACGAGATGCGGACCCTGGTGGATCGGGTGCTCGCGTATGAAAGGTTCGACGTCGGCGATCTCGATCACGTGATCGCTGGGTTGGCAGAGAATTTATCCCGACTAGAGTCGCAGAGCCTGGAGGAAGCGCTCGCATGGGTGCAGCAGTCGATCCCGCGGTTGTTCGAGAAGACAGATAGCTATGGTTCAGCAAGCAAGGCGCTTTTGAAACTCGCGTCTGCTGTTCCCGCCTTGCCAGAAGATTTGCGTCTGAGCCCATTCGACACCGCATTGACACATGTAGCGGATGTGTTGGCGGCTGACGGGCGAGCCGATTCTGATCTTTTGATCGACTACGACGATGGAGGACGACAAATGCGTCGAGACGAACGCGGGGCAGCGCTGCTGGCCCAGCTCGCCGAAGCGGCTGGTTCCCTTCCCAAGCTCGCTCCACGCGCCGCCGTCAGCCAGATATTGGCTGGCTTGCAGGGCATAAGCGACGATGCGAGCCGAGTCAACGTGCTGAAGTCCTTGGCTCTCGACGCTTTGCCTGCGGCGCTCGCAAGGTCCGTCAAGTTCGGGATGCGGGCCTCGGATCCACTCAAGCGACATGTGAGTCGAGATCTGCTTTTGAAAGGCTTCGTAAAGGAAGTTGAGCGCCTTCCGCCAGAAGCCAGACTTGCCGTGCTTCAGCAGATGCTGGAAAACGCTCATGCAGCCACCAACACCAGCGGCGAAAGCGCCCGCCCAAAAGATGACAAGAGCGCAAAGCTTCCGGCATTGCTGGAAGGGTTGTTGCAAAAAGCAGAGACAGCAGCCTTGCGAGCTTGAAAGAACGGGCGTGGTTCAGTCTAGCAAAGCAAAGTTGTCAACTTGCAATAGCGCAAAGCAAATAGGTCAATTCGCTCAATTCGCAGCTTTGCCGCTGATTTTCATGCCTAAGGTGTTGAACTATGAAGGGATCTTCACGGCGCTACACCACACCGCTGGACACCCCGCGTCCACCGGGCGCTTGTATGCTGGAGGCCTTCAACCCCAAGCTTTCTCGACGTGTGCGACTGTTCGATCGCGCGATCTTCAATCTCTGGATTTCTCTCGAAGCCGACACCGCTGCGCTCGGGTTTTGCGAGCGCCCTGCCCAACTCGGCACGGACGCCAAGAGCGGCATCATCGAAAGGAGCGCACGGCCATCATTCGCGCGATCCTCGGCTGTCGCGCCGCGCGGGCCGGGTGCCGCGCGTCAGTGGCGACTTTGCTTTCATCGGAAAACCTCCCACGCATCGAGTGACGACTTTGCTTTGCAAGCCCGCCGCCCCGCGCCACGCTTGTCTTTGCGGCCGGTTCGGCTCGTCGTCAAACGCGGATTGACATTTTTCCCGTCACTATTGTGGCAACTCTGCTTTCCTCTACGTTTGTCGCGTCCGATGATCCAGAAGTCTCGAGTTCATCGGCGCGACAGCACAGTTGCAGACATGCCAGCGCCATTGGAATTTCTGAAAATATGACTTTTCGTTCAGGCGCAAGCTACTCAACTGCCGACTATGCAACGTGCGCCGCGAAGTACTCCACCGTTCTTTGAGTCGCCCGATCCAGCCCATTCTGTAGGTCATGCCTGTCCGCACTACTGTTAGCGAGTTTCGCGATCGCCGCATAGCCGCCCCGAAATTCGGATAACGCGGTCCTAGGCGACCGAGGGGTTGTGTATGGATGGCGCACGAAGCGTGCATATCGGTTGGTTCTCCAAAGCGACTCACAAATTAGTGCCCGAAGGCGAAGAGTTGTCTGCTCATGCAACGTTCTGCGCAAAGTAATCCACGGTCAATTCGGTTGCCTTGTCCAGCCGCTCTTGGAGGGCCTGCTTGCCTGCGCCGCTGCTGCTGAGGTCTGCGATTGACTCGTAGCCGCCAGCGAACTCCGCCACCGACGGAGAACCCGGGAATGTCGGGTCCTTAGATGACTTGATGGCATCGAGTGTCGACAGGACTTCCTGTGTCGAATGGCCGCCATCGAACACGAGGAACATCAGCGTGTTCAGGTGATGTTCCTTCTGCGAGAAGTTAGGGTTGACGCTTGCCAGATGCTGACCGAAGAAGGCCATCAGGCGTACCGGACGGGCCGCTGACCACTGTCTGCCCGGTTGACAACGCATTCACCTCAAATCTGGAGAGATTGCTTGGTGAATGCACCTTTTTGTGGGTCTCGTTAGACCCGGTCATGCCGTTGTCGATCGTCGTGGGTTTGGGATGGTAGTGAAGCCAGTTCCCGGGGGCTTGGGCGACAACACCATGAAGATCGGACTTTTGAGTCGGCTTCTCTGGTACGACGACGGCATCGTAGAAGCTATTGGCGTCGCGCAGCCACCCCGGTATCTCTATCCCTTCCCGAGTGTTGATAATCACCGCCATCCACGTGGCAATAGAAGGCACCTTGACGGCCTCAACACCATTGGACGTTTCGGCCAAGCATGCCTTGAGCGTATCCATGGACGGGGACGACATAAACTGTTGCAGCGACGGAGAATGGTTGTACCACGGCCTAGTTTTTTTTCTCAGGTTGATCGCAAGCACATGCAGCAGGTGTTCCTGCATGTTGAATTGGTCCTCCATCAGCACGTCTCCTGCTTGTCCAAGGACCCCAGTGGCCTTCTTGACGAAGGCGGCGACTGATTCGCGGGTGAGACTCCCCGAAAGGAATAGCTGTTTGGCGTCATCACGCAGCATCTGGTTAGCAAGACTATGTGACGTTCCCAGAAGATGCATGGCCCTGGTGAGTATTTCGCGCTCCGTCCTGGGGGCATCCCTTTGGATGCGAGTGTTGGTCGTTGCGAGCGGCTTGATGACCGCAGCTTCGAGCTTGGTAAGCAACTTCGGCGACACAGTCCCCTTCGAGAAGCTCAAAATTCGACCGAAGCCGTCGAATTCCACTGCTCTAGAACGGGCCATGATTTTGGTTGCGACGGCGGGATCAATGGTCTGGCCGCGCAGGGCTTCCATACGTTTCTGCAGGGCTAGGGCTTCTTCCTCACTTCGCGACATAAAAATAGACCGCATCCTTGACATGCCGTCGCGCGGCATTGAAGCGCGCCGAGCGTCGTGACCTGGCAGCCGCGTACCGGCCGGTGAACCGGTTGAGTTGCCATCAGCGGACCGGATTGCTCTCGAATTTCGCTCTTCAACATCGGAATGCAGCTTTGTCAAGTTTCGAGGCGGCATTGAAAGGTCGGAGCCCGGTGCCCGCACGCCAATTGCCAGGCCCGTTGAGGTGGACTGAGGCGTTGACTGAGGCGCACTACCACCACTACCGCGAGGCTTAAGGCCAGCGAAATTTGAGTTAAGGGACGGTCTCGCATGGTCGGGCGATATCGCGGGGGCCGACGTACCGTCTTGTGCGGGCGCCGGAAGTGCCCCGATACGGCCTAAGTTTTTCAAAATCTTTAACATATCGCCACCTTCTTGTGGAAAGTTTCGCGCTGCTCGCCACTCAGGTACCAAAGTACCGAATATTGCGTTCGCCCATTCGAAGCTCCACTCAACTTACCAAGACCCCATACGCACCACATACGCACCGCTTGCTGACAACACTGCGATGCCGTCGTATCACGAAAGATAGGATGGCCTAGTCCTGTCTGGTTTCGTCTTGTCTGACGAAGCAATGTAGCGAGAAGCGAATCTGCAACCCCCTTCGCCCGGGGGGGGCGTGAAGCAACGAATGCGGCACGCTCGAATCCTTACCCTGGGCCGGCTTGGAAGAGCAGGACGAGTTGCGAGCGAGCTTGCAATCGTCGGCCGCGGGCTCGCAACTCGCCGACGGAAATTTCGGCGGGTTCTGAAATTCAAACCCAGCTTCGGCTTCGCCGCGGCTGGACGAAACCCAGCGCGTTACCGTAGGAGCCCGCCTCTTGGCTCAGGAGCCCACACGTCATGAAACGCATTCACAGCGACGCCAGCAGCGCAGGGGCGCAGCGGCCAGTCGAGCCGGAAACGAGCGATGAGCCGTCGCCACAGAAACGGCGGCTGGCCGGCCCCGTTGGCATGCCCCAGAACGTGCGGCAGGGACCCGAAGTAGCAAGCCTTGCGCCGAACTCGATGGCTCCGCGCGCGACCCTGCTGGCTTTCCGCTCTGTTGGGCAGCCGACGTGGCCCGAGGATGCTTCATCGTCGTCATCCGGTGCCTCACCGTCTTCTCGGCCGGCCGCGGGAACTGACAACGCGGAAGGATCCGAGACTCGGCCATTCCCATTGAATAGATGGGCCGGCGACCTTCAGGAGCGGATCGCACGGGCCTTGAACGGCAGCGACACGTACGAGACGTTCAAAGATCTCCATTCCTTGAAGATGACTTGCAAAGAGCTTCGGGACGTGATCGACAGCGATCGGGAACTGCGGTATGACAATCTCCGCCGAAGGGTCGAGGAAGCGAATTCAATCGTGCGTGATGCACCGGATTTCAGCATCATGAGCAATATGGATCCGTTCGCACGGATGAGGCGGCTTCTGTCGCCGAGCATGCGACAACGCCTCATTACGCTGGCGGCAGCGGATCCGACTGGAGCAGGACTCAAAAAACTAACGCCCAAAATCGATTGCTTTGACAAAGGCCAGCGAGACACCCTGGTAAAAGCGGTTATCCAGCTTGGCGCCGAGATGGATAGGGGCCAGGCGATTGGTGGTTTTGGAAAGGCATTTGCTCACCTGGATCGGGCGCAGCAAATGAGCCTGATTCAAGCAGCCGTGACGATGAACGACGATCACGAAAAGGCTAGTTGCATCAGCGATCTTTTAAAAGGCGCTGCCGTCCTTGAGATTGAGGATCGAAAGGTACTTCTTGACACCGCACTCAACCTTAACGACCAAGAAGCCAGGGCTATCGCAATTGATCGTATTGCGCCACATATGATTCATCTTGATCACAGTGAGCGCCGGCTCATGGTTGAGAAGGCTTTTGAAATGACCGATGCCGCGTCTCGCGCATGGGCACTGGGCGGAATCGCGGAACACCTGGAGCATCTGCTGCCGCTTCCAGTAGAGCCCGAGGATGTATCTCGGGATCGAATTTTTGATGCAATCCTCACAATCGTTGAGGGTGAGGAAGCAGCCGAGGAGGACTTGGCCCATGCATTGAATGGCTTGTGCCAGTCAATGGCTCATTTGGACCCCCTTCAGCGAATGCGCCTTGTGGATATTGTCATTGGCATGGCGGACGAGTCGGTTCAGGCAGAAGCCCTTTGCGGCTTCGAAATGGCTTTTCTTGACGCGCAGCAACAGGACCGTGCCATTGCTGCCGTGGAGCACATGGCCGATGACGAAGACAAAAGTACGGCGCTTCGCGGACTGATGTCTTGTATAGGACATCTGAGCGGGGCACAGCGCGAGCGCCTCTTGGTCGCCACAATCGAACTTGATGAGGACATACGGGGCTATGCAATGACGGAGATCTACGATGCCGCGCCCCATCTTGAGCCAAGTCAGATCGATCGACTCATTGCGGCCGCCATCTCAATCAATGATCACAACAGCAAAGCCTTCGCACTGATCGGGCTTGCCTCATGCGTCCAGCATTTGAACACCCCTCAAGTCAACCGGCTTCTGCAGGCAACGTCTCGCCTTAATGATGAAAGAGATATGGTCTTTCCACTCATCACAATGATCAAGCATCAGGATCGTCTGGAGCCGGCACAGGCCAATCAGCTCTTTGCCATTGTGAATGGACTTCGGACGGCAGAAGCGCGATTGAAACTGGACAGCTGTCGTCTTGTTCCCGAGGATGAGTTGCCCTGAACGGTAGGGCCCACAAGCGCGCGGGTCCGCTGACCCGGGGCGATGGTCGCTTGCAAGACCTGCGCGCAGACAGGGTCGGAGTTCATCACTGTCTGCTATCAAAAGAGGCTCGGCCGCGACACGCCACAGCAGGTCCTGCCTCTTGAGGAGTGATTGCGCCGCGCAATGGGTGTCCTTGACCTCAAGGCGGCGTTGTTGCATGGATGCGAAGCGGGACGAGGATGCCCCCTTCCCCAAGATCTCAACTGACCTCGCGCACGGTGCGGACGGAGTTGGGCCGTGCAGCCGCGAGCATGCGGTTGAGCACGACCGCTCCTACCGCCGCTTCGGTGCGTCGGCCAGCGTCATTTCGAGCGCGCAGGCGCGTCCCGATGAGCGCTTTGTAGGCCCAGCGTAAGGATTCCTGCGAAAAAGAGAACAGCCCAGTCAGCCCATGTCCACGGGGGCAGGTTTGCCGGATGCCGCCCCCAACTGAGGGCCACATGTGGCTTCATTGCTGTGCAAATGCGGCGACAGCGTCGCACGCCGCAGGTCGCCGCGAACACATCCGACCAGTGAGAGGCTGAGAGTATTTCGAGCGTGTCCGAGCAGCACGTCAAAAGGCGCCTGATCTAGGCGCAAAGCGCAGCCATAGCTTGGCTATGGCGAGCATTTGCAA
>JAJKJU010000030.1 GCA_021153565.1 Rhizobacter sp.
CGCAGGGCGGGATGCGATGCAAGGCGCTCCGAGCGCCGTGTGGCGAGCCACACAAGTGAGGAGCAACGCCGCAGCGCGCCCGCCCAGCACCCCCAAAACGGCAAGTTGTTTCGGGCCATGTCCTAAAGCGGGTCGGTTGATGGGCGGGGCAAGGGAAACTGGGCGCGTCCCTTTGGGTCATGTCTGGCCTCGCACTCAATATTCTGTGGCCGCGTTGGCGCGTCAAACTGAAGTCGCAGGGGAGCGGGCACGGTGTTTGCCGTGACACCAGTCATCAACCATCGTCCCTCGGGGGCTCCGAGCCATGAATCATGCGGGCCATGCCTGCGGTGCGAGAACGCGCCGGCTGCCTTCTTTCATCCGACAGGTCGGGCCGGGCATCGTTACCGGCGCCGCGGATGACGACCCGTCGGGCATTGCGACCTACACGCAAGCCGGCGCGCATTTCGGCACCCAGGTCCTGTGGACCGTGTTCCTGTCGGTGCCATTCATGGTAGCGATCCAGCTCGTCAGCGCACGAATCGGCCGGCAGTCCGGCAAAGGCATCGTTGCAAATCTCAAGACGCAGGCGCCAGGCTGGTTTGTGTTCTCCATCGTGTCGCTGCTGCTCATGGCAAACACCATCAACATCGCGGCCGACATCGGCGCCATGGGTGAGGCGCTGCAACTCGTCGTCGGTGGCGGCGAGCACTTTCATGCGCTTGTGTTTGGCATCGCAACTGTGCTGCTGCAGGTCTTCGTTCCATACCGCCGTCTCGCGCCCATCCTCAAGTGGCTGACGCTGAGCCTCTTTGTCTATGTTGGTGCTGCATTCACGATGAGCATTCCATGGGCCCAGGTGCTGCACGATCTGGTGATGCCGCACGTCGAGCACAGCCCGGAGTTCTGGATGACGATCGTCGCCATTCTCGGTACGACCATCTCTCCCTATCTTTTCTTCTGGCAGGCCGCGCAAGAGGTCGAAGAGGGAGAGCAGAGGCATGTCCATCCTCGCCATGAAAAGCTGAAGAAGGTGCGCCGCGCCATCAAGCGTATGCGCATCGACACAGTCATTGGCATGGTGTTCTCCAACGGCATCGCATTCTTTGTGATGCTCATGGCCGCGGTGGCGCTGCACGCCGCTGGCAAGACGGACGTGCAGACGGCGGCGCAGGCGGCCGAAGCCCTGCGGCCGCTGGCCGGCGATCTCGCCTTCATGCTGTTCGCCGTCGGCATCATTGCCACGGGCATGCTCGCCGTGCCGGTGCTCGCGTCGTCAGCTGCCTACGCGGTGGCGGAAGCCTTCGGATGGACGGAGGGCCTGGAGCGCCACTGGCAGGAGGCGAAAGGTTTTTACGCCATCATCGTCGTCGCAACGCTCGTGGGCACCAGCCTGAGCTTTACGCCCATCGACCCGATGAAGGCTCTGTACTGGAGCGCGGTCATCAACGGCGTCGTCTCGGTGCCGATCATGGCCGCGATGATGATGCTCGCGGCCAAGCCAGAGGTGATGGGCCCGCTTGTCGTGAAGCGCAAGACACGCGCGTTCGGATGGGGTGCTGTGTGTGTGATGGCGGCGGCTGTGCTGATGATGGGCCGCGATCTGTTTCGTTGACGAGGCGCATGAAGACTTGGGGGAGCTCACCCCTGCGGCTACGATTTCGGCCACAACACCCACATGTGCAGCGGCTGTTTCATCCGTCCTGCCTGTTGCTCGGCCTGATCGCCCCAGCCCCAGAAGTAGTCGGCCCGCACTGCGCCCGTGATGGCGGTTCCGGTGTCTTGCGCCAACACGAGTCGGCGCAGCGACGTATTCGACAGCGGCTCTGTCGTGTCGAGCCACACGGGTGTGCCGTACGGAACACTCTGTGCATCGACGGCGATCGAGCGGCCAGGCGAGAGCGGCACGCCTTGGGCGCCACGCGGGCCTGCGTTCACGTCCACGATGGGCTCTTCCCGGAAGAACACCACCCGCGGATTGCTCCACAGCAGGTCGTTCAACCGCGTCGGATTCATCTGCGCCCAGGCCTTGATGGCGGGCCACGAAGCTTGTTCGGGCTTGAGTTCGCCCTGCTCGATCAACCACTTGCCGACCGACTTGTATGGATGGTCGTTGTGACCGGCGAAGGCGGCGCGCACGAGCTTTTTCGTGCCGTCCGGTTCGGTGATCTGCAAACGGCCGCTGCCCTGGATCTGCAGGATGAGCGCATCGAGGGGATTGGAGACGAAGGCAAGTTCTCGTCCGCGCAACTGGGTTTGTGCTGATGCCAGGGTGTCGACTTGCTGACGTGTCCAGTACGGTTTGCGAGCGCTGAGGTCGTTGGGCATCATGTACAGCGGCACGCGGAACGGTCCTCGTGCGACACGGCTGGCTTCGATCAGCGGCTCGAAGTAGCCGGTGACCAAGCCATCGGACGACCCGTCAAGCGATTCCACGCGGTACGGCGCCAAGCGCTGCTGCAGCCACGCGCGCACGGCTGCGTCCGTCGGCAAAGCTGCCTTGCGCGCGTCATTGCACAACCGAGCCCACTCGAAAGGCGGGCGCTCGCAGCCCCGGATCAGGGCAGGCCACACCTCGCTCATGCGGTCGTTGTCCCAGCCTGGAAGTTCGTTCCAGTCCACCGGCACCCAACGCGAACGAGAGCGCAACAAGGGCGGTCCCAGCGCAACTTGCGGCGTCGACGCTGCGCCTGCAGGCGGCGTCGCGACGGTCGGCACACGCCCCGTCCTGTCTTCGACCGGCGCTGCCGTGTCGCGAGGCGGGGACGAACAAGCGACGAGCACTCCTAGAATGACCACCGGCCAGATGCCTCGGCCGGAACTACGAAACGACAAAGCCATGTGGGTGATTCTGCTGGAAGCGCTGGGCGCCCTCTCGATCTTCGTGCTGATTGTGTGGTGGACCATGTTCTCGGGGCGCAAAGGCGGCGAGCGCCGGGGCCCGGAGGACGGCTGAATCGGCAAGGTTCAGAGGCAGGTTCAGAGGCTGAGAGTTTTTCGAGCGTGTCCGAGCAGCACGTCAAAAGGCGCCCGATCTAGGCGCAAAGCGCAGCCATAGCTCGTGCTATGGCGAGCATTTGCAACGACGAGCAGGGGACTTTTGGCGTGATGAGCGGGCATGATCGAAATACTCTCAGCCTCTCAGTGCAATGCGGACGCGAGCGTCAGCCCGAACTCCGGGATGTCCGCATCGAAGGGCTTCGCATCTTCCGTCATGCAGAAGAAGGTGCCGCGCATCGTTCCGTTGGGTGTGTTCAGCCGCGTCCAGCTTGTGTACTCGAACTGCTCGCCCGGCTTGAGCAGTGGCTGATGTCCCACCACCGCGAGCCCACGTACTTCTTCGCAGTGGCCGTCGGCGTCGACAATGATCCAATGCCGCGCGATCAATTGCGCGGTGATGTCGCCGGTGTTATGGATCGTGACCGTGTAGGCGAAGGCATATTGCCCAGCGTCCGGTTGCGATTGCTCGGGCAGCGGTCGCACGGCGACGCTGCAGGTGAACTGGGGATGGGCCATCTCGCGATTCTATTGATGCGGGCTCGTCGCGACCATGCCCCTTCTAGAATCTCCCGATGAGCACCATCCACCGCATCGCCCCCAGCATCCTCTCTGCCGACTTCGCACGTTTGGGCGACGAAGTGAAAAGCGTCATCGCCGCTGGCGCGGACTGGATTCACTTCGATGTGATGGATAACCACTACGTGCCCAATCTCACCTTCGGCCCGATGATCTGCGAGGCGTTGCGCAAGCACTCGATCAAGGCCGACGGCAGCAAGGTGCCCATCGACGTTCACCTCATGGTGAGCCCGGTCGATGCCCTGGCACAGGCCTTCTGCAAGGCCGGCGCCGATCTCGTGAGCTTCCACCCCGATGCGTCCACGCACGTGGATCGCACGCTGCAGTTGATCCAGGCCGAGGGCTGCCAGGCCGGCCTGGTGTTCAACCCGGCCACGCCACTGGACGTGCTGGAATGGGTGATCGACCGCGTCGACCTCGTGCTCATCATGAGTGTGAACCCCGGTTTCGGCGGGCAGAGCTTCATTCCCTCGGCCCTGAAGAAGATCGAGCAAGCACGCCGCATCATCGACGCGAGCGGGCGTGACATTCGTCTTGAAGTCGATGGCGGCATCAAGATCGACAACATCCGCCAGGTGGCCGACGCCGGGGCGGACACCTTTGTCGCGGGAAGCGCGATCTTCGGCAAGCCCGATTACGCGTCAGTGATCGCTGCAATGCGACGCGAACTGGCCGCAACGTAACGGCTTGTCCAACGCGGGTACCCACCCGCGTTCCTATGTGACGGTTTGCATCCGACGCCAGGGTGCAAGACCTCCAATTCCCACACGTTTCTGACGCTGCAAGTCATGCAGCTGGGCTGCGCCATTTCTTGCTCAGCGCCTATACCCAAACGGCTTTCAAGTTTCAGCCCTCTCGTTTCGCTATGCGCATTGGTCGCAAATGCGCTGGGTTCGCGCGGTTCGTCACCTGCGAGAGGGGGGGGGCGGTGGCGGATTTTCTAAGCACAAAGATCGGGTCCACATGACGACATCTACCTTGAGTTTCTCGATTCGCCCCGTCGTGAATGGCATGGACTTGCGACGGGCGTGCGAAGTACGGGCAGAGGGCTACGGTCATCACATGCCCGCGTGGCGGCAATCGCTGATCGAGCCCGACGCGCTCGATTGGGAAGAAGGCACGTTGATCTTGTTGTGCGAAGACAAGCGAACGGGGCAGGCCATCGGCACGGCACGCATCCAGACCAGCCGGCAAGGACCCTTGCTGATCGAGCAATCGGCGTCTCTGCCGGAGTCGATCTTGCGCCTTGGTCGGGCCGAAATCACGCGCTTGTCCACGATTGCGGGCGCCGACCCCATTCTCAAGTTCGCCATCTGCAAGGCGGCGTTCCTGTATTGCCTGTCGGCCCAGGCACGCTTCGCGATCATCGGCGCGCGCAACGAAGCGCTGGTGCGGCAGTACAAGCGAATCGGGTTCACCGAGATGTTCCCCGACGAGCCGATGGTGCCGCTGGCCCACACCGGCGGCATGCCGCATCGCGTGCTGATGTTCGACACCATGCTCGGCCCGCGCGAGTGGCAGATCAATCCGAACAAGCAAGGCCTTTTCGATTTCTGCTTCGAGACCTTCCATCCGGACATCGAGATCGTCGAGCGGATGCGTGCGCCGCAGCGGGTGGAGGCGATGGCGGCTTGAGTTGTGTAGCTTGGCATCACCCTTCGTTGCCCACAAATCGGTTTGAAATTCTCGTTCGGACTGAGCGGGGGCCCAGTTCTAGTGCGGCAACGACGACGGCGACTCGTTGTCGCGATGAATCATGGCCGTCGACGGCCGATGCAGCCAGAAGGCCATGACCTGCGCGAGTTGTTCCGCCGAGAACGGCTTGGCCAGAAAGTCGTCCATGCCTGCTGCCAGGCAGGCGCCCTTGTCCTCGTCGCTGGCTGTGGCGGTCATCGCGATCACAGGCACGCGGGCCAGGCCGAGCGCTTGTTCGCGCGCCCGGATCTCCCGGGTTGCCGACACACCGTCCAGCGTCGGCATCAACACGTCCATCAAGACGAGACTCGGCCGACCGACTTCGCGCAGCGCCCGCCGAACCGCCTCGCGGCCGTTCACGGCTCTTTCGACTACCACACCCTCACGTTCGAGAAATGCCTGCGCGATGAGCGCGTTCAGGTCGTTGTCTTCCGCAAGCAGCACCTGGAACTCGCCTCGAATGGCAGCCGGTGCCGGGGCATCGGTCGAATTTCGCGCTTCCTGTCCCGCCTGAGCGACCGGCTGCAAAGACACTGTGAAGCGGAAGGAAGATCCGACGTCTGGGGCACTGCGGCAGGTGATGTCCCCACCCATGGCCTGGGCGACTTCACGGGCGATGGTGAGGCCCAGGCCCGTGCCTTCGAAGGGTCGTGACGCCGTGGCGCCGGCCTGGTGGAAGGCCTCGAAGATGTGCGCCTGGTCTTCCGGAGAAATGCCGACGCCGCTGTCTCGCACGATGAAGACATAGAGCTCGGCTGACACATGCTCGAGTGACATCGACACGAAACCGGTCTTGGTGAACTTGACCGCATTGCCAAGCAGGTTGTGCAGCACCTGCCGCAGCCGTGATGGATCGCCGCGGACCCAAGTGGGCGCCTTGATGCGGCAATCGA
This sequence comes from Rhizobacter sp., assembly GCA_021153565.1. Lineage (GTDB taxonomy): Bacteria > Pseudomonadota > Gammaproteobacteria > Burkholderiales > Burkholderiaceae_C > Albitalea. The sequence continues at coordinate 6,144 of JAJKJU010000030.1, forward strand.
ACGAGAATGACAATCCCTTGTCACCTGCACGCATCGAGTAGATCTCGGCGACGCGGCACGCTTCCGCGTTGAGGTCGAATTCGGACAGGTACATCTTGAGCTGCCCCGACTCGATTCGGCTGATGTCGAGCAGGTCGTTGATGAGCTCGAGCAAGTGCATTCCGCTCGACTCAATCAGCTCGACGCGTCGTCGGACGGCCGAATCGTTGCTCTCAATGTTCAGCAGCCGTGCAATGCCGAGGATGCCGTGCAGCGGTGTGCGCAGCTCGTGGCTCATGGTCGCGAGGAACTGGCTTTTGACGGCGCTCTTGCGTTGCGCAAGCTGCAGCGCCACTTCGCGCTCTTCGGCGTTGCGCTGGGCGAGCGCAAGTGCTGCATCCTTCAATTCTTCGCTGCGGCTGGCCTTCATGCGCAGCAGGAAGTTTTCGGCCAGGCGCTTTTCGTAGCGCCGCGCCGTCGACAGCAGCAGGCCGAGGAGGGCGAGTGACCCCAGGCCCCATAAAGTGCCGAACTCGTCGCCACGGAACAGCAGGCTCACGGCAGTCAGCATCACGATCGGAACCACGTAGGCGGCAGTGGCAATGAGCCGCGCCTGCAGTCCATAGGTCGCAACGATGGCGATACAGGCGAGGCACGGCAGGACGACCGCCAGCACGGGGATTGAGTCGTGAGCCAGGACGGCGCCGGCCAGTCCCCAGACGATGCCGTCGACCGCGAGGAGCGCGTAGGTGTAGCCTCGCCAAGGCTTGCCGTCCGGGTGTCCCCTGCGGTTGTAGATGAGCGCCTGCGCGATACGAGGAATGGCGATCGCGAGCTTGAGAGCAACCCAGGGCAGGACCAAGGCGGTGAAATGGGTCGGTAGCTTCCACGCCATCAGCATGGCGAAAGCCGTCGCGACTGCCGTGCCGATCGATGCGTGTTCCCACACCATGCGCAACTGCTCGTCGGCGAGCTGCGCGGCGAAATCGCCTTCCGGGTGAAGTTCTGCGTCAATGCGGGTGTCGACCATGACGCAGTCTTATCGGCGTTAAATCAGAACCGCGCCAGCAGCGGCGTCATGTCCTCGGGGCACTCGATCTCGAGCCTCTGGCAAGTAACGCGAAAGCGCTCCATCTTTCCAGCATCGGAGCAGTCGGGCAACGCATCGGCCAAGTCGCGGTAGAGGCGGACCAACGCACGATGACGAAGCTCTTCGAGGGCGCGCTGCCAATCGGAAATCACCTCGACCTGGATGGCGCCCGAGGCGGCGAAGAAGTCATCGGGCAGATTGATGCAGCCGCCCCCCAGTTCGAGATCGGCGAACAGGCCGCCGATGGGCAACGGAAATGCCGCGGGGTCGTCTCGCCGTCGAGAGCTTGAATTGCTCATGGAGAACTCTTCCCCGGCTCCCAAGGCACGTGCAGACGCATGTTGTTCCCATTCGGCCGGCAATTTGGCCGACAGTACACCACCGAACATTCTAAGGAGTCAGTCAAAGGCGGCTGATTCGCGGGGAACTGTGCACTTGTCGGGTCAATTCAGGCGTGCGGGACTAATCGATCAGCGTTTTCGTTACCCTTGCCTTCCATCAGGAGGGGATTCCATGACCGAACAACTCTCGATCCGACCCGTGAACCGCGAAGACTTCCCCGCATGGAAGCCGCTGTGGGACGGCTACAACGCCTTCTATGGACGCTCCGGGTCGACCACGCTGCCGGAAGAGATCACGCATGCGACGTGGTCTCGGTTCTTCGATGCCTATGAGCCCGTGCACGCCATGGTCGCGGAACGCTCCGGCCAGTTGCTTGGCCTCGTGCATTTCCTCTTCCATCGCAGCACGACCCTGATCGCGCCCATCTGCTACTTGCAAGACCTGTTCACGGTCGAGGCGGCGCGCGGCAAAGGCGTGGGCCGAGCGCTCATCGAAGCGGTGTACGAACATGCCAAGGCTGTCGGATCGCCCCGCGTCTACTGGCAGACACACGAGACGAACACCGTCGCCATGCGGCTCTACGACCAGGTCGCGGACAAGTCCGGTTTCCTCGTTTATCGCAAGGCACTATGAGCAATTCAGCGCGCCCGCGAGCCGGTCGGGAGGCTTGGAACAATGCACTAGACTGATGGTTGTAAATGCCATGACTTTGAAACGGCCCGACTTCGACGCTGCAATCATCGATCTCGACGGTACCCTTGTCGACACGCTGAGCGACTTCCACGCTGTGCTTCTGGCGATGCTCGATGAATTGCAGTTGCCGAGTGTCGATCGCGCCTTCGTCGAACTCAGCATCGGCAAAGGATCGGAGCACCTCATCCGTATGACACTGCAAGAAGTTGGCGGGAAGTCCGACTTGTTCCACGCTGCCTGGGAGTCGTACCAATCACACTATGGTCGCGTGAACGGCGATCAGGCGGATGTGTTTGCGGGCGTTGTCGAAGGGCTCGAGGCATTCACGGCGCGTGGTGTGAAACTCGCCTGCCTCACCAACAAGCCTACGGCCTTCGCGAATGACCTGCTGCGCATGAAAGGCCTCGCGTCGTATTTTTCTGTGGTCTTCGGCGGCGATGCCTTCGAGCGCAAGAAGCCGGACCCCTTGCCGCTCATCAAGACATGCGAGGCACTTTGCACGGAACCGTCCCGCACCTTGATGGTCGGCGACTCAAGCAACGACGCGCGGGCCGCCCGCGCTGCAGGTTGCCCCGTCGTGCTTGTGACCTATGGCTACAACCACGGCGAACCGATTCGCGAAGTCGATGCAGATGGCCTCATCGACCGTCTCGACGAACTGCAACTCGACTGAGCCCAAAGACAACGGGACCCTTTGTCCGAAGCGATGACTCGCCGCGGATCAACTGAACGGATCCTTTTCCCTCTGCCTCGTGGCAGCCTTTCAACCTAGGGAGCAAGTCACGGATGGGGAGTGATCCGGGTGTAGCCAAGTTCTCGCCCTGCTACACTTTTATGATGTTCACACCGCGCAAGCAAACCAAGGGGTCTCACGACCGGGGAGCATGGCCCTGGCGGGGCCAGCCCGCAGGCGCCTGATTTTTCAGAGCGCAGGTTTGTTTGGCCGTGGTTGCCGCTCGTCCCATGAGCCGCCCTTCGGTCCCACCCGGTGACCCTCGTCCGACCCATTCGACGAACGGCCTCACCGAGCTTTCCGACATTGTTTTCCCTTGCGTGCGCCTCGCGGCGCTCATGCCGGGCTGTGGAGGGCCCTGAACATGATCACTGAACTCGAATTCAAAAGCCTTGCGGGCGAAGGATTCAACCGCATCCCCCTGATCGCCGAAGCATTCGCCGATCTGGAAACCCCCCTCTCGCTGTACCTCAAGCTCGCCTATGCCTCGGGCGGAGGAAAGAACAGCTTCCTGCTTGAATCGGTCGTGGGCGGCGAGCGCTTCGGGCGCTATTCATTCATCGGCCTGCCGGCACGCACGATGTTGCGGGCCACGGGCTTCAAGACCGAGGTGCTGACCGACGGCGTCGTGGTCGAGACACATGAAGGCAATCCGCTCGACTTCATTGCCGAATACCAGAAGCGCTTCAAAGTCGCGCTGCGTCCGGGCATGCCGCGGTTTTGCGGCGGGCTGGCCGGCTACTTCGGGTATGACGCCGTGCGCTTCATCGAGCCCAAGCTAGCCAAGACCGAAAAGTCCGGCGGAATCGACACGCCGGACGTTCTGTTGCTGCAGTGCGAGGAACTTGCCGTCATCGACAACCTGTCGGGGCGGCTTTATCTCATCGTCTACGCCAACCCTGACGAGGCCGAGGCATTTCACAAGGCGAAGCGGCGGCTGGCGGACTTGGCAGACAAGCTCAAGTACAGCGTGACCGCACCGGCGGTAAAGCGGGGTACTGCGCACGGTGTAGAGCGCGAGTTTGCCAAGGACGACTACATCGCAGCAGTGCTCGCGGCCAAGGAATACATCGCCGCCGGCGACATGATGCAGGTGCAGGTGGGGCAGCGACTTCGCAAGCGCTACACCGAGTCGCCGCTGTCGCTTTACCGGGCCTTGCGCTCGTTGAACCCGTCGCCCTACATGTACTTCTATGACATGGGCGACTTCCAGATCGTCGGTGCATCCCCTGAAATTCTGGTGCGGCAGGAGCGTACGGCCGAGGGCGACAAGGTGACAATCCGACCGTTGGCCGGCACGCGTCCACGCGGCGCTACGTCGGAGCAGGACAAGGCGTTGGAGCTAGAGCTCAGTGGAGACCCGAAGGAGCGCGCGGAGCACTTGATGCTCATCGACTTGGCGCGCAACGACATCGGGCGGATCGCGAAGACGGGCAGTGTGAAGGTGACGGAAGCCTTCGTTGTCGAGCGCTACTCGCACGTGATGCACATCGTGAGCAACGTCGAAGGACTGTTGAAGGACGGGATGTCGAGCCTCGATGTGCTGAAGGCGACATTCCCGGCAGGCACGCTCACCGGCGCGCCGAAGATCCGGGCGATGGAAATCATCGATGAGCTGGAGCCGGTGAAGCGTGGCATCTACGGCGGGGCTTGTGGATACCTGAGTTTTGCGGGCGACATGGACGTGGCCATCGCGATTCGCACTGGCATCGTCAAGGACCAGACGCTGTATGTTCAGGCCGCAGCAGGTGTCGTCGCCGATTCGGTCCCCGAACTCGAATGGAAAGAAACCGAGGCGAAGGCTCGTGCACTACTGCGCGCCGCCGAACTCGTCGAGGAGGGCTTCTAAATGCTGCTCATGATCGACAACTACGACAGCTTTACCTTCAACCTCGTGCAGTACTTCGGCGAGCTGGGTGAAGACGTTCGTGTGTTCCGCAATGACGAGATCACCCTTGAAGGCATCAGCGAACTGAAGCCCGACAAGCTGGTGCTTTCGCCCGGGCCGTGCTCGCCGGCTGAAGCGGGCATCTGTGTGGATTCCATCAAGCATTTCATCGGCAAGCTGCACATCCTCGGCGTGTGCCTCGGGCATCAGGCCATGGGCGCAGCGCTGGGCGGCAAGATCATCCGCGCGCAGCGGCAGATGCATGGCAAGACGAGCGTGATCACGACCGACCAGCGAGGGGTGTACACCGCCTTGCCCAAGGAGTTCACAGTGATCCGCTATCACTCGCTGGCCATTGAGCGCGAGACCTTGCCGGCGGTGCTAGAGGTCACCTCGACCTCGGAAGACGGCGAGATCATGGGGGTGCGGCATCGTGAGCTGGCAGGGACGAAGACACCGCTCGAAGGCGTGCAATTTCACCCCGAGTCCATCCTGAGCGAACATGGGCATGCGATGCTCAAGAACTTCCTGGAGCTCGCGCCGTGAAGATCATCGATCTCAGAAGCGATACCGTCACACGGCCGACCCCGGCCATGCGTGACGCGATGATGCGCGCCGAACTCGGCGACGACGTGTTCGGCGACGACCCGACCGTCAACGCGCTGCAGGAGCGCATCGCAACCATGCTCGGCAAGGAAGCGGCGCTCTACGTTCCCACCGGTACGCAAAGTAACCTCATCGCGACGATGACGCATTGCCAGCGAGGCGAGGAATACATCGTCGGCCAGTATGCGCACACCTATCGATGGGAAGCGGGCGGGGCGGCGGTGCTGGGCAGCGTGCAGCCGCAGCCGATCGAGCATCAACCGGATGGCACGCTCGCCATCGCCGACATCGAGGCCGCAATAAAGCCCGATGATTCGCACTTTGCGCGCAGCCGTTTGCTATGTTTGGAGAACACCTTCGCAGGCAAGGCGCTGCCGATGGCGTACATGGCGGATGCGACCGGCATTGCACGAAAACGCGGGCTCGCCATCCATCTCGACGGCGCCCGCTTGTTCAACGCCGCTACCAAGCTCGGCGTGAACGCGAAAGACATCGCGCAGCATTTCGACAGCGTGTCGGTTTGCTTCTCGAAGGGGCTCGGCGCGCCAGTGGGCTCGGCCCTCGTTGGCTCGCGTGACTTCATCAGGCAGGCACATCGTTATCGAAAGATGCTGGGCGGCGGCATGCGTCAGGCAGGTGTACTCGCCGGTGCGGCCTTGTATGCGCTCGATCACCATATCGAAAGACTGTTAGAAGACCATGCGCTTGCACAGCGCCTCGCCGACGGCTTGCAGGGCATTTCAGGACTCACCGTCGAGCCGCCGCAAACCAACATGGTCTTCGTCGACGTCGAAGGCGAGCGCGCCAAGAGTCTGTTGCCGCACCTGAAGACACGAGGTGTGCTGGCGACCGGCCTTTATCGCCTTCGCTTCGTGACGCACCTAGACGTTGACGGTGCCGACATCACACGCGCGATCGCCGCGGTCCGTGAACACTTCAGCGCCTGACGGGAGGGACATGTCCATGACCATCACCAACAACGAAGCGCTGACGCGGACCATCGAACACCGCGAAATCTTCCACGACGAAATGCTTGCGCTGATGCGTCGCATCATGAGCGGAGAAATGTCGCCCGTGACCATGGCCGCACTGCTCGTGGGCCTTCGCGTCAAGAAGGAAACCATCGGGGAAATCACCGCGGCCGCCCAGGTGATGCGCGAGTTCTCTACCAAAGTCGAGGTGGCGGACCGCACGCACCTGGTCGACATCGTGGGTACTGGCGGCGACAGTTCGCACACCTTCAACATCTCGACCTGCAGCATGTTTGTGGCGGCAGCCGCGGGGGCACGCGTGAGCAAGCACGGCAGTCGAAGCGTGTCGAGCAAGTCGGGCAGTGCCGACGTGCTCGAAGCACTGGGCATGACCCTCGCACTGTCGCCGCAGGCGATCGCCCAGTGCATCGCCGACACCGGCATCGGATTCATGTTCGCGCCCAACCACCATCCTGCGATGAAGAATGTTGCGCCGGTCCGCAAGGAGCTGGGTATTCGCACAATTTTCAATATCCTCGGGCCGCTGACGAATCCGGCCGATGCGCCCAACATCCTGATGGGCGTATTCCACCCCGACCTCGTGGGCATTCAAGTGCGCGCGCTGCAGCGCTTGGGCGCGGAGCATGCGGTGGTGGTCTACGGCCGCGACGGCATGGACGAGGTGTCGCTGGGTGCGGCCACCTTGGTGGGCGAGTACAAGGATGGTGGCATCCACGAGTATGAGATCCATCCGGAAGACTTCGGCCTCACGATGGCCAGCAACCGCACCTTGAAAGTCGAGACGCCCGAGCAATCGAAGGCGCTGCTCCTGTCGGTGCTCGACAACGTGCCTGGTCCGGCGCGTGACATCGTCATTCTCAATGCGGGCGTAGGTCTGTACGCTGCCAACGTCGCGAAGTCTATGGCCGATGGCATTGCCATGGCGCGCGACGTACTCGCCTCGGGCAAAGCGCGAACGAAGATGCATCAATTCATCAACCGCACCAAGGAACTCGGCACAGCATGAGCGACATCCTCAACAAGATTGTCGCGGTCAAGCGCGAAGAGATCGCCGCGGCGAAGGCGAAGCGTGATTTGGGGGCGCTGCGTCGCGATGCGGAAGCCCGCGGCGGCCTGCGCGATTTCGTTGGCAGCCTGCGCAGCAAGATCGCCGCAGGTAAAGCCGGCGTCATCGCCGAGATCAAGAAGGCCAGCCCGAGCAAAGGCGTGATACGCGAAGACTTTCGCCCCGCGGACATCGCCGCAAGCTACGAGCGCCACGGCGCAGCTTGCCTGAGCGTGCTGACAGACGTGCAGTTCTTTCAAGGCAAGGCGTTGTACTTGCAACAGGCGCGCGCCGCTTGTGCACTGCCCGTGCTGCGCAAGGACTTCATGGTCGACGCCTATCAAGTCGTCGAGGCGCGCGACATGGGGGCTGACTGCATCTTGCTCATCGCCGCCTGCCTGGACAACGCGCAGATGGCCGACCTCGAAGCCCAGGCGCACGATCTCGGCATGGCGGTGCTGGTCGAAGTGCATGACGGCGCGGAACTCGATCGCGCGTTGCGCTTGAAAACCCCGCTCGTGGGCATCAACAACCGCAACCTGCGGACCTTCGAAAGTACGCTGGACACGACGCTGTGTCTGTTGGAGAACGTGCCAAGCGATCGATTGCTCGTCACCGAAAGCGGCATTCTCGGACGCGCCGATGTCGAGCGCATGCGGGCGGAGAATGTCCATGCCTTCCTCGTCGGCGAGGCCTTCATGCGAGCCGACGATCCCGGTCAGGCACTCGCGCAGCTGTTTCAATGAGTGCGGCAAGTGGTGATCTCTTCGCCGACCGTTTGACGGCGGCGCGATCCGATAACTGCCTTCGAGATCCGCTTGCGGAAGTCTTCGCACGCGTCACGCCGGCCTGGAAACCGGTGACGGACGCCTTCCTTGCGAGTCCCGAAGGAGAGTCCCTCGTCCGCTACGTCGACGCCCGCGTGGCCGACGGCGCCGTCGTCTACCCCGGCACGGTGTTTCGCGCCCTCGAACTGACATCCCCGGACGACGTGCGCGTCATCATCGTCGGACAGGATCCATACCACGGCCCGGGTCAGGCGCAAGGCCTCGCTTTCTCCGTGGGCGCTGGCCAGAAGCTGCCGCCCAGCCTTCGCAACATGCTCAAGGAAGTCGAAGCCGACACCGGCGCGACGTCGCAATGCCAGGGTGACCTGAGCGACTGGGCCCGGCAAGGCGTTTTGTTGCTCAACACCTCGCTGACCGTCGAAGATGGCCAGCCGCAAAGCCACGCCGGACGCGGCTGGGAGGCGCTGACCGATGCGCTGCTCATGCACATCGCGTTGCGCCCGCGGCCAGTGGTCTTTCTGCTGTGGGGCGGCTCAGCCCAGCGCAAGCGGGTGTTTCTCGACAAGCCGCCACATCGGGTGCTCACCGCCAACCATCCCTCACCGTTGTCCGCGCGACGCCCGCCCGAACCCTTCATCGGGTGCCGGCATTTCAGCAAGGCGAACAACTTATTGCTAGAAATACAGCCAGGCACGTCGCCGATCCGATGGTAGGGTGTGGCGTTGAAATGGTAACGGTGGGTGCCCCTGTCGCCCTGCGCTCTTCGGGGGAGGCGGCCGCCCGTACTTGCATTCACGTCCGTCCAATTACGAATTGGTGGCACTAAACTGATGGTGGTCAAAGGCCAGCACGAGGTGCCCTCAGGTCGTCGCGGAAGATACGCGATGGATGAGCGGTGAAAGAGTGGCCCCGCGCCGCGGGATCGCAGCCAGCGAATTCCTCAATTGGCCCATCGACCCGCGGCCGTGGAAGCGCATTGTTGCGGAGGTGATGGATGAGTGCGCTCAAAGGAAACATCCTCACGCCGCAAGGCTTCGTGTCGGGCGCTATCGAGTTTGACGACGCCGGGCGCATTGCGCGCATAGAGGGCGAGCCAATCGCTACCGACAAGGCTCGCGAATCGAAGCAGCCTTTGCTGCTGCCCGGCTTCGTCGATTTGCACGTGCACGGCGGCGGCGGCCACGACATCATGGAAGGCGGCGATGCCGCTGCGAAGGTCGCGGCATGGCACGCAGGCCACGGCACGACGTCCCTGCTCGCGACCACGATAACAGCGCCCATTGACGACCTCAAATCGGTTTTCACAGGCCTGCGGCCGCTGTGCGCCGGACGTCCGCGCAATGCGGCGCGTCTGCTGGGCGTGCACCTCGAAGGTCCCTATATCAATGGTGGCAAGCTCGGTGCCCAGCCCGACTTCGCACGACCCTTCAACCCCGACGAGTTGAAATGGCTCAACGACATAGCGCCCATCCGCCTTATCACCGTCGCACCCGAAGTGCCGGGCAACATGGAAGCAGTCGAGGCGCTGGTGGCTGGCGGCTACAAGGTGCAGATCGGCCACACGCTCGGCACCTACGAAGACGGTATCGAGGCTCTGGCGCGCGGGGCACGCGGCTTCACGCATCTCTTCAACGCAATGACGGGCCTGCACCACCGCGAGCCGGGCATGGTGGGCGCGGCCCTGGCCCATGCGCAGTACTCGGAAATCATCCCCGACCTGCTGCACGTCCACCGCGGCGCCATCCGCGTCGCGCTGCGATCGATTCCCTGCCTTTACTGCGTGACGGATTCCACCGCCGCAGCCGGCATGCCAGACGGCCAGTACAAACTGGGTCGCCACACGGTCACCAAGTGTCTCGGCGGCGCACGCCTTCCCGACGGCACGCTGGCCGGGTCCACATTGACGATGGATCAAGCCCTGCGCAACCTGGTCAATGAATTGGGTCTCGACCTCCCGGATGCCTCGCGCCGCGTCTCCACTTATGCGGCTGACTACCTCGGCGCGAACGACCGCGGGCGCTTGGCGCCCGGAGTCTGGGGTGACGTCGTCGTGCTCGACCGCGATTTGCAATTGACGGACGTATATGTTGAAGGGGCCTCGCCTGAACTCCCGCATGCTGGCTGAAGCATACGAGGCGCTAACTGCCGTTCCCGCACGTCTCAGCTAGTCCCTCTCTGCACCTCCGCCATCAGTGAAAACCATATCGCTACCACAGCGGGCGCCCAACACCACCGCGCTCGCGTGAAATTCTGCTGATTTGAGAAATCTGTGCGTAAGTGGTTCTAACGTCCCTACCGTCTTCCCAACCCTGCTATAGTCTGAGGTTCGCCGCGGAGGGGTGCCCGAGTGGCTAAAGGGGGCAGACTGTAAATCTGTTGGCTTACGCCTACGCTGGTTCGAATCCAGCCTCCTCCACCAGGCGAAACTATAAGTTGGGCGGGGCGTGCGAAGTTGCTGGCGCGCGTCCGCCGTCACGAAGTTGGTGTCTCCCGGGCGGGAGTAGTTCAATGGTAGAACCTTAGCCTTCCAAGCTAATGACGCGGGTTCGATTCCCGCTTCCCGCTCCAGCAAGCCGTCGCTACGGGGTTGGGCATCTCCAGGTGCCTAATCCCGTGTCGATGCCCATGTGGCTCAGTGGTAGAGCACTCCCTTGGTAAGGGAGAGGTCGCGCGTTCGATCCGCGCCATGGGCACCAAGATTCATTCCCCAACGGTGGGTTGCTAGGAGCAAGAAATGGCAAAAGGCAAATTTGAACGGACCAAGCCCCACGTGAACGTGGGGACGATCGGGCACGTGGACCACGGCAAGACGACCTTGACGGCGGCGATCACGACGGTGCTGTCATCGAAGTTCGGCGGCGAGGCCAAGGCCTACGACCAGATCGACGCGGCGCCCGAAGAAAAGGCGCGCGGCATCACGATCAACACCGCGCACGTCGAGTACGAGACCGCCAACCGCCACTA
>JAJKJU010000031.1 GCA_021153565.1 Rhizobacter sp.
CAAAACCTTACCCTTGGTTGAAGGTGCCTCGCGCACAGGCTCGCCGACATGTACAGAGGCATGGCCATGCGTAAGGTGCAAAGTAAGTGCCATTCGGCTATAGCGAGCATTTGCAACGACGAACAGGAGGCTTTTGGCGTCATGAGCGGGCATGATCGAAATACTCTCAGCCTCTGAGCGGATCATCCCTACCGACAAAGGAATTGACATGGCAAACAGCAACCAAGGCAGCCCTGGCCAAAACCAGGCACCGGGCAAACAGTCGCAGTCATCCACGGGCTTGTCGCAAGAACAGGAACGCGATCGTGGCATGGCCAGCAACCCGTCGCAGAGTCAGCAAGATAGCAAGCCCGGCAGCCAGGAGCGCGGCAGCGCCTCACAGCAAGACAGCAACTCGGGCATGCAGAACCCCGGCCGCGCACAAGCCGACGATGAACGCAGCAGCGCAAACGATGACGAAGACTCCGACTTCGGCTCGGGGCGTTCGTCCCGCAGCGACTCGCAACGCGAGCGCGACCTGCAAAGCGGAAGCTCGGGCTCCAAATCGGACCTGGGCAACAAGGACGAAGGCAGCCGCTAACCGGCAGGGCTTTCGGTGAAGCCAGCAAGGCGGCGCTGTTGGCGCCGCCTTTTTTGATTGGCCAAATCCTATGCAGCAACTACGCGGTTTCGACCTTGGTGCTTTGCGCGATAAAGGCGTTCATCGGCGACCCGAAGAATGTCATCGATGGTGTCGGCATCTCGGCCGAATTGCGCTGCGCCGATGCTCACCGACACGTCGTTGAGCTGCTGATGGCCGCTTTCAAACGTAGTACTTGCAACTACGCTTCGCAGGCGCTCGGCGATGCTGCTTGCGGCCTCGAGTGCGTGAGGAAGCAAGATCATGAACTCCTCGCCGCCTACCCGGGCGACACCGTCATACGGCCTGATCGCAGCGACGCATTTCCGCACAAACGCTTTCAGGATGTCGTCGCCTACCTGGTGGCCGTAGCGGTCGTTGATGACCTTGAAATTGTCCAGATCAAGTGCGAGCACCGAGAACGGCGCACCGCCGCGTTTGACTCGGTGAATCTCGGACTCGACGCGTTCCATGAATCGACGCCGATTGTCCGCCCCTGTCAGAGGATCGGTCGTGGCCAAGCGCTCGAGCGTTTGATTGGTGTGCTGAAGCTCCCGCAGCGCGGTCTCCGTCCGCGCCGTCGCCTCGGCGAGGCGCGCCATCATTTCCTCTTGGCTGTAGATCGTCGAAAACGAACGTGACGTCAGAAATGCCTTCACTACACCATAGCTCAACAGGAAGAAGCCGCCCGCGAATATCGCGTGGGCGAGCCACCACATGTGATTCCACGGACGCCCGAGTATGAATGCGAGAGACGACAGTGCAAACGAGGTGACCGAGACGGCGAAAATCACCATCAACGGCGAGCGGATGCGACGCACCAGCATCAGCGTCACATTCAATACGGATATGGCGAGAGCGCCTCCTTCCATCGTGAGCCGCAGGACCGGGTTGCCAGCGATGGGTGAATTTGCGGCGAGCGCCACTGCCACATTCACCAGCAAGAACAGCCCGATCCACATCAACCAGGGGAAAAGCTGCATGCGACGAGCCACGACGTCGGGGGCACGGTCGTACGACAGGAGACCCACAAGCAGCAGCGTCGCCATGACCAGGCGCGACGCCGGGCCATACAGAATGAAGAGCCATATGTTGTCGTGCGCATAGCCCGTGAATGCGCCGTGCAGCGCATAGATCAGCGCAAATCCGAGCAAGCCGAGCGTCAACCAGCGCAGTAAAGGTTCCCCTGATGATTGGTAGCAGCGCCACGTGACATAGGTGACAAAAAGACCGGCCAGGGTGGCCAATGAAATCGCGATGATGTGGAACGAGTGGTTCTCGAATTTGAGGGTCGGATCCTGGAAGAAGAACAGATAGGCAATCAGATAGACAGGAACAAGCGCCGCGCCCGCCAGGAGCAAACGGGCATAGGTCTGCGTCGTCAGTCGGATTGCCCGAGTCGGGCCATCCATCGTGATCACGGGTTGTACGGCAAGTCGGGCGCTGTCGGCAGTTTGTCCGCTTTGTTTTGTCGACCGGATTTTGGCGGCATCTCGAGGCGTATCCATCGGCGCGCCGGCGCGCGCTGCCCGACGGTGGAACAATGGCCACAGTGCCTGCCACGGAAATCGAAGATGAGAAGTTTGCATGTCAGTCAGCTCGGTTGAAGAGACTTTCGAACAGCGGGGGCTGCACATCAGCCACCACTCTGTACTAGCGAAGTCGGCGAGCAGGACAGACCACCAGGCGACTCGTGAACCCGAGTGCACGTTGGCGTTGTCCAGGTCTGCATATGCCTGCGACACGCTGTTATAGGGTGCTCGCCCCCCATGCACAACCTGTAAGGTCTGACAGAGGGCTTCACTATCGCGGCCAAGCGCATGGACCGTCGACCACTTTCGCAGTTCACGCCCCCGGCATGCCGATGCCGCACACCGCAATGTCAGAATTGAAAAACCGCGCCTCCACAAGACCGGCTTTTCCGTCATAAATGCAGTGGACGTCTTGGCTGACGACCTCAATGACGAAACTCACGGCGACCACCGGGCGGGCGAACCGGCTGGCGTCAAATAGGCACATCGTTTGCCGTCCGAAAGGGCGCGCGGCCGGGGTAAACCAACCGTTGCACATTCCTCCCGCTGATGGCGGGTCTTCGATTCGAAAGGAGTTTCAAGATGGCATCAAGCAACCAAAGTGGAAATCAAGGCAACAAAGGCGAGGACAAGAGCAGCAACCGAGGAGGGAACCAGGGCGGCAAGGACTCGGAACGTGGCTTTGCGTCGATGGACAAGGATCGCCAGCGTGAAATTGCCAGCGAAGGTGGCCGTGCGGCACACGAAAGCGGCAACGCTCATGAGTTCACCTCGGAAGAGGCGCGAAAGGCTGCCGAACAACGTGGTGGCAATCAGGGCGGAGGTAGCTCGGGCGGCTCGTCAGGAAAGAAATAGCGCGGCCTGATCACGGATGAGCAGAAAGGGTGGCGGACGCGTCACCCTTTCTGTCAATGGTTCCGCTCAGCGCGATCAAGCCATCGACAGCGGCGAGGAGCCGCACCCTTTCGGTCTTGTATCCAAGCTTGAGCACCCGCTCGGTAGAAACATCGCGTGTGGCTGCCCTTGGGCCTGAACTTCTTGGACCCACGCCTATTGGTCGTCATCCGCGGGGCGATGTCGTCGAAGCCATGCCCTGCAGCTCCTGCATCACGCCCTGGTTCCCATGGGGCAGAGAAGCATCGCGGGGTAAAACGATGGAGAAGTGGGTTTGACGATTTGCCGACTGCACTTCCACTGTTCCGCCATGCGCCTCTGCAGCTTGTCGAACGATGAAAAGCCCAAGCCCGAGATGGCCGGGATCTTTGTTGCTTGCTCCCGCCGAGCCCCGGAAAAGCGGATCAAAGATCAGATCCAATTCTGCTGCTTCAAGCGTCGGACCATGGTTGTCGACGTGGACTCTGACATGCTCTCCCTCGCATTGCACAACCACTCGGACGGACCCTTCGTCCCCGTACTTGATGGCGTTGCCAATCAAGTTGCCCACCGCCTGACGGATCCGCGAAACGTCCCAAACTCCTGGACAGGTGCTTGGCGCCTCGAACTCGATGCGCGCAGATGGGTGCGCACTGCGCTGCATCTCGACCTCCTGCCGGCAAGTCTCGACCAAGTCCCCTGGACGGGGCTCGACCTCGAGTCTTCCGCCCATGCTCACCCGGTTGAAGTCGAGCAAGTCATCCAGCAACTCTGCCATCCTTTGACCGCTTCGCATGAGACGGTCCATCTGCGTCTCCAGCTCGGGACTCGGATGGTTGAGGGAGATCAGTTTGGCGGTCAGCTGAATGGAGTTGAGCGGTCCCCGAAGGTCATGACCCAGAACCCCGAGAAAGATATTTCTCCATCGGTCCACTTCGGCGGTGAAGTAGTCCACTGACTTCGCAAGGGCCTGATCGATGGCCTCGTTGAACCGACCCAAGTCCGAAAGCTGACTCATCTGGTGGCCTTCGCGGTCGAAGTAATGGCGCAGCACGCTCGCGCGCAACGCCCGATACTCGCTCACCAACTCCCCGATGCTGAAGCCGCTCATCGCGCGCAGGACAGCATGCAATTGGGCCGCCGTTTCAGGCGCCGTCGCAGTCACAGGCGCTTCCCCACGTGACTTCTGATCCTGTTCCAGACGTGTCTGCGGGGCTCGCAGGTCTGCAGAAACTGCGCGGAGAATGGCCCCAGCGTGATCACGACGCAGAGCCAGGTTATCGAGACTACTGGCTGCCGGCAGCAAAGTCCTTGCGATCTCTTCCCACCCGGACAGAATCGCATCCGTCTCGGCGTCGATGAAATCAGCTACTCGCATCGAACCCCCGCTCAAAGCAGCGCATTTGTACCTTCTCGTGAGTGTAGAACTCCCTCGAGATCGGATGCCGATTCTGAAGCATCCTCGAGGAGCCCGGGCATACAGATGCAGACAGAAGGCCCTTGAGGCCACCTCTGTTTATTGCTCCAGCGCCATCAACATCGCGCGCAGTAGGGTCGGCTGCGCTCAGTCCCGCACTGCCGACACTGCTCGGCTCGCACGCAAGGCCAGCAAGGTGCAGGCCGTGCCTGACAGCAGATACAGGCTGACCGACGCGAGGCCGAAGCGAGCCGAAAGCGCAAGCGCCACGAGAGGCGCGAAGGCCGCGCCGATCAACCACGCCAAGTCAGCTGTCAGGGCGGCACCGGCATAACGAAAGCGTGGCAGGAAGTTCGACGTGACCGAGCCCGCTGCCTGCCCGTACGAAAGCCCGAGCAGCACGAAGCCGACGAGGATGAAAGCATCCTGCCCGCGGTCGCCACCGTCGAGCAGCCACGGCGTCACGAAGCTGAAAAGCGCGATCAGCACCGCGACGCAGCCGAGTGTTCGGCGGCGGCCGATGCGATCAGCCACGATGCCCGACAACGGCATTGCCATTGCCGCCAGCACGGCGCCAGCCAACTCCACCGAGAGGAATTGCCCGATCTCATGCTGCGAGTACAGCGCAACCCACGACAGTGGAAACACCGTCACCAGGTGGAACAGCGCGTAGCTCGCCAGCGCCGCGAATGCGCCGATGAACACGTTATGCCCCTGCGCCGCCAGCAGGTCGCGTACGTTGCAAGGCTGAAGCTCATGCGCTTGCAGTTCGCGTTCGTATTCGTGCGTAACCACCAGCCGCAAGCGCGCGAAAAGCGCAACGACGTTGATCGCGAACGCGACAAAAAACGGGAAGCGCCAGCCCCAGCCGAGGAAGTCCGCGCTCGACAGGTTGGCCCACAGGTACGCGAACAAACCGCTCGCGACGATGAAGCCCAGCGGTGCGCCCAACTGGCCGAGCATGGCGTACCAGCCACGGCGCTTCTCGGGCGCGTTGAGTGCCAGCAGCGACGGCAGCCCATCCCACGAGCCGCCAAGCGCCAGCCCCTGTCCGATGCGACACAGCGCGAGCAGCACAATGGCAAGCTCCCCAGCGCTGCGATAGCCCGGCAGCAGCGCCATGCCAACCGTCGAGCTGCCAAGCAGGAACAGCGCCGCTGTCAGCTTGGTGCCGCGTCCGAAGCGCCGCTGCAGCGCCATGCCGGCCAGCGTGCCCATCGGTCGCACGATGAAGGCGAAGGCGAACAGTACGAATGCGTACAGCGTGCCGTGCAGAGGGTCGACGAATGGAAAGAACACTGCTGGAAAGACCAGCACTGACGCGATGCCATAGACGAAGAAGTCGAAGTATTCCGAAGCGCGTCCGATGACGACGCCTACCGCAATGTCACCGGGCGCGACGCGGGCCCTTTCGCCACGCGGTTCGGTGGCGAGCGAGATGGGAATGAGGTTTGTGGCCTGGGAGGAATGCACAACTGAGCTACTGGAGACGGGCATGACGGAAGGGGACTGAGGGCCTGAGGGCCTGAGGGCCTGAGGGCCTGAGGGCCTGGGACAAATTGTCCAATGGTTAAAGAGCATCAATCAACTTACATTCGCCGCTGACGTACAACTATCGTTTACCCGCACTCGGTGGCTCCCGATGTCTCTTTCACGCTTGACCCACCGCACAGCCCGCCTGGGACTGTCCTCCCTCCTGATGCCGCTGGCCGGCTGCGATACCCTCGTGATGAAACCGCACGGCGACATCGCGGCCCAGCAGGCACAGCTGATCGTCACCTCCACGGTTCTGATGCTGCTGATCATCGTACCCGTGATCGCGCTGACGATCTTCTTCGCCTGGCGCTACCGACAATCCAACGCGAGCGCGACCTACGCACCTGACTGGGACCACTCCACGCGCCTCGAGCTGGTGATCTGGGGCGCGCCGCTCCTGATCATCATCGCGCTGGGCGCGATCACCTGGATCAGTACGCACAAGCTCGATCCGTACCGGCCGCTGGAGCGCATCGACGCGCAGCGCCCACTGCCCTCCGAGGTCAAGCCGCTGATCGTGCAGGTCGTGGCGCTGGATTGGAAGTGGCTGTTTCTCTACCCAGAACAGGGTATCGCAACCGTCAATGAGCTGGCTGCGCCGGTCGACCGGCCGATCGAGTTTCGCATCACTGCCTCGAACGTGATGAATTCGTTCTACGTGCCTGAGCTCGCCGGCATGGTCTACGCGATGCCCGGCATGCAGACGCAACTGCACGCGGTGATCAACCACGTCGGCGACTACGAAGGCTTTTCTGCCAACTACAGCGGCGCGGGCTTTTCCGAAATGCGCTTCCGCTTCCTGGGACTGTCCAACGGCGACTTCGACCGGTGGGTTGCAGCCAACCGCACGCAGGGCCAGCCGCTTGGCCGCAGCGAATACCTGCAACTCGAGCAGCCAAGCCAACGCGTGCCGGTGCGCCGCTACGCGAGCGTCGAGGCGGACTTGTACGGCGCGATCCTCAACCGCTGCGTCGACGGCAGCAAGATGTGCATGAACCAGATGATGGCGATCGACAGCGCCGGCGGCCTCGGAAAGGGCAGCATCGCTGGCCTCGCAAGGCAACCGTGGCGTTCGGCCGACGGAATGATGCAACGCACGGTCGTCGCCTCGCTGTGCACTCCCCTTAATCCGACCGGGCGCGAACCTGGTCGCGCAAGTCAATCAGCCCTGAGAGACTGAGAGTATTTCGATCATGCCCGCTCATCACGCCAAAAGACCCCTGCTCGTCGTTGCAAATGCTCGCCATGGCACGAACCATGACTGCGCTTTGCGCCTGGATCAGGTGCCTTTTGACGTGCTGCTCGGACACGCTCGAAATACTCTCAGCCTCTGATCCCAGTCACCCAATGAGCAACGATCTCAGCCACCTCATCTTCGGCCGCCTCAGCCTGGAGGCTGTGCCTTATCACGAGCCGATTCTCTTGGCCACCTTCGCGATGGTCACGCTCGGCGGGCTCACGGCCCTGGCCCTGCTCACGAAGCTGCGACTCTGGGGCCCGCTGTGGCGCGACTGGATCTGCAGCATCGATCACAAGAAGATCGGCATCATGTACATCGCGCTTGGCATCGTGATGCTGCTGCGCGGCTTCGCCGATGCGCTGCTGATGCGCGCGCAACAGGCCATCGCCTTTGGAGACAACGCCGGTTTCCTGCCACCCCACCACTACGACCAGATCTTCACGGCGCACGGCGTGATCATGATCTTCTTCGTCGCAATGCCGCTGGTCACAGGCTTCATGAACTACGTGGTGCCGTTGCAGATCGGTGCGCGCGACGTGGCATTCCCCTTCCTCAATAACTTCAGCTTCTGGATGACCGCGGGCGGCGCGGCACTGGTGATGCTGTCACTGTTCGTCGGCGAGTTCGCGAAGACTGGCTGGCTCGCGTATCCGCCGCTGTCGGGCCTTCTTCAAAGCCCCGATGTCGGCGTTGACTACTACCTGTGGTCGCTGCAGATCGCGGGCATCGGCACCACGCTCTCCGGAATCAACCTCATCGCCACCATCATCAAGATGCGCGCCCCCGGCATGACGATGATGAAGATGCCGGTGTTCACGTGGACCAGCCTGTGCACCAACGTTCTGATCGTCGCCACCTTCCCGGTGCTGGCGGCCACGCTGGCGCTGCTCACCGCCGACCGCTACCTCGGCACCAACTTCTTCACGAACGACCTCGGCGGCAACGCCATGCTGTACGTGAACCTGATCTGGATCTGGGGCCACCCCGAGGTGTACATCCTGGTGCTGCCTGTGTTTGGCATCTTCTCTGAGGTGGTGTCCGCCTTCAGCGGCAAGAAGCTGTTCGGCTATGCGTCAATGGTCTACGCCACTGTCGTCATCACCATCCTCTCGTACCTCGTGTGGCTGCACCACTTCTTCACGATGGGCTCGGGCGCGAGCGTCAACTCGTTCTTCGGCATCACAACGATGATCATCTCGATCCCGACGGGCGCGAAGATTTTCAATTGGCTGTTCACGATGTACCGCGGCCGCATCCGATTCGAAGTGCCGATGCTGTGGACCGTGGGCTTCATGGTCACCTTCACGGTGGGCGGCATGACCGGCGTACTGCTCGCGGTGCCAGCAGCCGACTTTGTGCTGCACAACAGCCTGTTCCTGATCGCGCACTTCCACAACGTGATCATTGGCGGGGTCGTGTTCGGCCTGTTCGCCGGCATCAACTACTGGTTCCCAAAGGCCTTCGGCTACAAGCTCGACGCGTTCTGGGGCAAGGTGTCGTTCTGGTGCTGGTTCGTCGGCTTCTGGGTCGCTTTCACGCCGCTGTACGTGCTCGGCCTGATGGGCATCACGCGACGCATGAGCCACTTCGACGATCCGTTGCTGCAAGTGTGGTTCCAGGTCGCCGCACTCGGAGCGGGTATCGTGGGGCTGGGCATCGGCGCGTTTCTCGTGCAGCTGGTCGTCAGCTACCGCCGCCGTGAGCAGTTGCGCGACAACACTGGTGACCCGTGGAACGCACGCACGCTGGAATGGTCCACCGTCTCCCCGCCGCCCGACTACAACTTCGCGTTCACGCCGATCGTCCACGAACAGGATGCCTGGCACGACATGAAGCGCCGTGGTGCGCAACGCCCGCTGAGCGGCTTCAAGGCCATCCACATGCCCAAGAACACGGCGGCCGGCTTCGTGATCGCAATGCTCGCCACCGCCTGCGGCTTCGCGCTGATCTGGCACATGTGGCTGCCAGTCGTGCTGACCTTCGCCGCCACTGTGATCGCCTCGATCGTGCACACCTTCAACTACCAACGCGACTTCCACATTCCCGCTGAAGTTGTAGCGCGCACCGAGCAGGCACACGCCGCCTCGCTGCAAGTCGCAGCCTGAGATGCTGACGCCAAGGTTTCGAAATGTCCTCCTCCCCCACTCTCAATGCCGGCCCGGCGCCGGTCTTCTACGACAACGGTGACCACCACCCACAGCAGGGCACCTTGCTGGGTTTCTGGCTCTACCTGATGAGCGACTGCCTCATCTTCGCGGTGCTGTTTGCCGTGTATGCGGTGCTCGGACGCAGCTACGCAGCCGGGCCTTCAGGCGCAGACCTGTTCGACTTGCCCGTGGTGGCGCTGAACACCGCGCTGCTGCTGTTCTCCTCCATCACCTACGGCTTCGCGATGATCGCGATGCAGCACGGCAAGAAGAACGCCGTGCTGACATGGCTGGCGATCACGGGCCTGCTGGGCATGGGTTTTCTCACGCTCGAGATGACGGAGTTCGCGCACCTCATCCACGAAGGCGCAGGCCCGCAGCGCAGCGCGTTCCTGTCAGCCTTCTTCACGCTGGTGGGCACGCACGGGCTGCACGTGGGCTTTGGCACGCTGTGGCTCATGACTCTGATGGTCCAGGTGCAAAAACTCGGTCTGATTCCGGCGAACAAGCGCCGGCTGATGTGCCTGTCGATGTTCTGGCATTTCCTTGATGTCGTCTGGATTGGCGTGTTCACCTTTGTCTACCTGATGGGAGTCTTGCCGTGAGCGCTCGCCACCACTACGATCACCACGATGACGCCGGCTACCACGCCACCGTGAAGGGCTATGTCGTCGGTTTCTTGCTCTCCGCGGCGCTGACCGCGATCCCGTTCTGGCTGGTGATGGGCAAAGTTCTGCCATCACCGCGCATGACCGCCTTCGCGATCATCGCCTTTGCCGCGGTGCAGGTGGTCGTGCACATGGTGTATTTCCTGCACATGAATGCAAAGGCTGAAGGCGGATGGTCGCTGCTGGCTCTGGTTTTCACCGCAGCCCTCGTGGTGATCATGTTCGCTGGCTCGATCTGGGTGATGTACCACCTGAACACGAACATGATGCCAATGGCCGATCCGCAAACCATGCGCAACATGCCCTGAGAGGCTGAAAGTATTTCGATCATGCCCGCTCATCACGCCAAAAGACCCCTGCTCGTCGTTGCAAATGCTCGCCATAGCCCGGGCTATGGCTGCGCTTTGCGCCTAGA
>JAJKJU010000032.1 GCA_021153565.1 Rhizobacter sp.
CAAGACGACGATCTACGGCGGGTCGAACGAGGTTCAGCGGAACATCGTGTCGCAGGTCGTGCTGGGCAGCTGACTGAAAGAGGAAAGACCATGGACTTCAACTTCAGCGACGACCAGGACATGCTGCGCGACTCCGTTCGCAAGTGGGTCGACAAGCGTTATGGCTTCGAGCGCCGCAAGACCCTTGTGAAAGCAGGCGGGTTCTCACGCGATGCCTGGCGCGAAATCGCTGGCCTGGGCCTCACCGGTCTGTACGTTCCAGAGGCGCACGGCGGCATGGGCTTCGGCCCCGTCGACGCGATGGTGGTGATGGAAGAACTGGGCCGGGGCCTGGTGCTCGAGCCATTCACGCAGGGCGCGCTGATCGCCGGCGGTGTGCTCGCAGGTGATGCCCCCGAGGCCGTGCAGTCTGCATGGCTGCCGAAGATCGCATCCGGCGACGCCGTCATCGTGCTCGCGCAACAAGAACGTGCGGCCCGCTATCGGCTGAATCATGTCGTCACCGCGGCCAAGCAATCCGGCACTGACTGGACCATCACAGGCGAGAAGAGCATCGTGCCGGCCGGTGACAAAGCAGATGCCTTCATCGTGCCGGCGCGCGTCTTCGGCGCGGTCGACGATGCGCAGGGCATTGCCCTCTTCCTCGTCGAGCGCAATGCGAACGGCGTAAACACCCGCGGGTATTCAACGCAGGACGGCGGCCGGGCGGCGGAGGTCACCTTCAACAACGCCAGCGCCACGTTGATTGCCGATGCCGGCAAGGGTTTCGCCGCGATCGAGCGCGCCGTCGACATCGGCATTGCAGCAACCTGCGCCGAAGCCGTCGGCGTGATGGACAAGCTCGTCGCGGTGACGATCGAGTACATGAACACTCGCAAGCAGTTTGGCGTGGCCATCGCCACCTTCCAGGCGCTGCGCCACCGCATCGCCGACGTGAAGATGCAACTCGAACTCGGCCGCTCTATGAGCTACTTTGCGAGCCTGAAGCTGAACGAGCCCGAGGATCAACGCCGTCGTGCGCTGGCGCAAGCCAAGTTTCAGCTCGGCACGTCGATGCGCTATGTCGGCCAGCAGTGCATCCAGTTGCACGGCGGCATCGGTGTGACGGACGAGTACATCGCTGGCCACTACTTCAAGCGCCTCACGGTGCTCGAGATGAGCTACGGAGACTCCATGCATCATCTGGGCGAGGTATCGGCACGCATGCAGGACACGGCGTGGGTGTTCGCTTAGGACATGGCACTCGACAAGGTCGACCTGCCCTGTGCCAAGGACTTCGCCGGCACCGAACAACGACCTGAGAGGCTGAGAGTATTTCGATCATGCCCGCTCATCACGCCAAAAGGCCCCTGCTCGTCGTTGCAAATGCTCGCCATAGCGGGTGCGATTCAAACTGATGTGTACGCTTCAGGTTGCGGACACCGATTTCCGTTCAGGCTGAGGTATCGAAGCCCCATCCCGACGCTCCAAAAGCCCTTCGATACCTCAGGGCGAACGGGTATCGAGACTTCACATCAGTTTGAATCGCACCCCGCCATAGCACGAGCTCTGGCTGCGCTTCCTAGATCAGGCGCCTTTTGACGTGCTGCTCGGACACGCTCGACTCTCAGCCTCTGACAACAATTCACATCCGGATAACGACTGATGTTCGAACGCCTCTCTCGCCGCGCCGTATTGCTGGCAGTTGCAGCCGCCTCGCTGCTGGCCGCTTGCGGCACGACGCCTTTGCCCGCACCAGACTCCTTTCCGCCCATCGTGTTCGTGCACGGCAATGGCGACACCTCTGGCGTGTGGATGACGACGATCTGGCGATTTGAAAGCAATGGCTGGCCGCGGGAGCGGCTTCACGCCATCGATCTGCCCTACCCGCTTGCGCGCGACGACGACGGTAAATTGCAGGACGGGCGCAGCTCGACGTCCGAGCAGAGGCAGTTCCTGTCCGCCGAGGTCGACAGGGTGATGAAGGCAACCGGCGCGCGCAGGGTCGTGCTGGTGGGTAACGCGCGCGGGGGCAATGCGATTCGCAACTACATCGCCAACGGCGGCGGCACGAAGAACGTGTCGCATGCGATTCTGGGCGGCACATCGAATCACGGCATCTGGGCGGATGCGAAGCGCAACCCGGGCAGCGAATTCAACGGAGCCGGCCCCTTCCTCACGGCATTGAATTCGCCCAAGGGTGCCGAAGGCCACGAGGTCACCCCTGGCGTGAAGTGGATGACCATCCGATCCGACAACAACGACAAGTATGCGCAACCCGACGGCATGTGGATCGGCGCCAAAGGCACGCCCACCAACATCACCTCGGATGGGCCCGCGCTCAAGGGCGCGGACAACGTCGTCATCCCCGGCATCGATCACCGCGAAACCTCGTTCAGTCCGCAAGCGTTTTTGGCGATGTTCCGCTTCATCACCGGACGTTCGCCAGCCACCCTGACGATCACGCCCGAAACGAACGTGATGCTCAACGGCAAGGTGTCGGGGCTCGGCTTGAACAACGATGCCGGCAGGGGGAGCTACGCCAACAACGTGCCGCTCGCGGGCGCGACGCTGGAGGTTTTCGCCACCAATGAGCAAGGCGAACGAAGTGGTCCAGCGGTCCACCGCAAGACCATCGGTGCGGATGGCATGTGGGGGCCATTCAACGCCAGTGGCCGCACGAGCTATGAGTTCGTCGTGAGTGCACCCGGCTTTGCGACGACCCACATCTACCGCTCGCCATTTCCGCGCTCGTCGAACATCGTGAACCTTCGGGCGGAGCGCATCGCGGACGCGGATCGCGATGCGAATTCGGTGGTGGCCTTGACTCGGCCACGAGGCTACTTCGGCATTCCTCGCGATCAGATCAGCCTGGATGGAAAGAGCCCGCCCGAGGGAGTGCCTGCGGGGGTGGCGAGCGTGTCGACGGTGAAGCTCAAGGTGCTAGCTGCCGCTAACCGGCCAATCGTGGGCGAGTTCAATGGCGAACGCGTGGCTGGCAAGACTTGGCCGGCAGCGGACAATCACGTGGTGTTCCTGGAACTGCACTATTGATGGGAAGGGCACTTCGACAAAGCCCCTCCATCCCTCTCAATGAAACTCTCGCAAATCCTCTTCTCCCAAGGCTTCGGCGCACGCCGCGAATGCGAAGGCCTGATCGTGTCGGGCCATGTCAAGATCGCCGGCAAGGTCGTCGACAACCCCTTCGAAGACCTCGAGCCTGAAGGTCTCGTCTTCACCGTGCGCGCAGAGTCTTGGCCTTATCACGCCAAGGCCCTGCTCATGATGAACAAGCCCAAGGGCCATGAGTGCTCGCAAAAGCCCAAGCATCATCCGAGCGTCTACAGTCTTTTGCCACCGCCGCTGCGCATCCGCGACGTGCAAAGCGTTGGCCGGCTCGACGAGGACACGACCGGCTTGCTGGTCTTCACCGACGACGGCGCGCTCATCCACCGTTGGACTTCGCCCAAAAAGCACGTGCCCAAGGTGTATGAAGTTGGCTGCAAGCATCCCGTCACGCCCGAACAAGTTGACAAGCTGCTGGCCGGCGTGAAGCTTGTCGACGACCCGGCGACGGTGGCTGCGGCCGCGGCCGAAATCACCGGCGAGCGGCCTGACGGACTTCATGGCCTCAGGCTCACGCTCACCGACGGCAAATATCATCAGGTCAAGCGCATGCTGGCTGCCGTTAGCAATCGCGTCGAGGCCCTGCATCGAAGCGGCTTCGGAGCGCTCGCGCTGCCTGCCGACCTTGCACCCGGCCAATGGCGCTGGCTGCCAGGCCCGCAGGCCGTGACGCCCGTGGCGGCCACCGCCACCACGACCGCATAATCGAAAGCATGCAGGTCTTTCGCGGCTTTCATCATCCGGGCATTGCGCCCGCCTGCGCCCTCACCATCGGCAACTTCGACGGCGTTCATCGCGGCCACCAGGCCATGCTCGCGCTCTTGCGCAATGAAGCACAGCATCGCGGCCTGCCGTCGTGCGTGATGACCTTCGAGCCGCAGCCGCGCGACCATTTTGCGAGGCTTGCCGGCAAGCCGGAATTGGCCCCGGCACGCATCGCCACCTTGCGTGACAAGCTGAGCGAGCTGGAAAGCGTGGGCATCGACCAGGTGGTCGTACTGCGCTTCGACCAGGCCTTGTCGTCGCTGTCCCCGCAGACCTTCATCGACCAAGTGCTGATCGAAGGCGTGCACGCCAGATACGTTCTCGTCGGCGATGACTTCCGCTTCGGGGCCAAGCGGGCCGGCGACTACGCCATGCTCGATGCTGCCGGAGGCGCCGCCGACTTCGACGTCGCGCGCATGATGAGCTACGAGGTGCACGGCCTGCGCGTGTCGAGCTCCGCCGTTCGCGAGGCACTGGCCGCTGGCGACATGGGCCGCGCGGCGACCCTGCTTGGCCGGCCCTACAGCATCAGCGGCCACGTCGTGCATGGCCGCAAGCTGGGGCGCGAGCTGGGTTTTCGAACCTTGAACCTGAACTTCCATCATCCAAAGCCTGCGGCCATGGGCATCTTCGTCGTGCGGGTGTTCGGCTTGGGCGACGGCCCGCTGCAAGGCGTGGCGAGCCTGGGGGTGCGGCCGACGGTAGAAGATGCAGGGCGCGTGTTGCTCGAGACGCATTGCCTCGAATGGCCAGCGGCCATGGGAATCGATGACGGGTACGGCCAATGCGTGCGCGTGGAGCTGCTGCACAAGCTGCACGACGAGCTGCGCTACGAGTCGATGGATGCCTTGCGCGAAGGGATCGGGAAGGATGAGGCAGACGCCCGGCGGTGGTTCAGGGAATTTTCGTAGGGTGGGCAAAGCGTAGCGTGCCCACGCGGTTGTGAATGAAATCAGCTCGACGGTCCGCGTGGGCACGCTACGCTTTGCCCACCCTACGAATAAAAAAACCGCCAGGCGATGCCGGCGTTCGGGCGTTCAAGCCCCATTGCTTCACTACCCTCCGGCAGGGGCAGCCAGTCAGCCCCTCTGGGATATGCGACCAAGTGAGTCCCCTCTCCCTCTGGGTTGGGGTGAGGGATTTCCCCAAAAAAAACACACTCATCTCCATCAAGGTAGCCCGACGGCCTCCACCATCGCGCACAACTGCTCGACCCGTCCCCGCCCACTCGTTTGGCGATGAAGAAGGTGGGATTTGGAGCGGCGCGCGTCACGCTACTTGTCGCCTCATTCATGCGGCCAGGGGCTGAGTACCAACGCACGAAGCCAGCTGCCCAGGCGCGAGCGGCATCGAGGTCGGCGAGACCATGCACATGGTCAAGAAGGGGCAACTCGATTGCCCCAAAGGCGAAGCCTTGTCCGCTGCTGACCAGTTCTACTGGCTCGCCATCTGACCTTCAAATTCGGTGCCGGGCTTCGCCTGGCCCGACGCCCTTATTGCGAGAGCCAGACAAACTCCCAACACTCTCAGTGCGAACTGAAAATGGGAGCGGCCAGTCTGGCTATTGCACGGATCGTCGGGTCACCCAAACTGATCGCGGCGGTGACGAGCCTGTCGCACTGGGCCTCGTGCAGATGCGCCACTCCCGCGCCCAGCCCGCCTATCGCATCAGCTTTCAAATAGTCGCTCTTGAAGCCGAGGATGGCGACGACGATGTCCTCGTGCATGGAATTTCTCAGATGCGCCATTGCCGCGCCCAGCCCTTTTATCGCACGAACCTTGTCGAGGCCGTCGTCGAGGAGGCCGAGGGTCGCGGCGACGAGCCTCCCGCGCTGGGAATCGTCCAGATGCGCCGCTCCCGCGCCCAGCCCTTCTATCGCAATAGCCTTGTCGAATTCCGTGTAGCTGTCGCTGAGGCCGGCGACGACGAGGCACTCGCGCTCGGATTTGCTCAGGTGCTCCACTCCCGAGCCCAGACCGGCTATCGCATAGGCCTGAAAGAGCTTATTGCCCAGGTCGCCCAGGTCCATCGTGGCGTCGACAAGGTCCTTGCGCTGGGTCTTGTTCAGATGCTCCAATCCATGGCCCAGTCCGGCTATCGCATTACTCTTGGCGCTGAGATTGCCGAAGTTGATGGTGGCGTCCACGAGAAGATCGCGCTGGTCCAGGTTCAGATGCGCCATGACCGCGCTCAGCCCGACGATCGCTGTAGCCTTGTCGATATCCTCGTCGAGGCTGAGGGCAGCGGTGACGAGGCCCTCGCGCTGCTCGTCGTCCAGATGCGCCATTCCTGCGCCAAGACCGGCAATCGCTTCGGCCTTGTTTTCGCCATTGGTGAGGCTGATGGCGGCGGCGACGAGGCGCTCGCGCTGCTCGCCGTTCAGATGCGCCATTCCTACGCTAAGACCGGCAATCGCTTCGGCCTTGGCACGACCGGTGAGGCTGGTGGCGGCGGCGACGAGGCGCTCGCGCTGGTCATCGTTCATATGCGCCAAGCCCGCGCTCAGCTTAACTATCGCAGCGGACCTCTGGCGTCCTTCCATGTCGATAGTGGCGGCGAGGAGTCTGTCGCGCTGGATCACATCCAAATGCGCTCCGGCGCCCAGCACGCCGATTGACTCGGCTTTGTAGCTGGAGAAGCTGGACTCATCGGTGTTCGCGATGGCGGAGTCGATAAGGCGATTGCGCTGGTCGTCGTCCAAATGGGCTACTCTTTTGCTAAGCTCTAATATCGCAATCGACTTTTGTTCGCCATTGTCGAGGCCGATCGCGGCGGACACGAGGCGTTCTTTCTCGTGCTGGCTTAATAGTCCGAGCACGGCTGCATACTTCTTAACACGGGCTGCGGTGAGTTCGCTGCAGTTGCGGACATGACGTTCAGCGGCTTTCATCAGGCTGGTCAACAGTCGGTATGGTCGGTATTCGGGGCGGGAGCCGACTCCCTGAACTAACGTTCGTAGAGCCTTAGACGTCCCCGACAGGGCCATCAGACTTCGGGCCATCGAAACTGGGTCGCTTGGCGAGTCGCCGAGGAGCAAGTGGTCGAGGATCTTCTCCTGAGCGTCCTTTGCGAGCATTTCAAATGGTGCTTTTCCTCCTCGTGGCGCGATGTTGTCCGATGACGATGTCCTCGCTATCAATTCGAACGGCCCGGAAAGACCGCTTTCTCGGTCTGGTCGTGATTCCGGTGTGGGATCGCCTTGCTGGCCCGCCTCGGGGGTTGGCGAATGCTGCGTAGGCGTGACTGACCTCGAAAACGAGTAATCCATGCTGATCTCTGCTTGAACTTGATGTGAACGGAGGAATGACCGGCCAGATTGGACCCTTCTCCGGCACATACCATGGCGTTCAACCGAAGTGCTGTTCGAGTGGACGAAGAACAGCGCCACTACACCTTCAAAGCTTGAAGCAATCGCAAGCATCTGTTGAATAGGGGTAGGGAACGGCGCTTGCCATCCCCTCCGCATCGACCAGGTGGTGTACTGCGCTTCGACCACGCCTTGTCGTCGCTGTCCCCGCAGACCTTCATCGACCAAGTGCTGATCGAGGGCGTGCACGCCAGATACGTGCTCGTCGGCGATGACTTCCGCTTCGGGGCCAAGCGGGCCGGCGACTACGCCATGCTCGATGCTCCCGGAGGCGCCGCCGGCTTCGACGTCGCGCGCATGATGAGCTACGAGGTGCACGGCCTGCGCGTGTCGAGCTCGGCCGTTCGCGAGGCACTGGCCGCTGGCGACATGGGCCGCGCGGCGACCGAATGCGTGCGCGTGGAGTTGCTGCACAAGCTGCACGACGAGCTGCGCTACGAGTCGATGGATGCCTTGCGCGAAGGGATTGCAAAGGACGAGGCCGACGCGCGGCGGTGGCTCAGGGAATTTTCGTAGAGTGGCAAAGCGTAGCGTGCCCACCCTACGAATCAAAACGCCAGGCGATGCCGGCGTTCAAGCCCCATTGCTTCACTACCCTCCGGCAGGAGGCAGCCATGATCACATGGGATGGGGCAAGTAGGCAGCCTCTCAGTCACGTCGAACTTCTTGCCACGCTTTCGCTATACCGACGCTGCCTTGACGGCTGACTTGGTGTGGTTGATCGGCGTCGCTTTCGCGCCCTCGTGGTACTTGCGCATCTAACTCAGCCGTTGTCGTGAAAGCGCAGCAGCGCATCTAGTTCATCGGGTGGCAGCGTCTGCAGCCACTGCTGCACCTGCGGGTTTGTTTGCAGATTGCCGCCGTCGGTGACGTAGGTGGCGAGCTGCCCGGCATCCAGGCGCAACGCACGTGCTGTATCAGCGACGCTCTCAGGCGCGCCATGTTGGCGCCCTGCACGAAGTCTAGACATCGCCGCGATCAAGACATCGATGGGCGGTGCTACTGGCATTGCCTCTGCAGGCTGCGATGCCACCACCGCAGTGGCTTCTTCGGCCAGGAAGCGCTGGAACATCACTTCTGAGTTGGCCGCCAGGTGCAGCAGCAGCGCATTTTCTTCATCGGCATATTTCGCTTGGACCCGCAGCGCCTGCGCGGCATACTCCGCCTGGCCGTCAAGATCCCTGGGCACATCAAGATCGAAGAAGGGATCATCATCCTGCCTGACCTTCAAGTCTGTGAATTCCTGTGCATGTAGCGCCTTCATGCCAGCACGCCATGTCTGATGGTTCAGCAGGAACTTGTCCCGCTCTTGACCGTCGTTTGCCTGAGCTTCTACCTTCAGTGCCAGCATGCCCAGCTGGTCTTGCGTCAACACGCTGCACCTGCGGTATCTCATCGCGGATGTTGTGCTATTCGGCAGATCAAGCCGCTGGCGTAGGTCGACCTTGGCATGAACCATGGTTTCCAGTGGTTCATTGGTGAGCGCGTTTCGCTCCAACGTTGGCAAGTCGGAACGCTGGAGTTGGGTGTGTATGAAGCGGTGCACTGCACTTTCGAGCAGCGATAACCGGAACAGCGAACCTGCCCAATCGTTGAGCTGCTTCGCGTTCACTTCGCCACTCTCCACGGCCTGCGCCATCCGATGGTTGTCCACGGCCAGCAGTATTTTGGAGAAGCCTTCGGCCAAGTTGTCACCGCAACTGCCTAGCGCGTGTTCCGCAAGCGAGAATACCTGGCTTCGCATGGCGGCATTATTCGCGATGGCCTGAATCACGAACGACACCTGCGCCGCCGTCTGCTCAGGGGGCGTTGACGTGCCTTGCGGTTCCCGTCCGCGCAGACGCGCGAGCAGGCGAGCGAATGACGGCGCATTGTCTTCTTCATTGAAGGCATGCACGGATTCGATTGGCTTGCCGCCCAGGCGGACCCAGGCTTGGATCTCGCTGCCCAAGGCGTCGTGCTGCTGATGGAGATCAGCATCAAATCCGTCGATCTCGTCGTCCGGAACGAGGCTATCGAACCAAATTAGATCCATCAATTCATTTATCACCCGGTCACAGGCCGGACTCTGCAAACGGCGGCTTGAGAGCCCGTCGTGTAGATTGGGCTGCGGGCCCATTAGTAAAACCAGTTCGCGCGTCACTTGCAGGACGACGGATTCCAGGTTCGGGTGTTGGACAACGAGGTCCACCACCCTGAAGACGTCCGCTGGCTGTGGCTGGCCGTGAATGTCCAATGCGGCCATGAGATTCTCCGACAGCTGAGTAACGAACTCTGCCGGTAATGCCTCTGCAGGCTGCGATGCCACCACCTCAGCAGCCTCGGTCACGAAGCGCTGGAATATCACTTCGGAGTCGGCTTCGCCGATTGCCGGTGAGGCCGGCACGGGTTGCGTGGGTGCGGCACCGCGTGGGGGGCGTGACGCTGATTCAGCCTCCATCTCGTCGGATATGGCACGCCGCGGTGGTGACTGCGGCACCATTGCTTCGAATGCCCCCGCAGTTGGAGGCCGCACACGCCTTGACTCGGCGCTGTGCGGGTCCAAGTCATTCGGTTCGGGACTGATCTCACGTGGCCTTGATGTGCCTGCGTTGCGTATTGGATCCATTTCCAGATTCTCATGGCAGGCGGCACTAGTCTGTCATTCAATGCGAAGTCATGGAGGTTTACGCGAAGGGCGGCTCTGTCGTGCAACAAGGCGGCGACCCGGTGCATGCGATCTTGGCAATGGCACGACCGACGCCACTGCTGAGAGCGGGCGGAGTGGAGCGACCGGCTCACCAACCTGGAGTTGGCGAACTCCCATCCGGCTTTGTCGGTGTGGGCCATGGCTTGCATGGACGGTGTGCTGTATCACCTCAACGATCTGCGGCTGGCGGTCGAGGACGGCAGCGCCGAGCGTGCCGCGCGCCACGCGGCGCTGCCGCATGCCGTGCAATGGCTGTGCCAGTAACACGCGGTTCAACCTTCGTCGAGCACGCGGCGTGGGCAGGCGCAGCACACGTATGGCGCAACTCGGCCGACGTGAATCTCCCTGTCCTGCAAGAGTCGGGCTTCTTCACCGGAAGATCGTCCTCAGCCACGGCCGCGCCGGGAGCCAGTAGCATCACCAAAGCCCAGGCGGGCCGGCAAGCTTTGAGCATGTGACAAGCCGACCGGAGCGGCCGGTAGAATCGGTGCGATGCCATCGTATCCCGCGCGCTCGACCACGTCGCATTGGCACAGTGCCACGAGCCGGCAGACCACGCGCGATCGAATTTGACGCGGCTTCTCGCGGATTTCTTGCCGTCCGCACGCGTCGCCCCTTCATGCCGAACGCGGCCTCTTCCCTCGCCGGACTTTGACCTCCGGTGTCCCGCCCAGGCGGGAGTGACCTCCTTTCGAGAACGAAGCATGTCCACCGAACAGACCACCACCGCCACACCCGCTGCCGCGACCGACTACCGGGCCACGCTCAACCTGCCCGACACCCCGTTCCCCATGCGCGGCGATTTGCCCAAGCGCGAGCCGGGCTGGGTCAAGGAATGGGACGAGAAGGGCATCTACAAGAAGCTGCGCGACGCACGTCACAACGCGCCCAAGTTCGTGCTGCACGATGGCCCACCCTACGCCAACGGCCAGTTGCACATGGGGCACGCCGTCAACAAGATCCTCAAGGACATGATCGTCAAGGCACGGCAGTTGAAGGGCATGGATGCCCTCTACGTGCCGGGCTGGGACTGCCACGGCCTTCCCATCGAGAACCAGATCGAAAAAACCTTCGGCCGCGCCCTCTCGCGCGACGAAGTGCAGGCCAAGAGCCGCGCGTACGCCACCGAGCAGATCGCCCAGCAGATGGCCGACTTCAAGCGACTGGGCGTGCTGGGCGATTGGGACCATCCCTATCGCACCATGGACTTTGGGAACGAAGCAGGAGAGGTCCGTGCGCTGAAGAAAATCATCGAGCGCGGCTTCGTCTACCGCGGGCTGAAGCCCGTTTACTGGTGCTTCGACTGCGGCTCGTCGTTGGCCGAGTTTGAAATCGAGTATGCGGACAAAGGCTCGCAGACGCTGGATGTGGGCTTTCTATGCGCCGAGCCCGACCAGCTCGCAGAAGCCTTCAGCTTGCCATCACTCGAGAAAGATGCCTTCATCCTCATCTGGACAACCACCGCCTGGACCATCCCGGCCAACCAGGCACTGAACCTGAACCCCGAGCTCGAATACTCGCTCGTGGACACTGAGCACGGCCTGCTGGTGCTCGCATCGGCACTGGTCGACAAATGCCTGGAGCGCTACGGCATGCCGGGCACCGTCATCGGCACAGCGCCTGGCAAGGCGCTGGACGGCATCAATTTCCGCCATCCGCTCGCCCACGTGCACGAGGGCTACAACCGCCTGAGCCCCGTCTACCTCGCCGACTACGCGACGGCCGAGGACGGAACGGGCATCGTCCACTCCTCGCCCGCCTATGGCATGGATGACTTCAACTCCTGCCGCGCCCATGGCATGACGGTCGACGAGATCTTGAACCCGGTGCAGGGAAACGGTTCGTACGACCCCGCCTTGCCACTCTTCGGCGGGCAGAACATCTGGAAGGCGACACCCGTCATCATTGACACGCTGCGCGACGCGGGGCGGCTGTTCGCGACCTCGAAGCTCGTGCACAGCTACCCACATTGCTGGCGCCACAAGACGCCGGTGATCTATCGGGCGGCTGCCCAGTGGTTCATTCGCATGGATGAAGGCGAAGGCGTGTTCACGGTCGACAAGGCGCATGAGTCCTTGCGTGCCACGGCGCTCAAGGCCATCGACGCGACGAGCTTTTACCCCGAGAACGGCCGCGCCCGACTGCGGGACATGATCGCCAACCGGCCCGATTGGTGCATCAGCCGCCAGCGCAACTGGGGCGTTCCGCTGCCCTTCTTCCTGCACAAGGATTCGGGCGAACTGCATCCGAATACGCTTGAATTCATCGACCGCGCTGCGGCGCTGATTGAGAAGGGCGGCGTCGAGGCATGGTCCAAGCTAGATCCGACCGAATGGTTGGGCGCGCAGGCTGAGCAATACACGAAGAGCAACGATATCCTCGACGTGTGGTTCGACTCAGGGTCGACCTTCTTCCATGTGCTGGGCGGGTCTCACGCTGGCCAGAGCCACGAGCAAGGTCCCGAGGCCGACCTCTACCTGGAAGGCCACGACCAGCACCGCGGCTGGTTCCATTCTTCGCTGCTGATTGCTTGCGCACTCGAAGGCCGCGCTCCATACCGTGGCCTTCTGACCCACGGCTTTACCGTGGACAGCCAGGGCCGCAAGATGAGCAAGAGTCTCAAGAACGGCATCGAGCCGCAGGAGGTGAGCAGCAAGCTGGGGGCGGAGATCATTCGTCTGTGGGTGGCAGCCAGCGACTATTCGGGCGACATCGCGGGTGACGACAAGATCCTTGCGCGCGTGGTCGACGCGTACCGCCGCATCCGCAACACGCTGCGGTTCATGCTCGCGAACACGTCTGATTTCGACCCGGCCAACGACGCGGTGCCGCTCGAAAGCATGCTCGAGATCGACCGCTATGCGCTCGCTCGCGCAGGGCAATTCCAGGCCGAAGTACTCGAACATTTCGAGGTCTATGAGTTCCATCCCGTGGTGGCGAAGCTGCAGGTGTATTGCAGCGAAGACCTGGGCGCGTTCTACCTCGACATCCTGAAAGACCGCCTCTACACGACTGCCCCGAAGTCCCTCGCGCGCCGCTCGGCGCAGACTACCCTTTGGCACATCACGAACGCCATGCTGCGCTGGATGGCGCCTTTCTTGAGCTTCACTGCTGAAGAAGCCTGGAAAGTCTTCGCACCAGGGAAATCGGTATCGATCTTCACCGAGACCTACAGCGACGCGAGCGATTGGAACAACCCCAAGCTGCTCGACAAGTGGACCTTCATCCGGCAAGTGCGCGACCTCGTGAACAAGGACATCGAGACCCTTCGCACCGAAGGCAAGGTCGGATCGTCCCTGCAAGCGGAAATCGAGATCACGGCCAACGCGACCGACTACGAACTGCTCGCATCGCTTGGCGACGACCTGAAGTTCGTGACGATCACATCCAAGGCCGAGGTGGTCAATGGCGCAGAGCTGAAGGTCAAAGTGCAACCCTCGACCGCGAAGAAGTGCGAGCGCTGCTGGCACTGGCGCGATGACGTCGGCCAGGATGCGGCACATCCGACGATCTGCGGTCGGTGCGCGAGCAATTTGTTCGGCAAAGGTGAATCGCGACACGTCGCCTGAAAATGCGTCACTTGGCAAGACGCCCTCCGAACCATTCAACGCGCTGATATTGCATCCCGAAACGCTTCCTCCTCATCCCTCCTCCCATGGCTCGGCATCGCCTTTATCGTCATCTTGGCCGACCAGTTCACCAAGACGCTGATCCTTGGGGACTTTCATGTCGGCGACAGCCGCTACGTGAACTCGCTGCTGAACGTCGTCCGGCATCACAACCCTGGCGCGGCGTTTTCCTTTCTCGCGAACGGGACGGGGTGGCAGCGCTGGTTCTTCACGGGGCTCGGGCTGGTGGCGACGGTGTTCATCGTATGGATGCTCAAGCGCCATGGCGGGCAGCGCCTGTTCAGTTGGGCACTGTCGTTGATCTTGGGTGGCGCACTCGGCAACGTCATTGACAGACTGCTGCACGGCTACGTGGTGGACTTCATCCAGGTCCATTACCGCGACTCGTATTTCCCAAGCTTCAATGTCGCCGACAGCGCGATCACGATCGGAGCGGCGTTTTTGATCCTGGACGAACTGCTTCGCGTGCGGCGCGGCTGAGAGGCTGAGAGGCTGAGAGGCTGAGAGGCTGAGAGTATGTTCGAACGTGTCCGAGCAGCACGTCAAAAGGCGCCTGATCTCCTCTGACGCGAAACGTCAACATTTCGATGCCCGGACGACATCCGTGATTCGGGCTTTCACCTACGCCGGCCTCGGATTGCCCCCGAGGCGATGACGCCATGAGCCTGCCAGGGCGCATTGGTTACATATCGCGTCATGCATGAAGGGCGGGCAGGATTAGATTCGTCGCCTTTGCTACCAATGAATTAGCACGCTAAAGGCGTGATTTCCGCACCACCACGCAAGCACCGGCGATGTCACAGTGAGATACCTTAGTTTCACTTTGGCAGGTTGCGATGAAGTCCCTTCGCTTACCCCCGATTCTTGCTGCCACCCTGCTCACGGCCATGAGCATCGCCACCACGGCGCCGGCGCGAGCCCAGAGTGCCATCGTCGCGACGGTGTCGAATGCCGAGACTGCCAAGGCCTACAAGGTGGACGCGGCACGCCACGTCTACAAGTCCTACCCGGACAAGATCTACAAAGGCAAGCTGCCCGCTCTGGTTCATGCCATCGTCGTGCTCGAAGTGAGCGTCGACGCCCATGGCAATGTGCAGGGCATCACCACCATCCGCGTGCCGACGCATGCGCCGGACGTGACGGTGGCCGTCAAGGACATGATCCAGCGCTCGTCGCCCATGCCCGCACCTGCCCGCATGGGTGCGACCAAGTTCACCGAAGTCTGGCTCGTGGATAAGAGTGGCCGCTTCCAGCTCGACACGCTGACCGAAGGC
Organism: Rhizobacter sp.; assembly: GCA_021153565.1. Classification (GTDB taxonomy): domain Bacteria; phylum Pseudomonadota; class Gammaproteobacteria; order Burkholderiales; family Burkholderiaceae_C; genus Albitalea. The sequence goes on from JAJKJU010000032.1 coordinate 14,831, forward strand.
CAGTACTGAATAACGAGTAACACCGCGCGCCCAGCGCGGGCTTTTCGTTTCTTGCGGGTTGGGGGACGACCCGCCACGGGGATAGACTCGCAAGCCATAGCCGCAGCCCATGCGGCACAGCCGTCCCGAGGATTCCCTGCCCCATGTACGCGCGCTTTTTCGGCTTGAAGCGAGAGCCCTTTTCGATCGCGCCCGACCCGCGCTACCTCTTCATGAGCGATCGGCACCGCGAGGCCCTCGCGCACTTGCTGTATGGCGTGAAGGGCGGCGGCGGTTTCGTCTTGCTGACCGGTGAGATCGGCGCAGGCAAAACCACCGTGTGCCGCTGCTTCCTGGAACAGATTCCGCCGCGTTGCAACGTCGCCTATATCTTCAACCCCAAGCTCACAGTCGACGAGTTGCTGAAGTCGGTGTGCGACGAGTTCCGCATTCCATGCCACCACGACGGACCGGGTGTCGCCACCGTCAAAGAGTACGTGGACGCGCTCAATGAGTTCCTGCTCAAGACGCATGCGGTCGGGCAGAACAACGTGCTCATCATCGATGAAGCGCAGAACCTGTCGGCCAGCGTGCTGGAGCAACTGCGCCTGCTCACCAATCTGGAAACCAACGAGCGCAAGCTGCTGCAGATCATCTTGATCGGACAGCCCGAACTGCGCGCGCTGCTGGCTCGCCCAGAGCTTGAACAACTGGCGCAGCGGGTGATTGCGCGCTTCCACCTTGAGGCTTTGTCGGCGCCGGAAACGAGGAAGTACATCCGCCACCGGCTCGCAATCTCGGGCATGACGCGCGCCGTTCCTTTCGACGCGAAAGCAATGACGCGCATCTACGAACTGTCTCGTGGCGTGCCCAGTCGCATCAACCTGCTGTGCGACCGGGCCTTGCTCGGCGCATACGCGAACTCACGGCCGAGCGTAGACCGAGCGATGGTAGACAAGGCGGCGCACGAAGTGTTCGGCCATGCGGCCGACGGCGTTCCCAGCCCGTGGACGACGAAGCGCATCGCCATTGCCGGCGGCGGTGTTGCGGCGTGCGTGGCGCTGCTCGGTCTGGGCACGGTGGCAATGGAGTCGCGGCACGCAACGGCACCCGTGGTCGCCACAGCAAAGCCGGCCAGCGGTGCTTCGACATGGGTCGCCGCGGCCAGCGCCACAGAGCCTGCCAAGCTCGTGGCGGCAGTGCCCGCCTCTTCGGCCGCATCGGGCATCATCGTCGCCAGCAGCGTCAAGACCACCCTGCACACCGAGCAAGAGGCTTGGCGCGAACTCGCGCAGTCGTGGAACCTCAAGCTGCCCGAAGGCGATCCGTGCCTGGCGGCGGAACGCGAACACGTGCAGTGCTTCAAGATCGCCAACAGCAACCTCGCGCTGATCCGGCAACTGGCGCGACCGGGCATTGTCAGCTTGCGGGACGAGAGCAATAAGCCAGGTTACGCCTTGCTCACCGGGCTCACCGCACAACACGCCACTCTGCACGCGGGCGGTGTCTCGCAAATGGTGTCGCTTGCCACCCTGGCCTCGGCCTGGAAAGGCGACTTCGCGACCTACTTCCGCGTGCCGCCGGGCTACGTCAACAAGGTCGTCGACAGCGAGACCGGCCCGATGGCCGAATGGCTGACGGCGCAACTCGCGAAGGTGGATGGAAGCACGACGACTTCGGGCACTGGCGCGCTTCGATCGCGCGTCTACGCCTTCCAGCTCGCCCAGGGCCTCAAGGCCGATGGCCTGGCCGGGCCCACCACCTTCATGCAGCTCAACCGCGCGATGGGCATCGCCGAGCCGCGCCTGCAAACCGAGAGATAAGGCGTCACGTGTCATACATCCTCGATGCACTCCGACGGGCCGATGCCGAGCGCGAACGCGGGTCGGTGCCAAGTCTTCATGCGCAGTCGACACCGCCGACATCCTCGGACAGCCCGCCGCTCGTTGTTGGCAAGCCGATGTTGTGGGCAGTGGCCGGACTGTCGCTTGCGCTGCTGGCATCGATCGCCTGGCAATTCCTGGGGCGTGAGCCAGCAAGTGGTGCGGCGGACGCGAACGTTGCGGCACAGGCACCACAAGTCAGCCCGGCGATGCAACAGACGACCACGACGCTGCCCGCAGCCCCTGCCCCTGCCCCATCGGCACCCGTTCAGACCGATCGCATTTCGCTACCGCCGGTTCCTGCAGCGGCTCCTGCGCCCTTGCCTGCGGTGAAGCACGCCCCCGCACCAACCACCGTGGCAGCTGCACCTGCGGCATCCGCTGGCACCCGCATCCCGACGCAAGACGAGCTTCCCGCGGACATTCGCGCTCAGGTGCCGAAGTTGGTCGTCGGCGGTTCGATCTATTCCGAAAGTGCGGCGAGCCGCTTCCTCATCCTGAACGGGCAGATCGTTCACGAGAACGAAAAGGTGATGCCCGAACTTGTACTCGAGCAGATCAAGCTCAAGTCCGCGGTGCTGCGCTACAGGAACCAGCGCTTCACGATCAGCTATTGAGCTGAGAGGCTGAGAGTATTTCGAGCGTGTCCGCTCATCACGTCAAAAGACCCTGCTCGTCGTTGCAAATGCTCACATAGCCCGGGCTATGGCTGCGCTTTGCGCCTAGATCAGGCGCCTTTTGACGTGATGAGCGGACACGCTCGAATACTCCCGCTTCGCGCCGCACCTCGCGATTCGTCACGCATGACTCGGGGTCGATGTGGATCGCTACTCCTTCATCGCAGTGGACTTTCACCACCTGCTCCTTGCCGGTCTCCCGGCGCACTCTAAACCGATCTCTCGTCGGAAAGCGTCCACGATCACTGAAATACGCAGTCCTAAAACGCACGACCAACAAGGCGCCCCCTACAACTACCGGCGTGGCGGCCCGGATGGTACGAATGCTTTTGCTGCGGCATTCAGGGTCGATGCATTAGGAGCCGTCTGCCCGGGTGGTACGAATTCTTTTGCTGCGGCACTCAGCGTCGATGCAATAGAAGCCGTCTGTGCCGGGCTCTGAGCGACGACCAGACGCCCAGAATTGACCTTGCCATGGCTGAACCCTTGCACGGCAGTCCACCCTTTTGTCAGCATACGCTGCGCAATGGCGTCCTTGATCACATCGTCGCCGTGCTGGCCCACGACGAACTTCGTCGTACAGCTGAGATTGCCCAGATCCAGGTGATGGTCGAACAGCACTTGCGCCATGTCTGCCGACACCCCACCCGCACGGCCCCCCACAGGCGAAGTCACCAGAAGGCTGTTGAGATGGAAGTCAAGGCTGTTGGCGCCTTTGTCATACCCAAGCGATGGATGGAACACGTCATCGGACACTGCCTCTTTAAGCAACCGCCTTGCATCCGCGGAATGGCCACCCCTCACGCATGCTGAGATCAGGGCGTTGTACGTGATGACGTTGGGGATGATGCCAGCGGCGCGCATGTCATCGAAAATCTTCAGCGCCAGCTCGGCCTGCCCGGCTTTCTCGCACGCCGAGATCAGGGCGCTGTACGTGATGACGTTGGGGATG
>JAJKJU010000033.1 GCA_021153565.1 Rhizobacter sp.
ACGCCAAAAGACCCCTGCTCGTCGTTGCAAATGCTCGCCATAGCCCGCTATGGCTGCGCTTTGCGCCTAGATCAGGTGCCTTTTGGCGTGCTGCTCGGACACGGTCGAAATACTCTCAGCCTCTGAGCCGACGGGCGGGGCTGCACCTCGCAAGATTTCTACTGCTGATGCTGTGGTGCGGCATGCCGTGGAGCGTGTGCCACGCCAGTGCGATGCGCTTCTGTGATCAGCAAACGCAGTACAGCGCCGATCAGCAGGACAAGCTCTTTCGCTTTGGCGCCATCATCAAGGCCGAGCTTGAAAAGTCCGGCCAGAGCACAGTACTCATCGCGCGCTCAGGTCTGGACCTGAGCCGCTTCGGCGTGCGCTATTCACATGCAGGCATCAGCACAAAGGCCAGCCAGAATGCGCCATGGTCGGTGCGGCAGCTCTACTACGCCTGCGACGAGAAGAAGCCGCGAATTTTCGACCAGGGCATGTCCGGCTTCGTGCTCGGCACCAACGACCCTTCCACGGGTTATGTTTCGATCGTCTTCCTTCCGCCCTCCGAAGCTGCGGAGTTGGAACGAGTCGCACTGGACAACCGACAGGCATTGCAACTGCTCAGCGCCGCGTACAGCGCCAATGCTTACCCGTTCAGCGTGCGCTACCAGAACTGCAATCAATGGGTGATGGAGATGCTTGCCGCCGCCTGGGGCCACCTGGACATTGCAGATGACTTGCGCACTCGTGCCCAGGCCTGGCTGAAGGACCACGGCTACATGCCCAGCGTGTTCGACGTGGGCTTTCCACCGCTGATGTGGCTGGGCGCCTTCATCCCGTGGATCCATGGTGACGATCATCCGAGCGACGACACGGCCCATGCGCTTTATCGCGTCAGCATGCCGGCCTCCATAGAGGCCTTCGTTCAGCGCTCGGTTCCCAATGCCACGAGAATGGAGTTCTGCCACACCGACCGCCGGGTCGTGGTTCGGCGCGGATGGGACCCAATCGCAGAAGGTTGCCAGCCCGCAGAGCAGGACACCGTGATTGCACTTGAATAGCATGCAACGAACCTACAGACCATTGACTATCTGCCGCAGCGTCGTCGGCTTCTGCGCGGCATGCTTCTTTTTCCTCATGCAAGACGGCGCGATCGCCGCGGCAAACAACACCCTTGAAAAGATTCGCGAAACCGGCGTCATCGTCCTCGGCTATCGCATCGGATCGTCTCCCTTCTCGTTCCTCGATGCCACGCTGAAGCCGGTGGGCTATTCAATGGACTTGTGCGCACGCGTGGTCGACAACATTCGGGAGACCCTGCAGTTGCGCGACCTCAAGGTAAAGCTGGTCGCGGTCACCTCCGTCACGCGCATTCCGCTCGTGGCCAATGGCACTGTCGATCTCGAATGCGGAGTCACGACGAACACCGCGGAACGACACAAGAGCGCATCATTCGCGCTCACCACCTTTGTCGCGCAGACTCGCCTGCTGTCGAAGAAATCGGCCGGCATCAGGTCTCTCGAAGACCTCCGCGGGCAGGCAGTGGTATCGACGGTCGGCACCACCAGCATCCAGTACCTGAACGAGGTCAACGCCACGCGCAAGCTCGGCATGCGCATTCTTGCCGGCAAGGAAGACGTCGATTCGTTTCTCATGGTGCAGACCGATCGCGCGGTGGCTTACGCGATGGACGATGTACTCCTCTACAGCCTCGTCGCGAAGGCGGCCGATCCGCAATCCTTTTCGATTTCAGACAGGACGTTGACGGTCGAGCCTTACGGCATCGCCCTGCCCAAGGATGACCCAGCCTTCAAGAGGCTTGTCGACGGCGTTATCGTCGGCCTGTTTCGAAGCGGAGAAATCTACGCCATCTACAAGCACTGGTTCGAGTCCCCCATTCCCCCATATGGCAGGAATCTTCGCCTGCCGATGAGCAAGGCGCTGCAGCAGGTCATTGCCAAGCCCACCGACTCGAGTGACCCGAAGGACTACTGAGAGGCTGAGAGTCTTTCGATCATGCCCGCTCATCACGCCAGAAGCCGCCTGCTCGTCGTTGCAAATGCTCGCCATGGCGCGAGCTATGGCTGCGCTTTGCGCCTAGATCAGACGCCTTCTGGCGCGCTGCTCGGGCACGCTCGAAAAACTCTCAGCCTCTGAGTAGAAGAAACAACCCACGCCACGACTAGCGGAAGTCCTTGATAACAATGTTGTGCCGCCGCAATTTTTCGTAGAGTGTCTTCTTGCCAATGCCCAAGGCCTCCACCGCCGCCAAGGGCGATCCGTTGTGCTGCTTCAACGCCTGCTCGATCAAGGCCTTTTCGACCACGTCCATTTGCTGAGTCAGGGTCGCAGGCCCTATTGGCACAGCAACCGTTCCGGGGCCACTGACGGCTGCAACGTTCAGCACGAAACGGTCGGCTGCATTTCTGATCTCACGCACATTGCCGGGCCAGTCGTGCGCCATCAGGTCGCACATGTGGTCACTGTTCAGGGGCGGCGGCTCGCGGTCATATTTCTTCGCCGCCTGCGCGACGAAATGCTCGAAGAGGATGGGCACGTCTTCCTTGCGGTCCCGCAACGGCGGCAACTCGAGCACCGCCACGTCGATGCGGTAGTACAAGTCCATCCGAAACTTCTGCTGTCGGCTCAGCTCGAGCAGGTCGGCCTTGGTGGCGGCGATCACCCTCACATCCACCTGCCGCTCCTCGTTGGAACCCAGCCGCTCGATCTTGCGCTCCTGCAGGACGCGCAAGAGCTTCACTTGGAATGACAGCGGCATGCTCTCGATCTCGTCGAGCAGAAGGGTGCCACCATTGGCATGTTCGATCTTGCCGATGCGGCGCTTGTTGGCAGAGGTGAAGGCGCCCGCCTCGTGACCGAAAAGCTCGCTTTCGAGCAAGGTGTCGGGCAAGCCGCCGCAGTTGATGGCGACGAAGTTGCGGTCGCGCCGCTTGCTGTGGTCGTGCAGGCAGCGCGCCACCAGTTCCTTGCCGCTGCCCGTCTCCCCGAGGATCATCACGTCGGCCGACGTCCCCGCAAGCATCAGGATCTGCTCTCGTACACGCTGCATCGCTGGCGAGCTGCCGAGAAGCGCGGCCTCGATGCCGGTCTTTTCATGCAGTTGGCTGCGAAGCGCCTCGACGGCCACGCGCAGCATGCGTTTTTCCATCGCTCGAATCGCCGTCTCGACAAAGCGCTCCGGCGTGAACGGCTTCTCGATGAAGTCATAGGCACCTGCGCGCATCGCCGCCACGGCCATCTCGACATCGCCGTGCCCCGTGATCAAGATGACCGGAATGTCGGAGTCGAGGCGGCAGACTTCCGTCAGCAAGGTCAGGCCATCCATGCCTGGCAGGCGCACGTCGCTGATGACGATTCCCTGCCACGCCGGCGTCAATTGGCGCAGCGCCTCTTCGGCCGACCCGACGGCGCACACATCGAGGCCGGCCAGTTCCAAAGTCTGCGCCAGGCTGCTGCGAACCGGTGGATCATCTTCGATGAAGAGAACCTTGAACCCCTCAAACATTGCCCGCCCCTTTCGGTATCGGCAGATCGAACTCGAAAAACAATGCGGATTCTGCCTTTCCCACGCGGAGCTTGCCTCCGAACTCACGCACGATGCTCGACGAGATGACAAGTCCGAGGCCAAGGCCCTCGCCTGCCGGCTTGGTGGAGAAGAAGGGCTCAAACATGCGCGCCATCACCGCGTCCGGCACCTCAGGCCCCGTATCTGCTACGCGCAGACAAAGGCGGTCACCGCAAAGGTGTGCGCTGATGCTCAGCACCCGCACCTCGGCGCCGGCCATCGCATCGATGGCGTTGGTCGCGAGGTTAATCAACACCTGTTCGAGTCGATTGAGGTCGCAGAGCACCCGCAGGTCTTCAGCCACGTCCACCTTCACTTGAACCTGCTCGGCCGTTGTTCGGTGCTCCAGCAGAACGCACACGTTCGCGATGGCGGCGCGCGGCGACACCGCCGAGTGCAACACGTGGGTTTTTCGCGCAAAGGACTTGAGCTGCGCAGTGATGCGCCCCATGCGGGCGGCGACATCTCCGATGGCCTTGAGGTTGTCGACCGCTTCAGGAATACGGCCCTTGTTCAGCAACAGAGCGGTGTTCGTCGACAGTGCCCTCAGCGCAGTGAGCGGCTGGTTGATCTCGTGCGCCACGCCCACCGACATCTGGCCCAGCACCGCAAGCTTGCCGGCCTGAAGAAGCTCTTCCTCGGCCCGCTGCCGCTCCTGCATTTCTCCGATCAGCGTGTCGTTCGCGGCACGCAACTCGCTGGTGCGTTGCACCACGGCGGCCTCCAGAGTGTCATTGGCCTGTTGCAAAGCATTGCGCGCGTCGAACAACTGCCTCATCGCGCGCCGGCGCTGCAAGAGATACAGCGCGAGCAGGCAGAAGAAGCCCGCAATGGCGCCCCCGCTCCAGGCGGCAAAAACGGCATCGTTCGCCACCTCGGAGAGATCGGACACGATCATGAACCGCCAACCGAATTGAGACAAAGGGCGCTCTTGCGCGGAACGCGGCGTGGCCTTCGGCTCGCCTTTCGATTCAGGCAGCTGCACCATGGATACGCCGCGGTCAAGCACCTTCAATACCTTCATGCCCAGAGGTTCAATGGTCTGCGGTGGATACTGGCCGGACGCTTCCAGGACCTGCCGTTCAGCCGGCGTCAGTAAAGAGATCGTCCTGTACTTCCATTGCGGAACCGACGTCATGATCACGACGCCGTTATCGTCGATCACCAGGATTTCTTCGCTTTGGGAGCGCAGGCTCATGGCGACCCAGGTGGCCTCCAAAGGGTCCAGGCTGATCTGCACCCCGATCAGCCCGAGAAACCTGCCTTCGCGCTCGACGCGCTGAGCAAAGTAGTAGTCCGCCATGCCGGTGAACGGGTCTGCCGCGAAGAATCCGGTCTTGCCGTCTCGCAAAGCCTGCGCGAGGAAAAGAGGCATCGTTCGCACCTCGGCGGAGGCATCGCCACGGTAGGCGTCGCTGGATGCGAGCACCGCGCCGCGCGGGTCTACCAGGAAGATCGCCATCGAGCTTGCCATGACATTGAAGCTCGCGAGCTTTCGATTGGCTGCGGCACGAGCCTGCGGCCGGCGGTCGCCTTCAAACAGCGATTGGATGTCGCGGTCAACCTCGAGCAAGCCAGGCAGGTCGGCGTAGCGAGCGAGTTCGCTTTCGAGCGTCGACGCATAGAGATCGAGCTGGTGGATTGCCATATCGTCGATTTGCGCCATCCCGCTGCGCAGGCTCGCACTGTAGGTGCCGAACGCGGCCCCGAGAACAGACAAGAGCATGACGATGCCCAGGGCCAGCGGCCCGATGAATCGGCGCCAGCGGCCTTTGTGTTCCTGCGATTCCCCGTCGACTGCTTGCATAGACCGCGCAGTATGCCGGCCTGGCGTCATGCGATGCCACATGCCGTAGCCTCCCTGCGAAAGCCTGGCCACGAAGGCCTCAGAGGCTGGGAGCCTCTCGGTGTGGAAACGCGCACTCACCACGAAGTCCGAGTTTCCATTTCCACACCAAATTACGCCGACGCGACAGAGTCTGGCGTGTCGAGCCTTGACAAATCAAGGCTCTAGCTCAAACGGCACCCTTGGCACGGCATCTGCTGTGCGCCCCGGCCATGAGCATTCCATTCGCAAACATCGGCCCCAGCACCCCGGCGCCGCGTCGCGCACGCAATACCGTCGCCATTGATGGCGACCCAGGGCCCGAACTGGACCGCATCGATCACAAGATCCTTCGGATCCTCCAGGCCGATGGGCGGATTTCCAACCTGGCCTTGGCGGAAGCTGTGCATCTCTCTCCAAATGCGGTGTTTGAACGCGTCAAGCGCATGACACGGGACGGCGTGATTCTTGGCTACGAAGCACGCCTGAATCCTGCCAAGCTCGGTATCGGCATGCTGGTCTTTGTCGAAGTGGTGCTCGACCGCACAGCCAACGATGTGCTTGAGACCTTCAAGGCGGCAGTGCAGTCACAGCCCGACATCCTGGAATGTCACCTGGTCGCAGGTGGCTTCGACTACCTCCTCAAGACCCGCGTATCCGACATGACCCAATACCGCGACGTGGTGGGCGCCGTCATCTGGTCCCTGCCGGGCGTTCGCGAGACGCGCACCTACGCGGTCATGGAAGAAGTAAAAAGCTCCACTGCGATACCACTTTGAGACGGCTCCACAGTGCCCGCAGGCCTGCAGCCGACGCGGCGACGGACGACAAATCGTCGCAGCCGTGTCGCATGGGCCGCGATGGCCGAAACGCTGTCGCAGCGGTGTCGCTCGATGAGGTCGACACGAAAATGCTCCACGAGTTGAAGCACGATGGCCGGATCTCCATCACGAGGCTTGCGGAACGTGTCGGGCAGTCAAGGGCCGCCACCAGCGAACGCCTCAGCCGCCTCGTTCATGATGGCGTCATCCTCGGCTACTCGGCCGTGATCAACGCGACGAACAGCTCCTGCGGACTCATGATCCTGACGCGGATCTGCCTGGAGCGCTCTGATGCATCGGCGTCCGACGCATTCAAGGCGGCGGCGATGTCCCGGCCCGAGATCGTTGAGTGCCATGAGGTCGACGGCGATTTCCACTACCTGCTCAAGACACGCGTCCCTGACATGGCGCGTTATCGTGGGGTGCTGGCCGCCCTGCCCCACATCAGGGAGTCGAGAAGCTTCACGGTGATCGACGAAGTGAAGGCGCGCGTGCGGTAAGGGCGCTACGCGTACCGTGGCCGACATAGCCATTCGCTGTGATCAACTTAGGATTTGGCCCGGAATAAGTTGCCGTTTTGGGGGCGCTGAGCGGGATGCGATGCAAGGCGCTCCGAGCGCCGTGTGGCGAGCCACACAAGTGAGGAGCAACGCCGCAGCGCGCCCCGCCCAGCGCCCCCAAAACGGGAAATTGTTTCGGGCCAAATCCGTGCGGCGGGACTTGCACCCGCAAGGGGGCGCCCATCCCTGTCAAAGTCGGGCCCATGCTGGGCGCACAAAAAAGAAGGGTTCGTTCGGACTATTTGTGGGCCGCGGCGGTGTTCGCCACATCGCCGAACGTCCGATCCTTGAGCAAGAAGCCATTGAGGGCGCGGAGGTAACGGCA
>JAJKJU010000034.1 GCA_021153565.1 Rhizobacter sp.
ACTCGACTTAAACCCGGCTTGTACCCAGTAGCCCCACACCCTGCGAACGAAAAGTTCAAGCAGGGCGGGCACTTAGGTCTCGGTGGTCGTCAAAGTTCGGCTTAGCCGCTTGGGCGCCCGCCCTGTTCATCAAATCGCACCGTGGATGCGCAGCTCTCTCGTCAACCACGCGTAGTAGATTGGCGCGGCCACGACGCCCGCCAATCCAAAGGCCGCTTCCAACAGCAGCATCGCGGCGAGCAGCTCATACGTTGGCACACGAATCCGGGTTCCCACGATGTGCGCATTCAAGAAGTATTCGAGCTTGTGTATGCCCACCAGAAACGCGAGCGAGAGCATTGCGAGCCATGGCGATACGACGAGGCTCGTGAGAACGATGGCCGTGTTCGACACCAGGTTGCCGAGTACCGGGATCAGGCCCGCGACGAAGGTGATGGCGACCAAGGTGCCAGAGAACGGCAGGTGAAAGCCAAGGGCGGGCACGATCCCCAGCAGATAGACCGCGGTGAATGCCGTGTTGATGAGCGAGATGCGCAACTGTGCAGCGACGATGTCGACGAACGCACTCTCGAGTTGCACGAGCCTGTCGCGCCAGGCGCGCATGAAGGCAGCTCTGCCGGCTGGCTCGTGTCGACCGGAATAGCTCGCCAACAGCCCGATCGCGAGACCGGCCAACAGATAGATGAGTCCGCGCAGCGCGTGATTTCCCCACATCTGCACCTCGGCCGCGTTCTCGCGCAGCCACTTGGCGGCCACGCTGTTCAAGGCTTCCGGTGAAGACGGCACGTGGTCCGCGAGCCATGGCGGCAGGGTGGTCTTCAGCTTGTCCAGCGAATCGGCCATGAGTTGAAGCAGGGCGGCGAGGCTGTCCGGGCTGGCGGCCAAGGTCAACTCGGTGAGTCTGTCCAAAGCCAGCGCAACGAGCAGGACCAGGAGAAAGGCCAGCAGCGCCAAGGACGTGTTCTTCGCAGCAGATTCGGGCATCCGCCTCTTCAACTGACGTTCGAGCGCGCGATGCAGTGCGAACGCGCTCAGGCCCGCGAGCAGGGCCAGCAGAAGATGCAGGGCGACGATCGCAAGCAGCGTGACCCCAAGCGCCGCAACAGCTGCTGCTTCGATGAGATCAAGTCGCTTGGCAGGCGAATGAGAAGTTTCGGGTGGGATTGCAGGTTCATTGTGATTGGGCATTTCGCAAGGATTGTGCGCCGATGCGACGCGGTCAGAGGCTGAGAGTATTTCGAGCGTGTCCGAGCAACACGAGCGGGCATGTTCGAAATACTCTCAGCCTCTCAGCCTCTCAGCCTTCACGTCCGGCAAGATTCGACGGCCGCTGCGGCAGCCTCAACAAGCCGGTCGCCAGCGCCGTGCCCACGAGGATCGCCCCGCAGCCCACGACCATCGCCATGGTCACTCCTTCATCGAGGAACATCCAGCCCCACAGCACTGCGAAGACGGGAATGAGAAACGTCACCGAGATCGCGTTCGCCGGGCCAATGTGCGCAATGAGCCTGAAATACATCACGCAGGCCACACCGGTGCAGGCCAGCGCGAGCAAGGCGGCTGCAACCCAGGCGTGATGCGACGGCAAGGCCGCGGGCCACCAGACGGCAGCCGGAAGCATGAGCACGAGTGCGGCTGACAACTGGCTGCCCGCTGCGACGGCCAAGGGCGCGACGCCGGTGAGCCGCTTCTTGGTGAAGCTGGCGGATGAGCCGTAGCAAAGGGTCGCGAGAAGACAGGCTGCGATGGCCCAGCCCGTGCCGCCCGGCTTGAAGCTCGCCTTGTCCCACGCCAGCCACAGCACTCCGGCGAAGCCGATGGCCAGCCCGATGATGCGCGACGTGGTGAGGCTGTCCCTGAGCCACAGCCACGCGATCAGCGCGCCGAAGAGCGGAGTCGCCGCATTGAAGATCGACGACAGGCCTGCGGTGATCGACAAGGCTGCATAACTGAAGCAAAGAAACGGCAGCGCGGAGTTCGTCACGCCGACGATGAAGATCGGCCGCCAATGCAGCCGCAGCACGCCCATCTGCCCACGCAGGCTGAGCAGCGGCAGAAGGAAAAGCGTAGCGCCGATCACCCGCACCGCGGCGAGAGCCACGGGTCCGAACTCCGCGGCACCCATGCGCGTGAATAGAAACGATGCGCCCCAAAGTGCTGCCAGGCCGATGAGCTCGGCCAGATCGGAAGACTTCACGTGAACTCCTGTTGTGCAGGGGACAGATCGGATTGAAGTCGGGGCCAATGCAAGACCTTGAAAGGGGTGGCTTTCACAACGCCACTCCTTCGAGCTTCAACAAAGCGCGCTTGCGCTCCATGCCCCCGGCGTATCCAGTCAAGGCGCCGTTCGTTCCGAGCACGCGGTGGCAGGGCACGATCACCGACACCGGGTTCTTTCCGACCGCCGCTCCGACCGCCCGCGCGGCTTGGGGCGAACTCAACGTCCGGGCGATGTCGCCATAGCTGCATGTGCGCCCCGTGGCGATACCTAGGAGGGCCTGCCAGACGCTGCGCTGGAAAGGTGTGCCATGCAGGTCCAGCGGCAGATCGAATCGCGTCGTGCGTGCCGCAAAGTAATCGGCCAGTTGTGCGGCGGCGGCACCCAGCAAAGCGTCGTCCGGCGCCTCGGGGGCCGACAGTTCGCCCGGGTGATCTTTCTGTCCTTCGAACCACACGCCTGCGAGGCCATGTTCCGTTCGTGCGAGCAGCATCGCCCCGAGCGGGGAAGCGAAAGTGGCCCGGGCCGTGCAGGAAGCGTGGATGGATCGGGTGGCAAAACTCATGATGCGGGAGTCTCCAGGCTGTTCCACAGTCGCAGCACGGCATAGGCGCGCCAGGGCCGCCAAGCGGCCGCAACGGCATCCGCTTCTCGTTGCGAGGTGGTGTTGAACAACTGCTTCATCGCCTTCAGCACGGCGACGTCATTGGGTGGGAACGCATCCGGCCAGCTCATCGCGCGCATGGCCACGTAATGAGCGGTCCAGGGGCCGATGCCCGGCAATTCGCACAGGGCTTCGATCAAGGCTTCGGGCGACTGCCGGTCCGCGATGCGTCGTTCGAGCTCGGGCCAAGCCTTCGCGATCTCGACGATGGCATTGGCACGGGTGCGGATGATGCCGAGCTCGGCGATCTGCGCGACGGGTGTGGTGGCGATGAGGCCTGGCGCGGGGAAGGTCCGATCAAGCTCGGCCCACGGTGTGGCAATGGGTGCGCCGAAGTTCTCCACGACGCGGCGGGCGAGTGTTCGAGCGGCGGCCACCGTGACCTGCTGGCCGAGCACCGCGCGAACGGCAAGCTCGAAAGCATCGATGCTGCCGGGCAGGCGCATACCATCCGAGCCGGGCAGGGCAGCCAGTGCTTCACCGATGGACTGTGGTGTGGAATCCAGGTCGAGCCAGCGGCGTACTGCGGCAATCACCCGAGTGCTCGCGCCGACCCACTGAGGCGAGAACGCAAGACGCACGCGTGAGGTGGCGAGTGCGAATTCGACGTCGATCCAGCCCGAGGCTTCGGCGATCACGCCGGCGCGAACGCTGCGGCGAATCCGCATCCCTTCGACATGCTCGACACCGGGAACCGCCCGCTGTGCGAGAAATCGCGTGAGCCTGTCGGCGTCGTATGGCGCACGCAAGCCCAAGGACACGGTGATGGCTTCGACCGGCGACGCGGCATGGTTATCGGGCGTGTCGCCACGCAGACGGGTCGGGCTCATGCGGTAGCTCTCGGAAAATGCAGCATTGAATCGCCGCAGGCTTGAGAAGCCGCTTGCCAGCGCCACCTGGGCCACCGGCATGCGCGTGTCGGTCAGCAACTGTTTGGCGGTGAGCAGCCGGCGAGTTTGCAGGTACTGCACCGGGGTCACGCCATGTTCGGCCTGGAAGATGCGGCGCAGGTGCCGATCGCTCACGCCGAGGCGTGCGGCCAAGTCGGCCAAGGTCGGCGCCTCGCCGCTTGCGGACTGTGCATCGAGCCAGTCGGCGGCCTGGCGGGCGAGCGTGCAAGACGCGTCCATCACGCTCCACGCGAGGCCCGGACCGGGGGCGATTTCAGGGCGGCACTTGAGGCAGGGGCGAAACGATTGCGCTTCGGCCTGCGCGGGCGTCGAGAAAAAGCGGCAGTTTTCACGCCTGGGGATGCGTACGCGGCAGATCGGGCGGCAGTAGATGCCGGTGGACGTCACGCCCACGAACAGCCGGCCGTCGAAGCGCGCGTCGCGGGCTTGCAAGACGAGGTAGGCAGCGTCGGCATCGAGGTTCATGCAGTCGATTATGGACAACGCCGCCCACAGGACTCGCCGTTTTCGGACATCTTGTTCTTTCACAAAACGTCCGCGTGTGTCAGGCCGTTGTACCGCAGGGAAGCGCCCCCGCGAATCGCCCCGCCCATGGACCCGAGACCGACCTGCGCGTCGCGACCTTTCTTCAATCGCAAGACCGCCCCGCGATGTCCTGTTGTCATGGTTGACAATCACCATCCTGCGCGGCCCGCGAGTCAGCTCTCGCGGGCATTCCATCCATAGGGGCCGACAAAGAGCTCCGCATCCAACTTCCTCATGAGATTCTTGATGTCACTGCTCGGCGTGCTGCTGGGCTTGCCCGGCGCCATCCATGCCACCGAGATCAAAGGCGCAGGCGCGACCTTTCCTTCCGCGGTCTACCGGACCTGGGCCGCGGGCTACGAAAAAGAACACGGTAGCAAGGTCAGCTATTTACCCACGGGTTCCGGCGACGGCGTACAGCGCATCGTCGCGCGCGAGGTGGATTTCGGCGCGACGGACTCACCGCTCAGCCCGGCCGATCTCGCGAAGTACAGGCTGGTGCAGTTTCCGATGGCAGTTGGCGGGATCGTGCCGGTGGTCAACCTTCATGGTGTGGGCGCGAACCAGCTCAAGCTCACGGGCGATGTGCTTGCCGACATCATGCGCGGCGCTGTCACGCATTGGAACGACAAGCGCATCGCTGCGTTGAACCCCGAGCTTTCACTGCCTGCGTCACCCATTGTTCGCGTGGTTCGTGCAGAGAAGTCAGGCACGACCGAAGCCTTTTCCAAGTACCTCTCGGCAGTGTCCCCGGAGTGGGCCTCGGGCATCGGTCATGGCCAGCTCGTGAAGTGGACTGGCCATGTCCTTGCGGTCGAGGGCAACGACGGCATCGTCAAGGCGCTGAAGGACACGCAGGGCGCGATCAGCTACGTGTCGTACGACCGCGTGATCAGCAACAAGCTCGCGGCCGTGCGTGTGCGCAATCGGGCGGGCCAGTTCGCGCATGCATCGGACGAGGCCTTCAAGTCGGCAGTGCAAGAGTCGGACCTCCACAAGAAGGGCGACGAGACGGCCTCGCTGCTTGACCAGGATGGATCAATGAGCTGGCCGATCTCGGTCACCACCTATGTCCTCGTCGACGCGCAGCCCAAGACCGCGGCCGGCGCACGCGATGCACTGCAGTTCCTGTATTGGACTTTCTTGCGCGGCGATTCGCTCATTCGATCGAGCGGCCTCACGCCGCTGCCCACGGCCGTTCAGGCGCGGCTCGTGCATCGCTTCCTGCAGGTGCGTCCCCAGGATGGTCAGCCGCTGAACTTTTATAGCTTCTGAATTCGATTTGCATCGATTTGATTTGAACAGGTGTACATAAGGATTTGGCCCGAAACAATTTCCCGTTTTGGGGGGGGCACTGGGCGTGGCTCGCCACACGGCGCTCGGAGCGCCTTGCATCGCGGCGCGCATCCCGCCCAGCGCCCCCAAAACGGGGACTTATTCCGGGCCATGTCCTATAACAACTTCATTGCGCCGGAGGCAACACGTGCCTTGGTCGATGGTGCATCCAGGTCCGACGCATTGCGGCTGGAGCTGCGCCATATCCATCGGCTGTACGAAGACAGACTGGCACTCGGCGAGAACCCCGTCGATGCTCCGAATTCCTGGTGGAGGGCGCAGGGCCGTGCGATTCAAGAGCTGATCGACCGAAAGGTGAGCATCCAGGCCGAACTCGGCCAGGAACCCCCGATGGGGCTCGTGGCTATGATTCAATCACGTTTACGTGCGGGTGCGCTTGGAGGAGAAGGGCCTTCGAAGGAGAATGTCGAGTTGTGGGCGGCAACGCTGCTGGCGAATGGGGCGTTGCCTGCAGCGCCAACGGCTGCAAAGGGGATGGGCAAGCACCACGCCCCGCCACAGACAAGGCTGGAAACGAGATCGGTCGGATCATCGTGGACTCTAGGGGTAACGCAATGATTGAACCTGTTGGCGGCCGAACGGTTGCGGCTGGCAGAGGCGGTGTCGATACGCACACGCTCCATCCCAACGGCTCGAACTATCAGCGGCTGAACCCGCAGGGTCACGCGAACAACCCGACGCCGCATGGGCACGGGCATGCGCCTAGTACCGCCCCCGGAATGAGAGGGCAAGGTTCTTCACTCGACGAGAACGGGAATGTTGTCCCGTGGAACAGTCCCGCTGCTCATTGGTCTATCAATTGACCACCATGGACCTTATCGCATTCTTGAAAACCTACGTCGGCGATCGCGGCTGCAAGTCGGTTGTGATTGATGGATGGAACTCTGAAATTAAGGTTCAAACGACGTGCATCTCTCGCGTCCGGTCGGCGGCGTGGGACTACTACACAGCTGAAGACTTGCCGGATGGCTTCATAGTTTTCGAAGGCGTGAAGAGCGTGGTCTTCGAGCCGAGCGGTGTCATTCCAAACGACTCCATTAACGCCATCCGAGCGGAGCCGCTCGTGGGCGATCAGGCGAAGTACCTGACATTTAGCAACCCGGAGCCCTTTCCAACGTGGTACGAGCCTGATCGAGGGCCGTATTTCCAACCAGGTATGAGCCTGAAGCGGGCGGTTTGAGGCGACGTTGAAGGGAGGGTCGATCATCACAAGGATGGTGATCGAACTTCTGCAGTCCGGCGAAAAGTTTCTTGGACCAGGCTACAAAGAAATTGGCAAGCTTGGGAGTGGCGTCTTCCGTAGTGCGGATGGAACGCGACAGTTCCGAATAGATGGCAACTCTCTATCGGGCAACCATGCGCCTGGAGTGCCGCACGGACACTTGGAGACCTACGCGCCAGGTGCGGCCAAGCCGACCGCGAACAATCACATTCCCTTCTTCGACTAGGAGCGAGCGATGGACATCGAACTTGGCAAAGTCGGGAAGATAGTGGCAGGGCAAGAACTGGGTCGCTATGTCAAGGTGGTTGACGACGCAGCTAGTACGGGAGGTTTCTTGATTCTCACGGCTATGGCTCCTGACATGCAAGACGGCTTCGACAGTTGGGTTGAAAGTAGAGAGATGCTGCAACGCTTCTTTGAGGAGGCGGGGTGGATTGTTGAGTGGCCGCAATGATTACTTGCCGCAAAGGGGGCTCAGAACATCGCGAATGGACCTCGACTAGGGCAACAGCTGGCGCATAGCGAGGCTGCGTCGATCTTCGTGAACGGTGGCTTGCGAGCGGAAGTCTTTGCCGGATCGAAAGTTGCTATCCCTGGTAGTCAGCTGAACGATCCTGCGCTTGTTAAGGCTCTAACTAAGTTCTGTTGCCGCAAAAGTGCCGATGCATCGAAAACTGGCGAACTGGCTGTCGGTATTGGAGGATGCCCAAGCCACTGCAGCACGCGCCCCGAAGATCGCCCGACGGACGAATCAGGTACCACGAAGTTGAGCGATCTGCTCGCACACCTGGTCCAAGCAGGGGTTTCTTCATATGTGACTGAGTGGAATCCGGCGAGCAGGAACATCCGCTCTTGGAAATGGGCTGGAAGTGAACGTATATATGGACGACACGGACGAACACGGCCAGCCGGACAATCTGGTGGCAACAGGTGTAGTAGAAGCTAACCAGTCTTCGGGTTGGGGGCGCACGTGAAGTGGTGCTGCCGCATCGATTCCAACGGCATACACCACCAGTCTGAGCTTTGACAGACGATTCCTCGCGGCAAAGGAAGGCACCTTCTGCCTCAAATGGGGGCAACAGAGGCCGTCATTGATCCACGGATTCACTGAACACGAAGGTGTCCGCTCCATGCGAGCATCGCCACGATGGCAGCGTGCATGGCGGCCAAAGCCCGCACGCGAACGAGATGCGAATGATCTCGATGTTCACCGCGGCGCGCGGGTTGCCGAACACTGAAGAGAGTGTCCGACGCCCTGCTAGGTGAAGGCATATGGCGCGGTGCGCCGGCCGCCGTGGCCGTGGACGCCATCTCGCTGCCTACAATGCCCCGCTCAAGGAGTGAGATCAATGAAAGTAGCAGCATCGATTTTCAAGGCCTATGACATTCGAGGCGTCGTCAGTGACACCATCGACGAACGCTTCGCTGAACATCTCGGCCGCGCTTTCGGCACCGAGGCCATCGCAGCAGGCGAGAAGGCAGTGGCGGTGGGCCGCGACGGTCGCCTGTCAGGCCCCGGGTTGGCAGCAGCCCTGGTGCGCGGCCTGGCGTCTACCGGGCTCGATGTGGTGGACCTTGGCGCCGTGACGACACCGATGCTGTACTACGTGGCCGCCACGCGCGGCGAGCATGGCTGCCACAGCGGCATCCAGGTCACGGGCAGTCACAACCCCAAGGACTACAACGGCTTCAAGATGGTATTGGCCGGCCGTGCGATCTACGGAGATGACATCCAGAAGCTGCGCCAGCGCATCGAGGCCGAGGACTACGCGAAAGCCAAGGGTCGCGACGCGAACATGGACATCTTCAAGGAATACAAGCAGCGCATCGTCGGCGACTGCAAGCTCAAGCGCCGCATGAAGATCGCAGTCGATTCGGGCAATGGCATTCCCGGAGCATCGGCGCCGGCCATCCTGCGTGCGCTGGGTTGCGACGTGCAGGAGCTCTACTCCGAAGTCGACGGCGATTTTCCCAATCACCATCCGGATCCGAGCAAGCCCGAGAACCTCGCCGATCTCATCCGGACCGTGCAGACGACGGACGCCGAGATCGGCTTGGCCTTCGACGGTGACGGCGACCGTCTAGGCGTTGTCACGAAGGACGGAAACATCATCTATCCGGACCGGCAATTGATGCTGTTCGCAAAAGACATCCTGACGCGCAACAAGGGCGCGACCATCATCTATGACGTGAAGTGCACGCAGCGTCTCGCACCGCTGGTTCGCGCGGCCGGGGGCGTTCCGCTGATGTGGAAGACGGGCCACTCGCTCGTGAAGGCCAAGCTGAAGGAAACCGGTGCACCGATCGCCGGCGAGATGAGCGGGCACATCTTCTTCGCCGAGCGGTGGTATGGCTTCGATGATGCGACCTACACCGCGGCACGACTCTTGGAAATCCTCTCGCGCAGCAAGGACCCGAGCGCGGTGCTCAATGCGCTGCCGACGAGTTTCAGCACGCCGGAATTGAACGTGCCTTGCAAGGAAGGCGAGCCCAGGGAAATCGTGCAGAAGCTGCTCGAGACGGCGAAATTCCCGGGCGCGAAAGAGATCATCACCATCGACGGACTTCGTGCCGAATACGACGACGGTTTCGGCCTGATTCGTTCATCGAACACCACGCCTGTCTTGGTCCTGCGATTCGAGGGGCAGACGCAAGAGGCGCTGCATCGCATCGAGCACGAGTTCATGGAGGCGCTGCGAGCGGTGAAACCGGACGCGAAGATCGCGGCGGCGGCACATTGAGTGATTTCATTTTCCGCATGGCCTTCACCCCAGCCCTCGCCCAGAGGGAGAGGGTGAGATCAGCGGGCGGGTGACGCATGCGCGTCTTGGTGGTCAAGCTGTCTTCGCTCGGCGACGTGGTGCACACCATGCCTGTCGTGCACGACATCCACGCAGCCTATCCTGACGCGCTCATCGATTGGGTCGTCGAGCCCGGGTTCGCGCCTCTGGTGCGCCGTGTGTCGGGCATTCACAGCAGCATCGAATGCGCCATTCGCCGCTGGCGAAAGGGCTGGTGGACGAGCGGGGTGCGGCACGAATGGGGTCAGTTTCGCGACGCGCTTCGCGGCGAGCGCTACGACGCGATCATCGACTTCCAAGGGCTTACCAAATCGGCACTGGTGGCACGCATCGCCCGTGGCACGCGTTTCGGCCTAGCCAACCAGACCGATGGCGCGAGCCACGAGTGGCCGGCGCGCTGGCTGGTGGATCATCCGATCCAGATCGAGCCGCGCATTCACGCGCTCGACCGGGCGCGGGCGCTCGCGTCGCGTGCGCTGGGCTATGAACTGATGGGGCCGCCATTGTTCGGCCTGCGTTCGCAGCAGTTCGAAGCCACCGATCGCACGGTGGTCTTCGTGCACGGCACCTCGCGCGACGACAAGTTGTGGCCGCAAGAGAGCTGGATCGAAATCGGCCGGCGCATGGCAGCCATGGGCTGGCGCATCGCTCTGCCACACGCAGGCGCGACCGAGAAAGCGCGTGCCGATGAGATCTGCGCGGCCATCGGCCCTGCGTGCGAGGTGTGGCCCGCGATGGATCTCGATTCGCTCACCGACCGCATGGGCGCGACGCATGGCGTGATTGGCGTCGATAGCGGCTTGAGCCACATCGCCGTGGCGCTAGACCTGCCGCACGTGCAGATCTACAACTTCCCCACGTCGTGGCGCACGGGGCCGCAAGTTGCGCACGGGCATGACCATCAGGTGTCGGTCGAAGGGCAACCTACGCCCGGCGTCGAGACTGTGTGGGAGAAGTGGCAGCAAGTGTGGGCGAAGTTTCAGCAGGCCGAGCAGCGATGACCGCGGCATGGCGGCAACGGTTGGCTCGGGTCGCCTACTCGGCCATGCTGCGTCTGCTGAAGCCGGTCTATGTGTTGCGCCTGTGGTGGCGCGGTCGCGCGGAGCCCTTGTACCGGCATGCCATTCTGGAGCGACTGGGAAGCTATCACGGAGAGCGCTCGCAGGGGTGGGTCTGGGTGCATGCCGTGTCCCTCGGCGAGACGCGTGCAGCCGCCGCGTTGATCGAGGCATTGCGCGAGCGCATGCCGGACATGCGCCTCTTGCTCACCCACAGTACGGCAACGGGCCGTGAAGCCGGTGAGGCATTGCTGCGCGATGGCGACCGACAGGCATGGCTGCCCTACGACACGCCGGGCGTGGTCGAGCGCTTTTTCAAGCAGTTCGCGCCTGCTGTCGGGGTACTCATGGAAACCGAGATCTGGCCAAATCTGCTGCACGGTGCGGCGCGGCACGGCGTGCGCATGGTGCTTGCCAACGCGCGCTTGAGTTTGAAGAGCCAGCGGCAAGGTGAGCGCTTGTCGGCGGTGCTGCATCCGGCCGTCGAGACGCTGGCGATGGTGCTTGCGCAGACACGAGCCGATGCCGAACGTTTGCGGCAGGCGGGCGCGAAGGAGGTCGTCGTCAGCGGCAATCTCAAGTTCGACATGGCGCCCGACGAACTGCTCGTTGCCCGTGGCAAGGCGTGGCGTGCGGCGGTGAATCGTCCAGTGCTGCTCGCCGCGATCACGCGGGAGGGCGAGGAGAGCATGTTGCTTGCGGCGTGGGCCAGCCACATGCAGGGTGTAGCAACCAAGCCCTTGCTCGTTGTCGTGCCGCGGCATCCGCAGCGATTCGACGAGGTCGCGGGTTTGCTTCGATCGGCCGGACTTCGTGTTGCACGTCGAAGCAGTTGGGCCGATGAGCCGTCGGAAGAGGCATTGTCGGCCGATGTGTGGCTCGGCGATTCGATGCGCGAGATGTCTCTGTACTACGGCCTCGGCGACGTGGCCCTGCTCGGTGGCAGCTTCGCGCCATTGGGCGGACAGAATCTGATTGAAGCCGCTGCGTGCGGATGCCCGGTGGTGATGGGGCCGCACACCTTCAACTTCGCTGAAGCAGCAGCACTGGCGCAAGCGGGGGGAGCGGCGATTCGGGTGAAGGATGTCGACGAGGGCATGAGTGCCGCGCTGGCCATGCTTGGAAATGCCGCTCAACTCTCCGAGACCTCAGCCAAGGCCATCGAATTCGCGACGGAGCATCGCGGCGCTGCGGGGCGGATGGCTGAGGCGATTGCCGAATTGGTGTCTTTGTAGCCGGAGGCGAGATACCAAGCCGCACGCTTCATTGGATTTGGAAGAACAAGATGGTTTTGGCTTTCCGAAGGTCAGACCGAAATCCAGGGATGACGATGCCCCACCGGGCGCGAAGCCCAGTGCCAAAGCATCGTTAGCACCGTCGTGGCCTTGAGCGTGGAGCCCTTGTCGCCGTGCAGCACCGGCTTGGTTTCCAGCGCCGCAATGCCCTCGGCCAGCGCCGTGCGCTTGACCAGGTGAGCCGCGTGGTGAGAGTCGTCGCTGTCGTGCACCTCCCCGCCCACGATCTTGCGGCTGTACAAGTCCAGGATCAGGTACAGGTGGAACCAGCGCCCGGCCACCGTGGCTGGCAAATAGATCATGTCCCAGCACCACACCGCGAAGTGGCGCCTGTGGCACGGCCGCACGGCCGGGGCCATCACGCGGCTGCAGTCAATGCTGGGCGTGATGGCAAGACTTTCCCCCAGACTTTCGATCGCTCTCCTTCGCTTCGCTTGAACAAACGCCGCTTCGTCTTCGTCCGTCGCGCGATACCGGTCGATGGCAAAGATACGCCCTTGGCTGTGCTCAGCCATCTCTCCGGCTCGGCCAAGGTCAATCCATCAGCCTTGGCGAGTCCCTCCACCCACAGCAAGAGTGCCTCAGATGTTTCGTCGATTTCCCAGCGTATCCGGTTCCCCCAGTCACCTGGAACAAAGCAGTCCACAGCGACAAGCTGGGTCCGCCACTGCGACGACGCTCACGCCGCTGGGTCTGGCGCGCCGAAGCGCTTCGAAAGGCCCGTCGTTGCAGGAGTCATCGACCAGCATTTCGAATGGACAGCCCTCCTGCTTGTTGTCCTGCTTCCAAGGCGTCTTCAAAAAGCGTTCCGGATCTGCTACAGAACTCTCGCAGTCGCGGATCAGTCTTTTGGAAACACCCGATACACGCGATACGGCCCGGGCCGAAGCTCTTGCGAAACCTCTGAGTTCTGTGCCGGACGTGCGGCCGATTGCGCAACCCAAGTCAATCGAAAAAATCGCCGATGAGTGCGGCGTGCCTGTCATAGCTCTGGAGGAACACATTCAGAATGAGATGAAATCCTTCTGCGAAAAAAACGCGACCGGCACTTCGTCTTCAACTGGTGAATATATGGCATTGATGGACAATCTTTACAATCTATATATGCAAAGCCAAGACAATCAATCCCCGGAATGGATTCTGAATGCACGTGATTTTGACTCGTTCATTGCACATTTTTGCCCACAGGCAAATAAAAAGTCGCAGTCGCGTCTTATTGATCAAATAGAAGATTTTTGTCGACAACACCTGCCACCCATGGTGCGATTCACCAGCGGTGAGGTAAAGCCCGTCTACAACGGTCAGAGAAACTGGGTGAAGTTTCCAGCGGCTTTGGTAGATATGCAGGTAGTCGACGAGGCCCGGCAGCTCGTCAATGAAGGTTTTATTGAAAAAGAGAAACTGTTTGTCCACGGCACAGGCTCGGCCGCCATTGCGAATTTTGCCAAAAACCAGGCTATCTGGTCCGCATCTCTGGCAATACAAAGCGGCGATAAGGTCGTGACAGGAGAATACACAAGCCACATCAGTGGCGACGGGAAAACCTCGGTCGGTGGAGGCGCGAGCGGGCTGGGAGATATATTTACAAGCCGAGAGGGTTTGAGCTCGGCAAGCTACACCATGCGGCGCTGGTTCAATGAAACGCCAGTCACATTCGGAATCAGCGAAGAGAAACAGCGGAAATACAATGACGCCCGCAACATAAAACGGTCGTATACAGAATCCTCGGAGGAGGAAGTCACGGTCGGGCCGATCGTTCCGTTAGAAAATGTTGTAGCCATATCAGCACCTAAGGCCAGTGAGGCACGGATCCGCTCGTGGATTTCTGCGCATTGCCCGCACGCAAAGTTCGTATCGTACGAGGCCGCCACGATATTGGAATCCACGAATTTGCTTGGCTTATTACCCGAGCAATAGGCCAGATCGTCGCAGCCGGTGTAGCGAACCTCGACCCTTTATTCCTTGCCGGCCATGGCGTCGCTCGCGTAGTGAGGCATCTAGCTTTTCTGCAACTTCCTCCAAGTTGAAGACTGAGGGGCCACCTGTCGCCAGCAGGGCGATTGCATGAAGGAAACGCGTGAACGCGTGGTAACGGAATGTCTCGAGATTGACCTCTAGAAAAGCAAATGGAGGTCAAAAGACAAGAAAACAGCCGCATTCGTTACATGAACTTACTACTTCTGGTTGCATTGCGTGGCGGCCACAGATAAGGCGGACAGATGCTCAAGCGAGAAAAGTCCAGCAAGAGCAACAGCAAGTCCACGTTTCGCCTCGATTTCGAGGGGTTTCCTATACCAGATATTTGGTCATTTCTTCGTGCAATCGCCCTGGGGTTCAGGGATGCCTTGTAACGAGCTTTCTCTATTCCTTTGTCGTTCGTTGCGGTCACGTCGCGTCGCATTCCATGACCAAAGCATATGAATTGGTTCAATGCCTTACTAGGCTGCGCAATCAGGTTGCTCTCATCCAGCAACTGAAGGAATGGCCGACGCCAGATGGATCACGTCGCGTCACCTGACGGCCCGTCCGTCGATGACGAGGAACTCGAATCAGTCCCCGAGGGCGGGCGTGACCGACTGGCCCCGCCGCAAGGTCGGGGCGTAACCTGGGGCGGATGCCCGGTATCGGCCGGCATCCCCGTGCCTTATGCTGGTCCGATGTTGCGCCAGTTCACCACGTCGATGACCTTCGAGACCTGCAGTGGCGGGTTGCTCGAGGTCACGCGTCCCGTGAGGACGGGCGCACGCTGTCTGGCGCATCGGATTCGGTCTTGCTGTCGTAAAGCCTTGCAGGAGGACGTCGTTGCCCGGATATACCGGGCAACGAACGCATCACTTTGCCAAAAGCTGATTGACTTTCAGCACATCTTCCGAGGTCAAGGTCCCCGCGGCCTGGCGCAGCTTCAGGCTATTGACCAGCACGTCATAGCGCGCCTTCGCGAGATCGCGTCGCGTCGTGTAAAGCTGGGTCTGCGCATTCAATACGTCCAGGTTCACCCGCACGCCGACCTTGTAGCCGAGCTGCGTCGCCTCCAGCGCCAACAAG
The DNA here is from genome assembly GCA_021153565.1 of Rhizobacter sp. Taxonomy (GTDB): domain Bacteria; phylum Pseudomonadota; class Gammaproteobacteria; order Burkholderiales; family Burkholderiaceae_C; genus Albitalea. The sequence continues at coordinate 15,096 of JAJKJU010000034.1, forward strand.
CTCGACGACTCTGCTGCTTCCAGGGCTTTCACCTGCGCCTGCAACGACTCCAGGCTGAAATAGGCCTGACGCGTGCTTTGTGCTGCCGCGCGGCGCGCCGCTTCGAGGTTGTTGCGCGACTGGTCTTCAAGCAGCAGCGTCTCCTTCACGCGGTTCTGGACCGCACCGCCCGTATACAAGGGCAGCTTCAAGGTCACGCCGATGTTCGACTGGGTGGTCGGGCCGGACGAATCGATGGGCGTCGGGCCGAGAGCCGAGAGTGTCGTGCCCGTGGTGTTTCCGTGGCCTTTTCCATAGCTTCCTGCCAGTTCGACGGTGGGCAGATTGCCGGCGCGCGCCTTGTCGGTTTCCAGCTTGGCGACGTCGTAGGCGAGGCGGAACTTGCGAACGTTGGGAGCTTGATCGCTCGGCCCGACCCACTCGTCGACCGTGCCGGGCAGCAGCGGAGCGAGGGTGACGGGTCCGGCCAGCGGGTGTGGCATCACGCCGGTGCGGCCGACCAGCGTGTCGAGCGCGATCCGCTTGGTCAGCAGGTCGTTTTGCGCGAAGAGTTCGGTGGCAGTAGCGAGGTCATAGCGGGCCTGTGCCTCGCGGGTGTCAGTGATGGTTGCAGTTCCGACCTCGAAGTTGCGCTTGGCCGAGGCGAGTTGTTCCGCAATGGCGACCTTGCTCGCCGTCGCGGTGGTCAGTGCGTCCTGGGAAGCCAGCACGTCGAAATACGCCTGCGCGACACGAACGATCAAGTCCTGTTCGGCCGCTTCGACATCAGCCTTGGCGCCTTCAATGCCCTTGTCGGCCTGCGCAATGATCGCGTCGTTCGCACGGTTGAAAAGCGTCTGCAAGCCGGCGATGCCCGCGGTGCTGCTCTTGTTTGTCGTGTCGCTGCCGGGAAGGTCGCTGCCGGTGCGATTGACCGAAGCGTTCAAGCTGACATTGGGTCGGCGAAGACCATGGGCCTGCTCCGCCTTGTACACAGCGGAATCAGCCAACGCGCGGGCGGCCAGGTACGACGCATCGAACGCTCGTGCCGCCTCATAGAGTTCGTTCAGGCTCTGCGCGCGGGCCGCGCTTGCCGCGCCGAAAGCGAGCACGATGCCCAGCGCGAGCGGCGCCAATCGGGTGAAGCGGCTGGTGGGGTGATTCGCAGCGGAGCTTGGGCTCTGAACGGCACCCCTTTCAAGGTCTTCGCTCCCTCTCCCTCTGGGAGAGGGCTGGGGTGAGGGCCGTGGGCGGTGAATAAAGCCATGGATTGCCATCACCGCAGCCCCTCACCCAACCTCTCCCCAGAGGGGAGAGGAGCCAATACAAGACCTTGAAAGGGGTGGCTCTGAACGGGCATGGTAGGTGGCTTCCTTGATGTTCTTGCTTAGTAACGCGGCACGGTCGGATCGACCTCGACGGACCATGCGTCGATGCCGCCGGCGAGGTTATAGACCGACTCGAATCCATGACGCTCCAGAAATGCGACGACTTGCAGGCTTCGTACCCCGTGATGACAAATACAGACGATGGACTGCGACGGCTCCAGGTCATCGAGTCGATCCGGAATACTGCCCATCGGGATGTGTTTCGCCGCCACGCCAGGCAGCGAGATCGAGGCAAGTTCGACTTCCCAAGGCTCGCGAACGTCCAGCAGCAGAGCTTGCGATGTAGAGCAGTGTGTGTCGAGTTGCTGAACGGCGAGTTGTTTCATCAGAACTTGAAGCGAGTGGGTTCGGGAAAGCCCGTGAGGCGAGGAGCCACGGTGTCGAAAAGCGCAACGCTTGCGAAATCGTGTTCACTGCTGCGGGTGAAAAGCATGGCTCGCATGACGGGCTGCTGCCCGACGATGGTGGCAAGGCGGCCACCGATCTTCAACTGCGCGAGAAGGCTGGGCGGCACTTCGGGCACCGATCCCGACAGCAGGATCACGTCGAAGGGGCTTTCGTCGGGCAAGCCGCGCGAGCCGTCGGTGTTGTGCACGCTGACGTTCATCAGGCCGGCTCGGCGAAGGTTGGCGACGGCCATGTCGGCGAGATCGGCGTTCAGTTCGAGCGAGATGACCTGCTGCGCCTTGTGGCCGAGCAGGGCGGCCATGAATCCACTGCCCGTGCCGACCTCCAATACGTGTTCGTGCTTGTGGACTTCGAGCTCTTGCAGCAGGCGGGCCTCGACCTTGGGCGCCAGCATGCTCTGGCCATGCGGCAGGGGCACCTCGGTGTCCACGAAAGCCAACGCCTTGTACGCGATGGGCACGAAGTCTTCGCGCTTGACCACGGCCAGGAGCGACAACACGCCTTGATCCAGCACGTCCCAGGGGCGAATCTGCTGCTCGATCATGTTGAAGCGGGCTTGTTCGATGTTCATGGCAGGGGTCCTCGGGGAGTGAATTGCAAAGCCTGCCATTTTATTTCGCCACCGGCTGAGCAGCTGGTTGACCCGGTACGGCACGCTTTCCGTGCCATTTGCGCTTGGCCCAGGCAGACAGGTCGTCGAGGTAGCAATAGACCACCGGAACGACCACGAGCGTGAGCAACGACGAGGTGATGACACCGCCGATCACCGATTGCCCCATGGGCGCGCGCTGCTCCGATCCTTCGGACAAGGCGAAGGCGAGCGGCCATGGCGAGCGTCGTCATGAGAATGGGGCGCAGGCGCACGCGGGCGGCATGCAGCAGCGCGGCTTCGCGCTCCATGGGCGCCTGTGCGTTCTCGCCGTCGCGCGAACGAATGGCGAAGTCGATCAGCAAAATCGCGTTCTTGGTCACGAGACCCATCAGCATCACGATGCCGATGATGCTGAACATGTTCAGTGTCGAGCCGAAGACAAGCAGCGCGAGCACCACGCCGATGAGCGTGAGCGGCAGCGAGCTCATTAGCGCCAGCGGCTGTATGAAGCTCCTGAACTGGCTCGCGAGAATCATGTAGATAAAAACCACGGCCAGCGCGAGCGCACCCACTGCGTACTGGAAGGACTCGGTCATGTTCTTGGTCGAGCCGCCGAAGCTGTAGCGGTAGCCGGGTGGCCACGCCACGCTGTCGAGCACCTTGCGGATATCGGCCGACACATCGCCCGCACTGCGGCCGAAGGCGTTGGCGTCGATGTTGATCTCGCGGCTCAGGTCGCGGCGGTTGATCTGGTTGGGGCCGGTGGACGGCGTCACATCGGCCACCTGCGACAAGCGAACCACTCGGGGTGAACCGTCTACAGCGGCGGCCACGTTCAGGGGCAGGCGCTGCAGATTGGCCAGCGAGTCGCGGCTATCCGGGGTGAGGCGCACATTGACGTCGTAGTTCTCGCCGTCGGGGGCTCGCCAGTTGCCGACCGTCGTGCCCGCCACCAAGGTACGCAGCGTGCCAGCGATAGCGTTCACGTTCAGCCCGGCGTCGGACGCGGCATCGCGCTTCATTTCGATGGATACGGTGGGCTTGTCCGGCTTGAGGCTGCTGTCAAGATCGACAAGGCCAGGGATGTCGCGCAGTTTTGAGAGGACGGCGTTCGACAGTCGCCCGAGCTCCACCAGGTCAGTGCCCTGGATTGAAAACTGGAGGCTCTTGCCGCCTCCCAGGTCGGTCTGCCCGATGTTGGTGACCGTGATGCCCGGAATGCGCGACAACTGCTCGCGCAACGGGATCGTCATCTGGTTGACGCTGCGCTGGCGATCCTTGCGATCGACGAACCGAACATAGGTTGAACCGTAGATCTTGCCGAGCGTGGTGCCGGCGTTGATGGTCGTCACGGTGTGTCGTACTTCGGGCATGGCGCGCAAGATGGCGTCGATCTGCTTGGCACGTGCTTCCGTCACTTCGAGCGACGAGCCCACGGGCGTGTAGAAGTTGATCTGCGTCTCGGAGAAGTCGGCCTTGGGAACGAATTCCGCGCCCAGCAACGGGATGATGAAGAAGCTGCCGATGAAGGTGGCGAAGGCGATGGAGAGTGTCGCCAGCTTGTGCGACAACGACCAGCGCAGGATCGTCTGGTAGGCGTCCGACAGCCATTCGGTCAGGCGGTCGAAGAGATGCGTCACGCGGCCAACGGTCTTGTCGTAGAGCGTCACCGGCTCGCCGCGCGCCCCGCCGTGCGCCTGCGGGTCGTGCCAGGCGCTGGAGAGCATCGGGTCGAGCGTGAAGCTCACGAACATCGAGATGAGCACGGCGGCCACGATGGTGATGCCGAACTCGTGGAAGAACTTGCCGACGATGCCGCCCATGAAGCCGATGGGCAGGAACACCGCGACGATGGACAGCGTGGTGGCCAGCACTGCCAGTCCGATTTCGTTCGTTCCTGCGAGCGCCGCATCGTGCGCGCTCTTGCCCATCTGCACGTGCCGCACGATGTTTTCCCGCACGACGATGGCGTCGTCAATGAGCAGGCCCACGCACAGACTCAGCGCCATCATCGTGATGCCGTTGATCGTGAAGCCGAAGGCATACATGAAGAGGAAGGTGCCGATCAGCGCGATGGGCAAAGTGAGCCCGGTGATGACGGTCGAGCGCCAGGAATTCAGGAACAGAAAAACGATGAGCACCGTGAGCGCGGCGCCTTCAAACAGGGTGCGCTTCACGTTGGCCACCGACACGCGGATCGAGCGCGAGTTGTCGCGGTTGACTTCGACCTGGACGCCCGAAGGAGTCAGCGCCGTCGCGTCGGCCAGCGCCTTCTGCAAGCCGTCGACCACCGCGATGGTGTTCTCGCCCTGCGACTTCTGTACCGACAGCAGAACCGTGCGCTGGCCGTTGTAGAGCGCAAGGCTCTCGAGCTCTTGCGGGCCGTCGACCACGTCGGCCACCTGCCATAGCTTGATGGGCGTGCCGTTGCGGCGAGCGACCACGATCTCGCGGAAGTCTTCGGGGCGCTTGAGGCGGGCATTGATCTGAACCACGGTTTCCTGCTCGCGAGAGCGGATCGCTCCCATGGGCAGTTCCTGGTTCTCGCTCTTCACGGCAGCCACGACCTGATCGACGCCGATGCCGAGCGCCTCCAGTGCTGCGGGCTTCACGTAGAGGTTGACCTGGCGCGAGACGCCTCCCACCACGCTCACTGCGCCGACGCCGCGGACGTTTTCGAGCCGCTTTTGCAGCACTTGTGTTGCCCAGGTCGTGAGTTCCTGCGGCGACTTCTTGCCGTCGCTGGACAACACGGCCACATTGAAGATCGGCGTGCTTGCCGGGTCGAAGCGCGAGATACGCGGCTCTTTTACTTCGTCTCGCAGGTTGGGGCGGATCAGCCCGACCTTTTCGCGCACGTCGTCGGCGGCCTTGCGTCCGTCCACATCGAGGTTGAACTCGACGATGACGACGGAGCTTCCTTCATACGAGCGCGAGTACAGCGAGTTGATGCCGGCCACCGTGTTGACCGCTTCCTCGACCTTCTTGGTGACTTCGCTCTCGACGATCTCTGGCGATGCGCCGGGATAGTCCATGGCGACGACCACTGTCGGAAAGTCGACATTCGGAAATTGATCGACTGAAAGACGCTGGTAGCTGAAGAGTCCCAGCACGACCAAGGCCAGCATGACCATCGTGGCCATGACGGGGTTGGAAATCGATACGCGGGTGAACCACATGGTCAGAGGCTGAGAGTTTTTTGAGCGTGCCCGAGCAGCACGTCAAAAGGCGCCTGATCTAGGCGCAAAGCGCAGCCATAGCCCGGGCTATGGCGAGCATTTGTAACGACGAGCAGGGGTCTTTTGGCGTG
>JAJKJU010000035.1 GCA_021153565.1 Rhizobacter sp.
CAATGCCGAACGCCGCCAGCTTCAACACTGGCGGCGTTCTTGTTCATGCACCTGATGGCCATCGTCGACGTGAACACGACTGCATCGCTAAACGGACCCACGAGATGGCCCGGCCGACCATCACCGAGCTTGATCATTGGTCCATCGAATTGGCTGATCACACTCAGTGCTGCGCCTTCGCATCGACCTCGGGTGAGACAGGAGTGAACGGATTCAAGAACGCCTTCAACTTGCCGGAGGCATAGACACGCTGACTGATGTCAACCTTCGCGATCGCGCGGTCGAATTGCCAGGGCGCGATGATGGCCCCGATCGAGCCCACCAGCGAGTACTTGCCGGCGATGATCTTGTCAGCGTGCAACGCAATCATGAACGCGGCGCTGGCTCCGATGTTGTTGATGACCGCCACCACCGGCTTGGGGTGCTTCTTTTTGAGCGTGCCGAGCGCTGTGTAGATGCGCTCCGACTCCACCGGCGCGCCCCCGGGGCTGTCGATCGACAGGACGACGGCCTTGACGCTGGAGTTCGAGAACGCTTTCTCCAAGAGGGGCAGGATCGCTTCCGCGGACGCGCGCTCGTTGGCGCCGATCGCGCCTTCGATCCTCACCACCCCGACGACGCTCCCGAACGGGCCCCAGCGAAAGCCGGTGGTGCTGAGGAAGAAGAGGAAATAGCCGACTCCGAGCAGCACCGGGAAACCGAAGACCATCGCTTGAAAGACCATCTTCCATCGCCGCTCGGCTTTCATGCTCGAGGCGGGCACCCCGGATCATGGAAGACACTGCGGGATGTGCGGGCCAGCGCGGGTAAAGGTCGGTCAATACTTTGATGGCTTGGCGCCTTGGTAGAGCCAAACCTTCCGGAGCGAACGATGTTCGGTTCCTTCAGTTGAGCGCGTAGCTCCCGGTTCTCGATTGCAGAATCTCATTGAGAGAACGGACCATGAAACCTGCGGAGAACAGAAGACCTACAGCTCAAGCTCAACCGCAAAGTCGACGCGGAACTGTGCGGTGTAGGGCACTTCGATTCGTGGGATGGCGCAAGTAAGCCAGATGAAATCAAATCCACGCAGTCAACCGACCTTGAACCATAAAGAGGCCGAGACTGCGGCAAGCTGGGCGCAGCTTTGAACAGCGATTGCATTGTTTGGAGCCGTCCTGGCAAGAATGCATCTTGGCCTTGCCCAATGAAACGTGAGAAAGGGAGAAGCTACGATGAAACTCAAGATCGCAACAGCAGTCCTGTCCATCACCGCATTCGGTCTTTCGCTGACGCCAATTGCACATGCAGGGGGAGGATCAGATACCCCTCCCCGACAGCAGCCCGGGTCCGGCGGCATTGAGATTGCCAAGACCCCGCTCAAGTGCACGGCCGGTTCAGGCTTGCAGGACGTCAGCAAGACGCTGTCTGTACTGAACACTTCCAAAAAGACGATTCCAGCAAATACCAACGTGCACTTTGCAACGAGCGACGGAGAGAAGGATTACCAACGCTTCGATCATGCAATCGCGCCCAACACGGTGTTCATCATTGCGACAAGTCATCCGAAGGACGGCACCTATACGTGCAGTGCTTGGATTAGCGGCTTGTTGAAATAGCGCGCAGTCAAAGTCAGTTGACGTTTTAAGGTAGGAGTCGCCGATCGCCTGAGCCCAGTGCTGTGGGTCAGCCGGGATCGGTCGGTGCCTCCTCCGGTGAGGCTTGCTCCATCGCACGCGAGTGGCCAAGAAAACATAGGGGAGGCGCGACATGCGCATCGACTTCACGCTCAACAACAGCGCCGAACGCGCTGCTCGTTACTTGACCTGGATGCCATCGCCCTTGCGAATGCGGCTACTCGACACACTACCGGCTCCGAGCGGCGTGACGGTGACGTTGAGCGAGAGTCGCCAAGCCAATGGTGGCTCCATCCGTTACAGCCTGACCGAGAACGGCAGGTTCGCTTCGACGCTGAAGGTCGTGTTGCCCACCAATGGCACATCCGTGACGGTGTACGTCCGCGGCAACTACGGCAAGCCCAGCCAAACTGATGGCGACGTAAGTATCGTCGTCAAGGAAGGCAACAAGGTGCTTGGCACGCTGCCGGTGATGGTGCGCATCCGCAAGAATGCCAACGTACTCACTGCTGGAGAGCGTGACCGATTCGTGGCGGCCATGGCGCAGCTGAACAATCGTGGCACGGGGCGGTTTGCCGATTTCCGCTTGATGCACGTGGCGGGGAGGGCCGATGACCAGGCGCACGGCGGACCGGGCTTCTTGCCATGGCACCGCGCCTATCTGCTGGATCTGGAGCGTGAGCTGCAAGCCATCGACCCTTCCGTCGCGCTGCCGTACTGGCGGTTCGACCGCCCATCGCCGAACGTGTTCACGCCCGAATTCATGGGCTTGGCGGATGCCCTCGGCACCGTCGCCTTTGGTCCTTCCAATCCGTTGCAGTTCTGGGCCACTGACGGCGTGCAAGGCGTGGCCAGACGCCTGATCGGACCCAACCCGGCGACGACGGCGTCGAGCTTCGTATCGAAGGAGGCCGCGACCTTGGCGCTCGGCAGCGTCTACCGAAATTTCAGGGTCATGCAAGGCGACCCACACGGCAATGCGCATGTCCAGTACTTCGGCGGCAGCATTTCTTCGATCCCCACTGCCGCGAAGGATCCCTTGTTCTTCCTCCTGCACTGCAACGTCGATCGGCTGTGGGCCAAATGGCAGGCGAAGAACAATCGGTTCGACGGCGCGGTGGCCGCGGCCTATGACTCGGGACCCACGCCGACGAGCCTTTTGGCGGGGCACAACCTGGGGGACAGCCTTTGGCCATGGAACGGCATCGTGACGTCACCCCGGCCGTCGACCGCTCCCGGCGGCCCAATGGCGCTGTCGCCGTGCGTGGCAGCGCCGGGCGTAAGCCCGCTGGTCATGCACATGCTCGACTACAAGGGCTTGGTGTCCAGTGGTGCGAAGCTCGGCTTTGACTACGACGACATCTGAACCGGCCCCAGCCAGGAGTGCATCACCATGCCCACTAGCAAGACCTCTCGCAAGGCCGGTGTCGTTCGCAAGAACGGTTCGGCCAAGAAAACCACCACGGCGGCCACAAAGCGCACGGTGACCAAGAAGCCCAGCGCTGCCGCCGACGCTTTGCGTGGCGGGACGAGCTTGGCCAAGGCCAAGCCTGAGGCGCTAATCCAGGCGCTATTGCAGCTCGGCAATGCGGTGCTGGATGATCGCGATGCGTTCAACGGGGTCATGCGAATCCTCGGGGATACGGCGGCAGATCACGACTTGCGCAACAAGGTGCTGTCCTCGGTCCAAGGCTTGACCTTCGATCCGGTGCGTTTCGCGCCCCATCGCCCTGCCTACATGAAGACCTTGCGTGCCTTGCGCACCGATGCCAATTCGGAGTTGCGTCAGCGGGCGTTCGGGCTTCTTGCCCGGGAGAACGACCCTGACACCCAGGCCATGCTGATCTCAGGCCTCGAGGATGCCGGCAAGGCCATGCTCCCGCCTGAAAAGGCGCTGCAGCTGCTGAGCTATGACCCGCACGCAGGAGCCTATGCGGTGGCGCACAAGATCGAGCAGGCACCACCGAACCCGTTGGCGCGCCGCGAGGCGCTGCGCGTGCTGGCGGCCGACGCGGGATCTGTGAAGCTCTTCGAACAGGTACTCGGGGACAAGTCCGAGTCCACGGAGGTCCGTCAGCTCGCGGCCAGCGCGCTGAACCACTTGGCCCCCAAGCGCATGCAGGACACGGCGCGCGGCATGGCGATGGACCCGACCGAAAGTGACGAGATCAAGACGCTGTGCTTGACCGCGCTGGCCAATTTCGGGGATCCGGAAGTTCTCGCTCAGGACACCGAGCTTCAGGCGCAGGTGGAACGCTATCAAGGCGATGCCGACGACGCGAGTAGTCTGAAGCTGGCGGCGGCGAACCTCAAGCAACGCTATACCTGACCGTGAGCATGGACGCCGCGGAACTGCCCTGGACGCAGGCGCACTTTTGCGCCGAAGTGGCAAGCGCTGCGTCCGGGACGTCGCGCACCCGTCATCTCGTCCTGCTGTTGCAGGAAGAGCATCCAGCGTATGCGCAGTGCAGCTCTGCCGAGGTGTCGCGTCGCCGGGGGTGGGTGTTGGTCGAGTTGGGCAACATGCCTCTCGAATCCGAAGCGGTGCCGCTCGTCTTGGAGGAGCTCGAGACGGGCCTCGTGCCGTACCTGCTGGCGGCCGCGGCGCGTGCCCTGCGGCAGGCCGAAACGCCTTTGCCGGGATTTGCGCCCGTGGTGCTGCGCGCGCTGGAAACGCTCGCCCGGCGCGATGATCTGGTGGATCTCGGGGTCTGGGGTGGGATGGCGCAGGATGATTCGGCGCGGCCGGCGCTGGATGAGGTGTTCCAGACATTGCGATGGTTGGGCCCGCACATGCGCTGGATACGGACTGGCCTCATTGTGCTGGACCAGGGTCCCACCGCATTGGCGACTGAACATCGACTGGCCTTGCAGGATGTTCTTCGAGGGCTGCCGGATGGATCGGCGGGTGAGGGCGCTAGCTGCTGTGATCTGCCGCTGCCCTGGCGGCGTCACGTGCCGGTGGTAAGCGGGGCACACGTCGACATGGTTCGGTTCGAAGACCAAGATGGCGCGCCCTTGTCCTGGCGCGAGTGCTTCGTCGGGCAGCCCACGGTGGTGGCGTTCTTCTATACCCGTTGCGACAACGAACAGAAATGCTCGCTCACCATCACCAAGGTGGCCCAGCTCCAGAGGTTGCTCCAGGCCGCAGGCCTGGAGCAAACCGTTCACATAGCTGCCATCACGTACGACCCGGACTTCGACTTGCCGCCGCGCCTGCGCGGCTATGCGTCCAGCCGTGGGCTGATTCCGGGCCTCCAGTGTCGGCTCTTGCGCGCGACGCAGGGGCGCGAGGCCCTGCAGCGCTTCTTTGCGTCGGGCGTGAACTTCGTCGGGTCGCTGGTGAACCGGCATCGCATCGAGGTGTTCGTGCTGGACGCCGAAGGGCGGATCGCCGCCAGCTACCAGCGTCTGGGCTGGGATCCGAAGCAGGTGGTGCTGGATCTTCGGGCGCTCCCGCGGCCGGAAGCAGATCCTCGCGTGAACCCTGCTGGGACGGTGGTCAGATCGACCCCCGTACTGTGGGCGTTCCTCTTGGCATTGCTGCCCAAGTGCCCGATCTGCGGCGCGGCCTATCTGAGCGTTACGGGCCTGGCCGCGCTGCCCCATTTGCCGGGGTGGCTCAGCGCCTGGCCAGCTTTTGCACTGCTGTTACTGACGAACCTGGCGGCGATCGGCTGGGCGGACCGGCGGAAGCGCCGTTGGGCGTCCTTAGTGTGGTCCGTCTTTGGAACGGCACTGATCGTCGGGGCCGGACTTGCGCTGGGCCAGGACTCGGCGATTTGGTTGGGTATTGCGTGCATGGCGATCGGGTCCGCCGTTGCTGTGCTCCGTGCATCGCCACGCAAAGCATCGACCCGCCAGGTGTAGCTGCCCGAGGTCAGCCGATTCCAGAGCTTGTACGGTTCCCCGAGAGGTTCTGCCCAAAGTCTTCAATCGACTGACCATCAATGCCTGCTGCACCCCGGTTGGTCCTCACCTTCTTGAACGCTTCCCAAACAGCCAGTTTGGAAAGCGCAAGACAGGGGTGTTCGGGCGCGTGGCGGGTCGGCGTCGTTTGGCGCATCGCTGGGCTGATTGCTTGCGGCCGCACAATGCGGCCAACGTCACGTCCAAGTGAAGCCGCGCAGCCTGGTCGCGATGTCTTTCGCGTTGGGAAACGTGCCGAGCCAATCGCGTAGCTTGACCAGGCGTGCGCCTTGAATTCCCCCGGAGGAAACCTTCCTGAAATCCGTCGGCGTGAGCGAGCCACAGAAGAAGCGATGCCCGGTGGCGATGTCATAGCCGCATTCCGCCTTCGCCTCTTGGATGATGGCACGCAGCCCCGCATCGAATGCTGCAGTGTCCTCGCGGAGCGATTGCCGTCGCCGCGAGGGTCATCACGACCATCGTGCCGAATGCCGCTGTGTAGACCACACGACCAGGCTTGATCCACATCGCTATCCCGAGTGCGGCATCGAGCCGGCCCCACCCAAGATCAGCGCGAAAGCAAGTGTGCGGTCGTCTATCCCCGCGCTCGTCAGCAGGCGTAGGCTTTTGCCTTGCAACTCCGACATGCTCGCGACCGCTGTGGCGAGCCACACGAAGATCAGACCGAAACGAAGCAGGCTCAAGTCACGAGCGTCAAGCATGGGAGTCACTCATGAAGCCTGCTCGGCCGCGTTACTGGCACCGGTACGCTGCCACAGCGCCACGTCATCCGCATGCGAGGTCAGGAAGTCTCGCAGTCTTGCAAAGCGTCGACGTGTCTGCCAGTCGAAGATCTGTTTGACGATCGGCTCCAGCACCCAGCGAAGCGCTGTCGGACCCACCTCGAAGCTGTAGGTGTAGATCAGCAGCGACTGGTTCGGTGCGGTCGAACGATGCCGCATCGAGGCGGCCCACCGGATGAAAGGAAACGAGCGGCCCAACATGGTGGCAGCAGCCACACGCGGTGGTTCATAGGACACGAACTGCGTGCGCATTGAAAGGCCTCTCAAGGCGCCGGCGCCGGCATTCTCGGTGATTGCACCGACGAAGGGGCACGGCGCACCACCCAGCACGTGGGTGGCGCTGACGAGTGAATCCCAGCGCATGCGCCATTGGTGGTGGTGAAACGCATCAAAGACGATCGCCTCACTTGCTGGCATCGGGAACTCAAGGCGTTGATGCGCCACGGTCGGCCTCCTCCTCGATGGTGTCGGTCACCATACCCCAGTGGTTGAACTCTAGCTCGAAGTCAGAAAGCGGTAACGCATTCATGCAGGCAAACGCACCCGCGGGTGGCGCTTCGCCACGCGCCAGCCTGCGCGCGAGCAGAATCGCCGCCATACATGGAATCTCTGGCCCGTGATCATTGCCTGCGGTAACGTGCCACGCGCGTCTGGCGGGCTGATTGAGTGCATCGTTGCCATTGACACGGACCACCATCCCGCCTGTCGAAGAGCCCATGAAGTCGAGTGCACGGGCGGCATGATTGAGCACCCCTGCCAGGCGGGCAGGCTGCCCGATCAAGCGTGCATTGCGCAACCCGGCTAGCACTGCAAACGCCCGCTGAGCCAATCCGACCTCGACCGCAGCACGGAACATGACGCGCTGCGTGACCTTGTAGTGCTTCGGAAAGAGTTCAAGGTCAGGGATGTCGCAAAGCGCGCCTAGGCGCGGGCGCAAGCGCGCGAACGCCACGCGCTCGGGCCGCGCCCAGCCGCACTGCGCCTGCCAACGCCCTTGGTTCCACACTTGGACCGGCTCACCGCAGTAGCTCAGCACGGCCGCCAGCGTCGCTCGTCCACGGGGCGCTGTTTGGGCCGGGGCGATGCAGATGTCGATGGCATCGATTCGCTTCCAGCCATCGCACAGATGGTCAATGACGGCAGACGACAACGCTGGGACCGTGCTGGCACCAGTGATCGCCGAGCGGCCGACAGCACGAAACGGCGCGTCCATCACGTTTGCAAAATCGCAGACGAAGCGACGGCCATCGGCAAGATCAATGTAGTGGGCAGCGGCCGCAGCAACTGCGGCGGCGACGCCATAGGACTGCTGTTGAAACGGGCCCGCGGTATGGATCAGAAGTTCGACTCCTGCCTCACGTAGAGACCGCGTGAACCCCTCCCCGTCAAGATCGATTGCAATGCCCTGTGCGCCTCCACCCAAGGCAGTAGCCAGCGACTGCGAGCTGCTCAAGTCGCGCCCACCAATCAGCAGCTGAATCGATGGATCGCCTGCCAGTGCGCGGCAGATGCGCGTACCGAAGTTCCCGTAACCGCCTAGCACCAGCGTCTTCAAGTCAACGAATCCTCCGCCAGAGTCGATATCGCATCACGAACGCGAGTTGGTCCCTACGGTCGCATTATCTGTTCAGCGTGCAGCGACAACCTTTCGCGAGCGACCGCATTGGCGAGGGCAGGCCCTACTACCGCTCTTGGCTGGCAGTGTGAGTACGAGGCCGCGCTTGGAAGCTGACCTTCGATGCGTGAGCCGGGCCGGCCAAGGTCAGCTGCCGGCGAAGCCCGGGAACTCACACGCCGGCCATCTGCTGTCGTTCGCGACCGGCAGCTTCCGGGCTGTTCAACGAGCCTACCTCGGCCTGCTCGGCGGTACTATCGTTGCAGCTCGCTGTTGCCGAGTTGAGGGGCCACGGTGAAAACCGTGGGCCAACCACCGGAGCCTAATGTCGGCGCGCCAGTCCTCGACCCAACCGTGTATCCCCAACGACGGAAAAATCGGCGTTCTGGGCCTGGGCGTAGGACCCCACAGTGCGTTCGCGAGAGGACCCGGGAGCGACCTCCTCGACATGAAGACTTCGCACTTTCATGCCTCCTTTCGGAGTCCAACGAGCCCCACAGCGCCGTTGCCCCCATACTGCGGCGACCTCACAGGAAAGGCTCATCTTGGATCGCATCAATTGTGCCGCGTCCGGCCGTCCGCTACTCGATAGTGCCGGGGAAGCGAATGAGTCTCGCAACGCGCGCCTGTGCATCGCCCCGCCGGTCGACTCAAGCTCAAGCTTGCAAGGCTTGGTACCGCGACCGGACGGCACGAGCACCTCATTTCATCCGATGCAGCCATCGGCCAGCATCCCGGCCGGTCGCGCTTCGCCACCGTTCATTGCTGCGCAGGCCGCATCTCCTGCATTTTTGGCGAGCATTGAGGCCGCACCGAACAGCCCCGGGAAACTCGGCGGATCTGATTCAACGATGGTTGGCAACAAGGCCCCATCCCACGGGGCAAGCGCAGTCGTCGACTTCGAGCCGAGGAAGCCCGACGCCGAGGCACCTGTCCAAGTGCCGTCGATCGGCTGCTCTTCGGGTATGACGCTCACCATGGCCCGGGCACTCTCGGA